>CANHIJ010000013.1 GCA_947460575.1 Verrucomicrobiales bacterium | reverse complement strand
GAGTAGGTCGCCATGCTCACCGCTCCCTTGTTGCCGGCCAGCCACTGGTCGCACCACCCCTCGACCGTCAGTGCCGGCGGAGCGGGTGGAGCCGGTGGCACGCTGGCCTCCTGCTCCCATGTCTCTGCCAGTTTTGCCGCCGCCCGTTTGTCCGGCAGCTTGGTGGTCCGCTGAATCCGCTTCCCGGTGTGGTCGGTGTAGCATGCTACCCAATATGGGCTGTCGGGTCTGCGTTTGATGGTGGCCATGCCCGATCCTACCGCACACAAAAACGCACACAACCGTGGATGCCATTGGTGCCGCGGGAGTCTAATTTCGGCCAATTCCCCCGTAGGGCAGGGATAGTAGGCCCCCATTCAAATTACCGTGGGTTCGAATCCCACCCCCTCCGCCATATTGTTTTTCAATAAGTTGGAAGAGGTGCCCGCGAAAAGGCCGCGGCGGATTTTTGCGGGATTTCCGGAGGGCCGAGCGGTTTTCCTTTTTTAACTGAAAAGGTGGCAGGTGGCGGTTCTTCGCCTTTTTCGCATGGGATTGGACGGCTCTGGCGGCCTGGGGAGCCTGTCATAGGTTCTGTTTGAAGCGAGAGCGCCCCCCCGCGCCTCCTCCGGCGGGTTGCCGCTCCCTTTTTCGGGAGGCGCGGCCGCGCTGGGCACAGGTGGCCCCAGCTTTTAGGACAATCCACCCGATCTGAATGGGCCCGTGCCGCTCACTCTGCCGCAATGGGGCAGGGCAGGGGTGGACCCTGCGCACCTCGGGCTGCGGTCTCCAAGAAACCCTTCGCAACCTCCCTAAAATGGGCCCAGCCGCCGCCGTCACTTGGGAAGCCGAAATCCAGCCGATTCTGCAACTGGTCCCGGACGCGCTCGCCAGGGGGGAACGAGCCTTGGTTTTCCCCCAAGCCAAAGACTGCCCGGTGGTCATCGCCGCCCTCGCCGCTGAGGGCCGCCGTCCTGGTGCTGACGCTGGACCGGACGGATTTTCACGGAGCGTTGGGGCGGGAAATTTATGGGATGAAGATCCGGACTCCGGCGGATTTATTGATGGAACAGCGGAAAATGGGTCGGCTGTAGAGGAGTAGCGGCGCTTGCGCGATAACACCGGCGGCGGGATTTAAATCCAAGTGCGCATAGATGCGTCCAAGCGTGGTGGAGAAAGGCGGCAACTTTAGATTGGCAATGGGATGGGATGAGGGCAGGATGGGGGGATAATCCCATGGACTTGCCCTCGCTCCGCCGCCTTTGTTTTGTGTTGCCCCTTGCGCTGCCTTGGACTGCCCGGGTGCAGGCGGAGGGGGAGTGGAATCCGGACACGACCTTTCCCACCCTAGCGCCGGAGGAGAGCATCAAGACTATGGAGGTGCCCAAGGGCTATCACTTGGAGTGCGTCGCCAGCGAGCCGATGGTGGAGGAGCCGTCGATGATCGCGTTTGACGGCAATGGGGCGCTGTATGCTTGCGAGTGGCGCACGTACATGCAGGACGAGCACGCCACGGGGCAGTTGGATCCGGTGAGCCGGGTGGTGAAGTTGACGGATACCGATGGGGACGGCAAAATGGATAAGCGGAGCGTGTTTATTGACAACGTGATTTTGCCGCGAGCGGTGCTTCCGCTGCACGATCGGGTTTTGGTGGCGCTCACGGAATCGGAGACGATTTGGGCGTATTTTGACGACAACAAGGACGGGGTGGCGGACCGGCGGGAAGTCGCTTGGCAGGGGGCAGACGACCACGGCAATATTGAACACCAGCAGAGCGGCATGTTGTGGAATTTAGATAATACGATTTGCACCAACGATCGGCGCTTGAGTTGGAATGGGGGGAAACTCCACGCCATGCCGCACAGCGTGGGGCGGGTCAGCCAGTGGGGTTTGGCGCGCGACGACGATGGTCGGCTGATTTGCTCGTGGGGCGGGGGGGCAAATCCGGCCCACTCCTTCCAGCTGCCGGCGGGGTATCCGATTTTGAGTCTTCCGGAGCACGAGGAGGGCTATTTTCGGCCGTGGGGGATTTGTCCGGTGTGGGATTTTAGCGATGGGGGGTACGACGTGGCGCGCCAGGCCCAGTTGACGCATTTTTCGGCGGCCTGCGGCCAGAGCGTGGTGCGGAGTCCACTCTTTCCGGAATGGCAGGGGAATTCCCTCGGCTGCGAGCCGGTGGGGCGGTTGGTGCGGATGACTTCGTATACGTGGCAGGATGGCAAGGGCACGGCCCACAACGCCTTTCCGGGAAGCGAATTTATCCGGGCCAAGGACGCCTATTTCCGCCCGGTGTGGACGGCGAGCGGCCCCGATGGCGGGCTCTATGTGGCCGATCTCTACCGCGGCATTATTCAGGAGAAGGAGTGGTTTCCGACCGAAGTCACGCCCGATTTGCAGGAGCACTTTGTGGAAGACTATCGCAAAAACAAATTGGCCCTGTGGGTGGAGCGCTATGAGCGGGTGAAGCGCTGGGGGATGATCAAGGTGCACCGCCACGGGCGGATCTACCGCTTGCTCCCCGACAACAAACCGGCCGCGGCGCTGCCCAAAATGCTCGACGAGACGCCGACGCAGTTAGTGGCGCACCTGGCCCACGCCAACGGGTGGTGGCGCGACACCGCGCAGATGCTCATCGTGTCGCGGGGGGACAAATCGGCGCTGCCTGCCCTAGCGGAAATGGCCCGAGGGAGCGATGCGAACGGGCGCATTCACGCGCTGTGGGCGTTGCGCGGGCTGGAGGCCTTGCCGAAGGGGCTGGTGTTAGGAGCGCTGCAAGACGGGGAACCGCGGGTGCGCCGGGCCGCGGTGCAATTGGCGGAGCCGTGGCTGGCGCAGTCGGACGGGGCGATTTTGGAAGCGGTGGGCGGGCTGGCGGCCGACGGCGATGCCCAGGTGGCGACGCAGGTCTTCCTGGCCTGGCGGGCGGTGGGGCAGCCTGGGGCCTTTAAGCCCGGAAGCCGCGCTTTGCCGCTGGTGGCCGCGGTGCAGGAACACGACGCCAAGGAAGCGCTCCAGGACAAGCTGAGCGGACCGGCGCGCCAGGGCCGGGTGGTTTATGAAAATCTCTGCATGTCGTGCCACGGGCTGGACGGCCAGGGGCTGAAGGCGGCGGATTCCTTCTTGGCCCCGGCGCTCGCCAAGTCGGCCTGGATGGCGGGCAACGGCAACGTGGCGGTCTTGGCGCGCATTTTGTTGAAGGGGCAAGCGGGCCCCATCGACGGGGTTACTTACGGCGCCGGATTGATGCCGCCGCTGGAGCACACCCACACCGATCAGCAAATCGCCGACGTCCTGACTTATGTCGGGGAGCGCTGGCACGGTTGGAATCGTCCGGCGACCTGCGAGGAAGTCACCCGGATCCGCCAGGATATCGCGCCGCGCCAGACGCCTTGGTCGCACGAGGAACTCAAGGCGCTGCATCCCTAGGGCGCGCTCGGGGCGCGGAGTGAGGAGAAAAATTTCGTATCGCGCGGCGGCATCTGCGGTTATGGGCGGGGAGTTATGAGTGATAAGGAAACCACAGTTTTTGGGCGCCTCCGCAAGAGCGGCATCGTCGCGGTGTTGATACTCGATCGGGTAGAGGACGCGGTGCCGCTGGCGGAGGCGCTGTTGGAGGGCGGCATCGACGCCATGGAATTGACCCTGCGGACTCCCGCGGCGCTGGGGGCGCTGCGGGAAATTGTAGCCAAGGTCCCGGGGATGTTGGCGGGCATCGGGACCATTTTGCAGCCTGAGCAAGTGGCGCAGGCGCGGGACGCGGGGGCGGCCTTTGGGGTGGCTCCGGGGATGAACCGCCGGGTGGTGGAGGCGGCGCTGGCGGCGGGGCTGCCCTTTGCGCCCGGCATTTGTACGCCATCGGATATCGAGCGGGCGCTGGAGTACGACCGCCGTTGGTTGAAGTTTTTTCCGGCGGAGCCGAGCGGCGGGCTGAAGTACTTGGAGAGCATCGCGGCGCCCTACGCGCATCTTGGACTGCATTACGTGCCGCTGGGGGGGGTGAACCTAGCGAATTGTGAGGAATGGCTGAGCCATCCGCTGGTGGGGGGCATTGGGGGTTCCTGGTTGGCGCCCAAAGGGCTGGTGGCGGCGGGGAATTGGGGGGCCATCCGCGCGGCGGCGGCCCAGGCCAGCGCCATCCGCGCGGGCTGCGTCCGGCGGGCGACACTTTAGCTTTTCGAACCAATGCTGAACTATATCTGGCTGGGGATGGTGACGATTTCTGTGGCGGTGGCGCTGGCGACGGGGACCTTAGAGCCGGTGACGGCGGCGGTGTTGAAGCGGGCCGAGGCGGCGGTGATGGACGTGATGTTGCCCCTCGCTGGCATGATTACCTTGTGGATGGGGATCATGCGCCTGGTGGAAGTCAGCGGGCTGATCCACCGGATCGCCCGGGCGCTAGGGCCGCTGCTGCGGTTAGTATTTCCCGACGTGCCCGCGGGGCATCCGGCCTTGGGATCCATCGCCATGAATTTAGGGGCCAACATGCTGGGGGCGGGCAATGCGGCGACTCCCATGGGGCTGCGCGCCATGGAGCAGCTCAACCAGCTCAACCCGCATCCCGGGGTGGCTTCCAACGCCATGGTGATGTTGTTAGCGCTGAACACAAGCGCCATCACCTTGATTCCCGCGAGCACCATCGCGCTGCTGCAGGCGCGGGGGGCGGAGCACCCCACCGATATTATCGCGCCGTCCATCATCGCCTCCGCTCTGGGCACGCTTTGCGCGGTGATGATTTGCCGCTTGCTGCAACAATTTCCGCTGTTTCGGGTGATTCCCTTCGCGGTGGCTCCGGCGGCTCCGGTGGCGGCTGCGCCAGTGGCGGCGGTGGGGGAATGGGAAGTGGCGGGGCTGCGGCGGGTGGAGGGTTGGCGGCGGGGGGTGCTGTGGTTGGCGGTGGGGGGCTTTGTTGGGGTGGTGCTGTGGTATGTGGCGGCGCCGGTTTCGCTCGTGGCGCTGCAGCAGAAGATTTACCAGCGCGTCCAGGGCCATTCCCCGGTGGGGGTGGAGTGGTTTCAGAGTATTCCGGCGGAGGGGGCGATGCGCTTGATCAAATTCATTTCGGTGGCGGCGATTCCGGGAGCGATTGGTTTTTTTGTGCTGTATGCGGCGCTGGCGGGGGTCAAGGTTTTTGAGGAATTAGTAGAGGGCGCCAAAGACGGTATGGGGGTGGTGCTGCGGGTGATTCCCTACATTGTGGCCATGCTGGTGGCGATTGGGATGTTTACCGAGAGCGGGGCCTTGAAGGTGGTGGAGCGCTTGGTACAGCCGCTGCTGAGCCTGATTCGCTTTCCGGTGGAAGTGTTGCCGATGGCGATCGTGCGTCCGCTAAGCGGGGGCGGGGCCCGGGCGGTGCTGGACAGCATCGCGGTCGAGCACGGGGTTGATTCCCTGATCACCAAGATCGCCGCGACGATTAACGGGAGCACGGAGACCACTTTGTATGTGGCGGCGGTGTATTTTGGGGCTGCGGGAGTCCGGCGGATGCGGCACGGCATTCCGACCGGGCTGCTCGCCGACGCCTGTGCCATGATCTTCGCGGTCATCGCCTGCCGCCTGATCTTGGGCTAAGGCGGTCTTGGGGTAGCGAAGTCAAGGGCGCTCCAGGGAGCGGTGCAGCCAGAGGGCACCGGCGGCTCCGAGGAAAATGATGACCGCGGCGGGGAGGCAGGCTTCGGGGAGGCGGCTTTGTTCTTGGAGGTCCCAGGCGCGGGTGGCGAGGGTGGAAAAATTATGGGGCCGCAGGAGGAGGGTGATGGGCAACTCCTTGAGGAGGTCGATAAAGGTCAGGAGCAGCGCCGCCACCAAGGGGCCGCGCAGCAGGGGGAGGTTGATGCGCCATAGGGTGCGCCAGGGGCCAATGCCCAGAGTGCGGGAGGCGTCGTCGAGGCTGCCGCAGACGCGCTGCAGGCCGTCCTCCAAGGGTTGATAGGAGACTGCGAGAAAGCGGACCAGGTAGGCGGCGAGGAGTCCGGTGAAGGTACCGCTGAGGAGGCTCCAGCCGAAGGTTTGGGAGAGGTGGATCAGGCCCAAGGTCACGGCGAGGGCGACCACGGCCCCGGGCATGCCGTAGCCCGCGAGGGCGGCGCGGGCGGCCAAGCGCCCGGGAAGGCCTCGCTGGAGGCGGACGGCGTAGGCGAGGAGGAGGGCGAAGCTGGCGATGAGGGCGGCGGCGCTGCCCGCGAGGAGGAGAGTGTGGCCCAGGGCGGGCCAGAAGCCGCGGGGCAGGCCGTCGGCGGACCCCAGCCAGGCGAGCTGGAGGATGCGGCCTCCGGGGAGGAGAAACCCGAGCACCAGGGGGATGGCGCAGGCGGCGCTGGCGGCCCAGGCCTTGGGGCCGCGCAGTTGCCAAGGCGAGAGCGGGCGGGGAGCGGCGCCCTCGTGGAACTGGGCCCGGCCGCGAGCCGCCCGTTCGATTCCCAAAAAGGTCAAAACGACCCCCAGGAGGAGCAGGGAGAGGCGGGCCGCGGCGGCCTTGTCATCGAGGTCGTAGCCGTAGCGAAAAATCCCCGCCGTGAGGGTTTTGAGGCCGAAAAAGCGCACTGCTCCGTAGTCGTTGAGGACTTCCATGAGGGCCAGGGCGGTGCCGCCGGCGATGGCGGGGCGGGCCATGGGGAGGGCGATGCGGCGAAAAGTGGAAGTGGCGCTGTGGCCGAGGAGGCGGGAGGCTTCGATGAGGGAAGAGGCTTGGCGGCGGAAGGAGGCCCGGGTGGTTAAATAGACGTAGGGGTAAAGCACCGATCCCAGGATTCCGACGAGGAGGAGGTAGCGCAGATTTTCCTCGACGAGGGAAGCGGGGCCGGAGCCCCAGTGGGCGCGCATCCAGACCATCAAGCCGGAGGCGCGGGCGAGCAGGTCGTGGTAGCCGTAGACCGCCAAGTAGCCGGGCAGGGCGAGGGGCAGCACCAGGGCCCAGGAGAAAAAGCGCGACCCAGGGAAGCGACAGGTCGTGGTCAGCCAGGCGGTGGGCACTCCGAAGAGCAGGGCCAGGAAGCCGGTGCCGAGAGTGGCGATCAGCGTGTCCTTGAGGTAGGTGGAAAAAAGGCGGGGCAGGAGGGCGCGCCAGTGCTCGCTGGGGGCGAGGAGGGCGGGGAGCAGCCCAGAGAGGGGGAGGGCCAGCACCAGGGCCAGGGCCCCGAGCACGATCCAAGCGGCGCGCGGGGCGGGGAGGCGCTGGGGAGCGGCGGGCATGTCGGTCGCGTCCCTCACCAACCGGAGGCCTCAATGATGGCCATGGCGGCCGGGTAGTGTTCTCCGAGTTTGGAGAGGTTCAGGGTGTCGGCCCGGTAGGGGCCCCACTCGCGGTGGAGGGGGGAGGTATCGAATTGGGGGTCGATGGGGTATTCGAAGCTGGTGGCGGGGAAGACTTGTTGGGCGGCGGGGCTGGCGAGGAACTCGAGGAACCTGCGGGCGTTGTCGGGGTGTTTGGCATACTTGGCGACGCCGGCGCCGCTGATGTTGATGTGGGTGCCGCGCCCGTTTTGGTCGGGGAAAACGAGGGCCACTTGGGCGAAGGCGGCGCGCTCTGCGGGGTCCTTGGACTGGGCCATTTGGCCGAGGTAGTAGCTGTTGACGAGGGCGACATCGCCGAGGTTTTGCGCCAGGGCCATGACTTGGTCGCGGTCGCCGCCGAGGGGCTTGCGGGCCAGATTTTGGGTCAATCCCTGCACCCAGGCGGCGGTTTTTTCGGGGCCCTCGTTGGCCACCATGGCGGCGACCAGGCTTTGATTGTAGAGGCTGTCGCCGCTGCGCACCAGGACGCGGCCCTTCCACTTGGGGTCGGCCAGGTCGGCGTAGGAGGTGATTTGCCCAGGCTGCACCCGGGCTTTGGCGTAGGCGATGACCCGGGCGCGCACCGTGAAGCCGAACCAGAAATGGCCGGGGTCGCGCAGCGCCGCGGGGATCGCGGCGTCCAGGGCGGGGGATTCCACGGGCTGGAGCAGCCCCAGATCGCGGGCGCGGCACAGGCGGCCCGCGTCTACGGTCACCAAAAGGTCGGCGGGGCAGTCGGGGCCTTCGCCTTTGATGCGGGAAATCAACTGGTCGGCGCCAGCGCTGGTCACTTGGATGGCGATGCCAGTCAGCTTGGTAAAGGCTTCAAACAGCTGGTCGTCGCTCTCGTAGTGCCGGTGGGTATAGAGATTGAGCACCGGTTCCTCCGCCGCGGGGGTGCCCGAGGCCGCGGGCTCCGCTGGCTTGGGCGAAGGCTTGCCACCGCAGGAGGACGCCAAGAAAAGGGCCGAGCCGACCGCGAGGAGGCGCCGGGCAATGCGATTGAGATTCGTTCTCATATGAGTTCCGTAAGCGTGGGGTAGGGGCTTGTCACGCGGTTTTCTGGGGGGAACGCAGCGCTGGCGGCGGGGCTCACCAGCCCTCTTCGACCATGGCGTAGGCGTTGTGGTGGTGGATGCTTTCGAAGTTTTCAGCTTCGACGCGGAAGGCGAGGATGGCGGGGTTTTGGCGGGCCAGGACGGCGGCGTTGCGGACCACGTCTTCGACGAAGACGGGGTTGTCGTAAGCTTGTTCGGTGACGGCTTTTTCGTCGGGGCGTTTGAGGACGCTGTAGAGTTCGCAGCTGGCGGAGAGTTCGGCGAGGCGGATCAAGTCGTCGGGCCAGAGTGCGGCGGTGCCGACCACGGTGAGGGTGAGGGCGCCGCGCTGGTTGTGGGCGCCGCGGTCGCTGATGGCCTTGGAGCAGGGGCAAACGGTGGCGATGGGGACGACTACGGTGGTGAGGAGGCGCTGGAGGGTGGCCGTGACGGTGGCGTCCCAGGTGACTTGGTAGTCGAGAAAGCCGGGTTCGCCGGTGATGGGGGCGCGCTTTTCGAGGAACCAGGGCATTTGGAGGACGACTTGGGCTTCCTGGGAGCCAAGGCGGCCGCGCAGGGCGTCGGTCATGGCCAAGACGCCGGCGGGAGTGAGGCCGTGGCGGCGCTCGTGGAGGAGGGCCACGAAGCGACTCATGTGGGTGCCGCGCTCCGTGGCGGAGAGGTCGGCAGTGAGGGCCGCGGTGGCCGTGGCATGGAAGGCGCTGCCGTCGGGGTGTTGCAGAGTGAGGGGGTAGCGGAGGCCCCGGATCCCGACGCGGGGAATCGGGACGCCGCGGGCGTCCAGCTGGCTTTGGGTGTCTTCGAGCGGGGGCATGGGGGCGGGGGAAAGGGATCCCGGGCAACCGGGAGGGGGGCCGATGGGGGGGAGGGGCGCCTGGCCTCCCGCCTAAAACAAATCAGGGGCGCATGAAAATACGCCCCTGATCGGGAAATGGACTCGGGGGCTGCGCGGGGCCCGTTAGCGCATCAGGTTGACGCTGCGGGAGCGCTTGATTTCGCGGGTGATTTTGCGGTGGAGCCAAGCGGTGATGCCGGTGAGGCGGCGGGGGAGGATCTTGCCGGTTTCGGTGGTGAATTTGGCGAGGTACTCGGGCTGTTTGTAGTCCACCATGTCCACTTTGATGTCATAACGGCGGCGCGGCATGCGCTTGTTATGCTTGCGGAAATTGATGAGGCGCTGCGTGGTCTTAGGTTGCATGACTTGGGTCTGGAAAAAGGGGGTGCCGGAGGCGAATTAGCGGATTTCCCGGTGCTTGGTGCGGCGCTTCAGGAAGGGATTAAATTTGACCTTTTCAAGACGGCCGGGCGTGCGCACGCTCTTCTTGTTGCGGGTGGTGACGTAGCGGGAGGGCGGAGCGCCTTCGGCGCGGGCCTCGGTGCATTCGAGGATGATGATATCGCGTGGCATGACTTTTCGGGAAGGTTCGGGGTCGGGAAAGGGCGGAGTTTAGAGGTGTCTCAAACAGTTTCAACTGTCTTTATCGGAATCGGAGGATTCTTCTTCGCCGTCCTCGTCTTCGTCTTCGGAGCCCATGAGGCCGAAGAGGGAGCGGACTTGGCGGCGGCCGCTGTGGGGGCCGACTTCTTTTTCGTATTGCTGCTGGCACTCGATGGTGAAGCGAGCAAAGGGGAGGGCTTCGAGGCGGGCCTGGGGGATGCGCTTGTTGGACATCTCGCAGACGCCGTAGGTGCCGGCGATGACGCGCTTGAGGGCTTCTTCGATTTCGTAGAGGGCGTCCTGTTCTTGGGAGAGGAGGCTGAGGGCGAAATCGCGGTCGTAGGCGTCGGTGCCGGCGTCGGCTTGGTGCATGCCGAAAGCGCTGGCTTCGCTGCCTTCGGCTTTATTGCGGAGGGTTTCGCTGGCGGTGCCGGTCATGGAGTCCATGAGGGAATCCTTGAGGTCGAGCAGTTTTTGTTTGGCGATTTTGACGAAGACGGAGTGTTTGATTTCTCCCTCTTGGGGTTCGTCGGAGATGGAGAGGGGCTTGGGGGCCGCGGGGGGAGCGGGTTTTTCGGGGGGGGGCAAGGTCGTCTTGACGGCCGACTTGGCGGCTTTTTTGGCGGGGGCCTTGGCAGCGGTTTTAGCAGCGGGCTTGGCGGGAGCAGGGCCGGGGGCGGCCGCTGCGGTGATCTCGGAGGGGGCGGGTTTCTTTTTCAGGATTTCCTTGCCTTGGGAGGCGGTGGCCTTAGCGGCGGGTTTAGAGACAGAAGGGGTGGCTTTGGCGGGAGCCGGGGCCGCTTGGGAGGCAGCAGGTTTGGCGATGGGCGAAGCGGCGGACGTAGCGGGTTTTCCTTTGCTGGGCATCGTG
Source organism: Verrucomicrobiales bacterium (assembly GCA_947460575.1). GTDB lineage: Bacteria > Verrucomicrobiota > Verrucomicrobiia > Verrucomicrobiales > V1-33 > CAIZWU01. Next base: position 40,396 of record CANHIJ010000013.1, on the reverse strand, counting down.
CGAAAGCCGGTTAGAGTTGGATGGGGAGGAAGGGGGCGCGGGGCCCGCCCAGTCGGCGGAGCCTGCCCTCAGCGGGCGGGCGGGAGATGTAATGCCTTCCGGTGGGCTGTGCAACTTAAATTCCGGCAGCCGCGTGGGGCGGGGCCGCGGCTTGGGGCGGCGCCGCGGGCGCTTTTCTGGATTGTCCTCCGGCGCAGTGCGCTGATGGTGGAGTCCCATGCTGCGCCGCTTTGACCCCGAGGATCCTGAATTGATGGATCGCCCCCAGCCGGTGTCGCCCGCCCTGGAGCAGGACCTGGCTAATTTGCGGGGGTTGAATCGGTGGTTTGGGGCGTGGCGGATCATGGAGCGGGTCTTGGGACCGGCTTGCCGGGGCGGCGGGGTGCTCCGCATTGCCGACCTCTGTGCTGGCTCGGGGGACCTGCCGCGGCTGCTGGTGGATATGGCGCGGCGCGGCGGGACCGCGGTGCAAGTGGAAGCCGTGGAGGGTCACCCCGCCACGTGGGAAATCGGGCGGCACTATTGTCGAGATCTGCCGGAAATTTCTTTTGTGCAGGCGGATGTCCGAACGTGGGAGCCGGTGGAGCGGCCGGATTGGGTGGTGTGTTCGCTGGCCTTGCACCACTTCACGGCGGCGGACGGCATCGCCCTGCTGGAGAAAATGCGGCGGGTGGCGCGGCGGGGCGTTTTGGTGGCGGATCTGGAGCGCTCCTGGTGGGCTGCGGCGGGGATTTATGGGGCCTCCCTTTTTTACCGCGAGCCGATGACGGTGGAGGACATGCGGCGCTCGGCCTGGGCGGCTTTTTCGTGGGAGGAACTGCGGGGCATGACCGCCGCCGCGGGATGGGCGGGGGCGCGCCAAGAGCGCTTTTGGTATGGGCGCCAGGCGGCCTGGGCGGCGGCGGAGGGCGCGGCATTCCGCGGCCCCGCCTAGCCCTCCTGGGTCAGGCGCTCGTGGTCCTTGCGGGCCCGGCGGCTCAGGAGTACCACGATTTCCTTGAGGATTTCGTTTCCGGCGGCGGGGCTTTTGTGCAAAAAGGTCTCAAAGCCCTCTCGGGAGATGCGCCAAATTTTGGAGGGCACTGCGGCGGCCACGAAGGCGCTGGCGGCTTCGCCCTCAAGGAAACCCATTTCGCCCACGATTTCGCCCTCGTGGATGTAGCCCAGTGGCACCAGCTGCTCGGGGGAGTGGAGGGTCACGGTCAGTTCCCCGGATACGACCACAAAGAGGTGGGAAGTGGGCAGGCCCTGTTCGAGCACGGCCTCGCCCTTGGCGTAGGCGACAAATTCTCCTCCATCCGTCAGGGCCGCGCGGGTGCCGGGGGTGACGTGCGCCAGGATGCCCAGCGGGGGGAGAATTTCGAGAGTCTCAAGGATTTCGGCCATCCTGCAACCATGTGGAAAGTCCCTCGGGCCCGCAACTGTAAAAACCGGCCCCAGCCGCTGACCGGTTGGTCGGCCCAACGGCGCGCAGATGCCGCGGCGCGTGGTCTTGGCTTGAATTTGAGACTGATTCTCAAAACCCTTGACCTGCCTGAGGCGTAGAGTAGAGTGTGGGGCTGACATCACCCCCCAGTGCCTGCATGAAAAAATCACTTCTTTGCCTTGCGACTTGTTTTTTGTGGATGGTTCCGGCTCGGGCGGCCCCGGGGCAGCTTCCGGAGGTGTCTCGGGCGGTGGTGGGGCAGTATGCGAAAACCGCCTATGCGGTGTACGAGGACTGCCTCAAGGGGGCGACGGCATTGCGCTCTGCGGTGCGGGCTTTGGTGGAGTCCCCATCGGCGGAGAACCTAGCAGCGGCGCGGCGGGCCTGGACGAAAGCGCGGCAGCCGTATTTGCAGAGCGAGGTGTTGCGCTACTATGCGGGCCCGATCGACGACGCCGACGGCCCGGAGCCCCTGCTGAACTCCTGGCCGCTGGACGAGTTGTACATGGACGCGGGGGAGGGCGGCGACGGCGGCATTATCGGCAATGAAAAGGCGTATCCGCTCATCGACGCCAAGTTGGTGGAGCGGCTCAACCTGCGCGAAGGGGAGAAGAACATTTCTTGTGGGTGGCACGCCATTGAATTTCTCCTCTGGGGGCAGGACAAGAGCGCCACGGGGCCCGGCGACCGGCCTTTTACCGACTATACCACGGCCCCCTTTGCGGGGCGCCGCGGCCAGTACCTCCAAGCCTGCGCCGACCTCCTCGTCACTTGTTTTGAGGAATTGCTGCCCGAGTGGGCGCCCGACAAGTTGGGGAATTTTCGGGCCATTTTCGAGGAGGGCGTCGACCAGTCCATCGAGCGCATCCTCACCGGCCTGATTTTCCTCAGCGGCAACGAGCTGGCGGGCGAGCGGTTGCAGGTGGCCTGGGACACGAAGGAGCAGGAAGACGAGCACTCCTGCTTCAGCGACACCACGCACCAGGATACTCTTTTCGATGCCATCGGGCTGCAAAATATATACCGCGGCCGCTATGTGCGGATCGACGGCAGCTCCCTCCAGGGGCCCGGCTTGCGGCAGCTCGCCGAACTGGTGAAACCCGAGCTGGTGCCGCTGTTGGACGCCAAGGTGGATGGGCTGGTGGCGGCCGCGCAGGCTATCCCAGCGCCCTTTGACCAGGCTATTCTGGGCGAGGACGACCAACCGGGCCGCCGCGCGGTCATGAAAGCCATCGCCACGTCCGAGGACCAGTCGGCGCTGCTGCGCCGCCTGGCGCGGGCGCTCAACATTCAAATCCCCGAGGAGGCTGCGGGGGACATCGCCGGATGAAAACGCGCCTTTTGGCCCTCTTTTGGGCCGCCGCCGGGGCCGCCGCGGCGGCGGACCACCCGCCCGAAGCCCTTTCGGCGGGCAGCGCCACGGTCTTCAACGACGGCAAGGACGCCTACTCGCTCGCCCTGGGAAACATTTCGCGGGAAACCCGGCGCCAGTTTGTGGTGGGGAATTCCTTTTTTAATGAGAACTGGATCATTGCCCCCGCCAGCGCCCAGGCTCGGGATGGCCTCGGGCCGCTGTTCGTGGCGCGCTCTTGTTCCTCCTGTCACACCAAGGACGGCCGGGGAGCGCCCCCCTCCGAGGGCGAAACCATGACTGGGCTGCTCCTGCGGCTCAGCGTCCCCGGGCAGGATGCCCAGGGCGGCCCCCTTCCCGACCCCCGGTACGGCGGCCAATTGGCGGTGCGGGCCCTCCCAGGGTCGCTTCCCGAAGCGGAGGTGCCAGTCCGCTGGGTGACTTCGGTGCGCGCGCTGCCCGACGGCGAAACTGTGGAACTGCGGCGCCCTGCATTTGGCCCCTTCACCTGGCACTATGGCCCGCCCGCGGCAGACCTCTTGATCGGCCCCCGGCTGGCTCAGCCGGTCTACGGAGTTGGCCTGCTGGAAGCCGTTCCCGAAGCGGCGCTGCGGAGTGCTGCGGATCCCGACGACCGCAATGGCGACGGCATTTCAGGGCGCCTTAACGAGGTCTGGAGCCTGGAATTTCAAAAAACCATGCCCGGCCGCTTCGGGTGGAAGGCCAACCAGCCCACCCTGCGCCAGCAAACTGCCGACGCTTTTTTAGGGGACATCGGCATCACCAGCAGCCTCCACCCCAGCGAATCCCTCACGGCCGCCCAGGAACCCCTCCTGGGCCAACTCCCCAATGGCGGCAGCCCGGAACTGAGCGATCACCTGCTCGACCGCGTCGTCACTTACGTGCAAACTCTGGCGGTGCCGGCGCGCCGCCTCCTCGACGACCCCCAGGCGCGCTTGGGGGAAAAGCTTTTTGCCCAAATCAACTGCAGCGCCTGCCACTTGCCCGAAATGAAAACCGGCAGCGAGCACCCCATCAAGGAACTGCGGGACCAAACCATTCGCCCCTACACCGACCTCCTGATTCACGACATGGGCGAGCCGCTGGCCGACCACCGCCCCGACTATCTCGCCAGCGGCAGCGAGTGGCGCACGCCTCCCCTCTGGGGGATCGGGCTCAACGCGGAAGTCAATGGCAACGCCTATTTCCTGCACGACGGCCGGGCGCGCACTTTTGTCGAAGCCATCCTCTGGCACGACGGGGAATCCAAGGCTTCTCGGGAAGCCTTCGAAAAGCTGAGCCAAGCGGAGCGCGCCGCGCTGGTGGCCTTTTTGCAGTCGCTCTGAACCTCCTGAAGAAACCCAAAAGCGCGAGCTGACTAGCGCATTCGGTGGGCGCGGGGCGCTGGCGCGGGAGGCTTTTTCCTGGCGCGTGGGCTTTTGGGGGCTGCCGCGCGGGCACCCCTGCCGGGGTGAAGGCCTCCTTGGGATGCGGATCCGGTGGTGCCGCTCCGCGCACCACTGGCGACGCGCTGGGATGCTTTCGGCATCGCCGCCGGGCGGGTCCACCGGTCACGATGTTGGGGGATTTTGACCGCAGAAGGGGGTGAGTCTTCTGAGGGGAGGAAAACGGCTCAGCCCCCGTCCTCATCACGAAAAAAGGACTCATAGTCGCGTTTTAACTTCCGGTTTTAGGCTAAACCTAAAAACGGGAGTTGACTAGCTTCATTCGCGAGTGCGAGGACTCGGTTTATTAGGCTTTCTCCTAGCGCGTTGGGTATTTTGGGGGTGCGGAGCGCTGGCACCCCTGCCGGGGTGCGGATGATGCGAAAACGGAGCAACCGGTGGTGTCGCTCCGCTCAACCACCGGCTACCGGCTGAGATGCCTCCGGCATCAGGATGTCGCCGGCATCAGGCTGCCTCCGGCATCAGGCTGCCTCCGGCATCAGGCTGCCTCCGGCATCAGCATGCCCCCGGCGTCAGGATGCCCCCGGCATCAGGCCGTCTCCGGTATCAGCATGCCCCCGGCATCGGCATGCCGTCGGCATCAGGATGTCTCTGGCATCAGGCGGGTCTGTCGCTGGGACGTGTCGACCATTCACGATTCGGTTGGGGCATGTGCCAACGGAAGGGATTCACCCAATGGGTGAGCCCTTGGCGCGGTCAAAAGCCCCCATAGCGTGGCCGCTAGACGCGTCGGGCGGCGATGCCGGAGGCAGCCCAGCATATGAACCAAGAGGCAGCCCGGGATGATGCCGGAGGCATCCCAGCGGGTAGCCGGTGGTTGAGCGAAGCGACACCACCGGATCGCATTCCCGAGAGGGCCCGCACCCCGGCAGGGGTGCCAGCGCCAAAGCCCCCCCAAACGCCCGCGCGCCGAGAAAAAGCCTCCCGCGCCAGCGCTTCGCGCCGGCCGAATCCGATAGTCAACTCCCGGTTTTAGGCTAAACTGGGATGAGATGGGACGGGATGAGATGGGACGGGATGGGATGGGACGGGATGGGATGGGACGGGATGGGATGAGATGAGATGAGATGGAATGGGATGAGATGAGATGGGATGCCCCGGCGGAGTGCCGCTGGAGAGCCCCAACGGGGCGGCATAGGCTAGCCCAGGGCAACGCCCTGGGTGTCGGGCCACAAAGCGAACCGAGCGCTGAAGGGGCGGCCTCTGGGCGCACTTTTCTGGGCGGGGCGCAGCTCGCGCGGGGGGCTCAGGGGGATGTGGCCTTCGGGGGGCCTGGTTCTGGCCGGGCCGACCGCGCGCCGCTGGGGCTCAGTTCGAGCCGCCACCACTGGGTTCCCGGCGGCAACAGCGCGGGGAACAGATCGGCCCACTCCACCACGCAGAGGCCTCCCGCCTCTAGGTATTCGTCCCAGCCGATGGCGAGCACCTCGTCGGGAGAAGCCATGCGGTAAAAATCGAAATGAAACACGGGGAGTCGCCCGCCCCGGTATTCTTGGACCAAGGAAAAGGTGGGGCTGCTGACGGCCTCCGGATCCGCCCCTAGGCCGACGGCGAGCCCTTTGGTGAGGTGCGTTTTGCCTGCGCCGAGCCCGCCGCAAAGGGCCACGACCCCTCCGGCCTCCGCGGCTCGGCCCAAGCGCTCGCCGAGGGCTAGGGTGTCCTCCAGGGTGAGCAAAGCGATTCCGTCGGCGGGCTTCATGGGCGATACTCGACTCCGCGGGCCACTCTGGCAAGTCCGCGCCGCGGGAGCTTGGGAGGAGGGGGAGGAGGAGGGGCGAGGCGACTTAGTTTTTGTGGGTGCCAAAGCGCTGGGCGGCCTCTTGCAGGATGCGGCGCTCGTCTTCAGTGAGGCTGGCCATGCCGGAGGCGTAGAGTTTTTCGAGCACGGGGTCCACGGATTGGCGGAGAAAATCGTCATTGCTGAGGGCGGGGGCGGGGGCGCGGGCGGGCGCGGGGCAAAGGTTGGGTGAAAAGGGGGCGGAGCGCCTGTTTGCGGCGACGCCGTCGGCGTGGCGCCGCCTCAGGCCCTGGGGGAAAAAGTCCTCGCGCCAGTAGAGCGGTGCCGGGGCTGGGCGCAGGTGGCGGGCATAGAGCCAGCCGGTGATCAGCCCGAGGGCGTGGGCGGCGTGGGCCTGGTGGTGGACAAAGGGGATGGACCAGTGGGCGGCGGTGGCGAGGGAAAAGAGTTCCAGGGCCACGCTGGAGGCGAGGAGGCCGAGGAAGGCATGGGCGGCCCCCAAGCGGGGCACCCAGGCCCCCAGGCCTGCGGTGACGGAGCGGTCGGGGTGAAGGGCGGCGTAGGCGCCGATGAGGGCCATCACGCTGCCGGAGGCTCCGATCATGGGGGAGAGGGGGTGGAGGAGGAGGCTGGCGGCGGCGGCGACCCAGCCGCCCACGAGGTAGAGGTATAAAAAGTGGCGTCCACCGACGTCGGCGAGGATGCGGCCTCCGACCACGCCGAGGAGGGCGAGATTGGAGAGCAGGTGCCACCAGTCTGCGTGGACGAAGCCGTGGGTGAAGAGGGTCCACCATTCGCCTTTTTGGAGGGCGGCCACGCTGATGGCTCCGGCGGGAGGGAAGGCGGGAGTGCTGAAGAGTTGGCGCAGGACCAAGACCCCGAGGTTGAGGAGGATGAGCAAAACGACCCAGGACGGGCCCGGGGCGGAGGCGGGGCGGCGCAGGTAATCTCGATCTTCAAGCATGCGGGAAGGGGTGAGGAGCGGGGGGCCGACCCGATGCTTTGGGAGCTGCCGACCGGATTTCTAATGAACTCCAGAATGGGGCCGCTGTCATCCGCAGCTTTGCCAGGCTGGCGGCTCAAGCCCCCCGCGGAAAACCCCGGGGAAGGCTTTAGGCGTTTTGGCCCAGCCGGGCCGGCGGGGCCCGCCTTCTGCTGGGCGCGCCGGGTGGGGCGAGGCCAGATTTTCGGCTGCGGGGGGGAGGGAGGGGAGGGCTCAGGGGCGGCGTTCCTGCATGAGGCCGGCGTCGATGAAGGGGGGGGATTTGCCGCGGCGGCAGTGGATGGCGAGGGTGCAGGATTGTCCGGGGCGGAGTTGGGCGGCGGCGGCGGGGAGGAGGTCGAATTCGTCGTAGGCGGAGTCGCTGCCTTTGAGTTGCATGGCGAGGGTGCCGCCGAGGTAGACTTCGATTTCCTGGCCGCGGAGGATGCGGAGGGCGGGGAAGTGGAGTTCGCCGGGGGGGAGGGCGAGGGAGCGGCGCAGCCAGAGTTCGTCGGCGGTCCAGGGGGTGCGGGGGGAGGCGCCTTTAAAATCGGGAGCGCCGAAGCCGGCGGGGCCCTGGGCCCAGGCGGAGTCGTCGAAGTGAGGTTGGTGCCAATCGGGCGCGGGAGGGGTGGAGGTGAAGCGCCAGAGGACGGGATCCAGTTCGGCGGTGGGGGCGACGGATTGGAAGGTGATGGGGGGGGCGAAATGTCCGCGGTGGGCTTGGAGGGCGACGGCGGGGTCGATTTTGAGGATTTCGCGGTCGTAGGTGAAGAGGCCATTGCCTTCGGTTTCGACGTCGGTGAGTTGGGTGTAGACGGCGGCGTTGAGGCCCTGGCTGCGGAGGGCGTGGACTTGGCGCCAGAGTTCTCCGTATTTTCGGGTGAGGGAGCGGGTGCCGGTGACGCCGCGGTAGCCCCAGGCGCTTTCGACCCAGGTGTGGTCTGGGGTGGGGAGTCCGATGCCGCCGAATTCGCCGAGGACAGCGGCGCGGGAGGGTTCGGGTTTGGGGCAGACGGGGGTGGGGTAGTTGTGCCAATCGTTGAGGTCGCCGGTGCCTTGGTCGGCCCAGCCGCTGGAGCTATTGACGAGGCGGGAGGGGTCCCAGGCCTTGACTTGTTGGGTGAGGCGGCGGGTATCGTATTGGCCCCAGGCTTCGTTGAAGATGACCCACATGATGACGGAGGGGTGGTTGCGGTGTTGTTGCACCATGAGGTGCAGTTCTTCTTCAAATTGGCGGGTGAGTTCGGGGGAGACGGGGGTGCCTTCCTTTTCGCGGTCGCCGCCTTGGCCGGCTCCGCCGCTGGGCATATCTTGCCAGACGAGGAGGCCGAGTTTGTCGCACCAATAGAACCAGCGGGAGGGCTCGATTTTGATGTGTTTGCGGACCATGTTAAAGCCGAGGCGCTTCATTTGTTCGATGTCCCAGCGGAGGGCGGCGTCGGTGGGGGCAGTGTGCAGGCCGTCGGGCCAGAAGCCCTGGTCGAGGGGGCCGACTTGGAAGAGCGGCTGGCCGTTGAGGAGCATGGCGGTGAAGCCCAGGGGATCCTTGCCGAGGGCGATGTGGCGCATGCCGAAGTAGCTGCGGACTTCGTCCTGGCCGAGGCGGAGGTGGAGGGTGTAGAGGAAGGGGTCGTCGGGGGTCCAAAGATGGGGTTTGGGGATGGGCAGGAAGAGTTCCTGGTCGGAGGGGCCGCGGAGGCGGGCGACTTCCTGGGCGCCGTCGAAGGCGGTGATTTCCACTTCGCTGGGGGCGTGGGAAGTGGAGGATGGGACGGTGAGGCGGAGGCCGCTGCGGGGGAGGTCGGGGACGAAGTGAAGATCGGCGATGTGGACTGGGGGGACGGATTCCAGCCAGGCGGTCTGCCAGATGCCGGAGGAGGGGGAGTAGGCGATGCCGCCGGGTTTGGCGATTTTGTTGAAGTTTTGTTTGCCGATAGCCTGTCCGGCGCCGGTGGCATCGGCGACGGCGACGATCAAGGCGTTGTCGGCCCCGGGCTTGACGGCGTCGGTGATGTCGAAGGAGAAGGCGTCGTAGCCGCCGCGGTGGGTGCCGCAGAGGTGGCCGTTGAGGGAGACGCGGGCTTCCCAGTCGACGGCGCCGAAGTGGAGGAGGAGGCGATGTCCGGGGGGGGTGGCGGGGGCTTGGAAGGAGCGGCGATACCAGAGGCGCTGGTCCTTGCGGAGGGGTTTTTTGACGCCGGAGAGGGCGGACTCTACGGGGTAGGGGACGAGGATTTGGCCGTCGAAGGCGGTGGGGGCCTCGGCCTCGAGGGGGAGGATGGCGTAGTCCCAGAGGCCGTTGAGGTTGGTCCAGGCGGGGCGCTGCAGTTGGGGGCGGGGGTATTCGGGGAGGGGGTTTTGGGGGTCGACGGCGGCGCTCCAGCGGGTGAGGAGGTGGCCGGGGACGGGTTTCCACTCCGCTGCGGGCAAGAGGGCGGCGGAGGCGAGGAGGGCAGCGATCCAGTGGAGGGCGGACATGGGAGGGAAAAAGAGGGTCAGGGGTAGGGCGCGCGGCGGGCTGGGACAATGGGTTTGTCCGCCCCGGGGGGGAGGCTGGGAAAAATACTGGGGCGGCGCCGGGCGGCGCGCTGAGTTTCGGGCTAGGGAGGGTCGAGGGGTTGCGGGCTGGGATCGCCGCGGGGGGGAGGGGCGGCCTCATGGGGGGAGGCGGCGCGGCTGGGCAGCGACTGGGCGGCGATCATTTCCAGCAAGGGGGCGGCGCGGGTGCGGTCGGTTGCGAGGGCGATGATGAGGTATTGGGTCAGGGCGAGGCCGTAGCACGCCCAGCCGACGAGCCAATTGAGGGAGTGCGCGGCTCCGCCGAAAACGACGCACATGATGACGAAGACGGGGGAGGATCGCTTGAGGTGAAGGACGCCGATGCCCTTGAGAAAAGCGCGGCGCTGGCGCCAGGCCTGTGGGAAGCCGCCTGGCCCCCAGCGCAGGGGGGGCGGGCCGCGGTGCACCAGGGCGAAGAGGTCCTCGTCGGGCATGGTTTCGATGACTCCGATGGCGAGGAGGAGGCGGAGCAGCATGGTCAGCCAGGGATCGCTGTTTTGGTGCCATTGGGTCCAGCCGAAGAGAAAGTCTTCCAAATTGGCGGTGGCGGCGAGCAGGAGGATGGCGCCGCGGAACCAGAGTTCCAGGTCGCGCTCCAATTCGGCGTCGTTGGTCTTGACGCGGAGGATCCGCTTGAGGAGAAAGCGAAAAACTGGGATGGCCACCAAGCCGCTGACGATGCGCACCGCGGGCCGCAGCACGGGTGTATAGAAGAATTGGCTAAAGAGGCTGGCGAAGTGGGGCGGCACTTCTCAGGTCATAGGGCCCTAGCTTGGTGGCGTCCAGCGGGACTGCCGCGAAAAAGCGGTTTCGCTGGGGGCCGCTTTGGTGGAGGGATGGGCGACCATGTTGTGCGACCAGAACGCGATCACCGAGGCCCTCGTCGAGTCCTATCAAACGGAAGGGGGTATCAATCACCTTGAGGGGGTAGACCTTCCCTCCAAGGACGCCATCGCGGCGCTCTGCGCGGATTTGCTGCAAATTTTGTTTCCGGGGTTTTATGAGAGCGAGGCCCTGCGCGCGGCCAACTTGGTGAGTCGGACGGCGGCGCGGGTGCAGCAGGTCGTGGCGGGTTTGAAAGTGGAAGTGCGCCGCAGTTTGGGCCACCAAAACCACGGCGGGGTGGAGTTAGAGGAGCGGTCGCACCAGCTGGTGTGCGCGTTTATGCGGCAGCTGCCGGAAGTGCGCCGCCTGCTCGGCACCGACGTCATGGCGGCCTTTGATGGCGATCCGGCGGCGGGCAGCTACGAGGAAGTGATTTTGGCTTACCCTGGACTGGAGGCGATCGCGATCCAGCGGCTAGCGCATTTGCTGTACGGGGCGGGGTTGCCCTTGATTCCGCGCATGATGACCGAGTGGGCCCACAACCGGACGGGGATCGACATCCACCCTGGGGCGGTGATCGGGACGCATTTTTTTATCGACCACGGGACGGGGGTGGTGATTGGGGAGACTTCGGTGATTGGGAGCCACGTTAAGCTATATCAGGGAGTGGGCCTGGTGGCGCGCTCGCTCTCGGCGGGCCAGAAATTGAAGGGGAAGTGCCGCCATCCCAAGCTGGAAGACGAGGTGACGATTTACGCTAACGCCACCATCGTGGGGGACATCACCATTGGGTCCCGGAGCACGCTGGGGGCCAACGTGTTTGTCACGGAAGATGTACCCGCCGACCGGGTGGTGGCGCTGGACGAGGTCAAGCACCAGGTGCGGACCAAGCCCGCGCCGCGGTCGATTTCCTAAGAGACTTGGCGTATGCGCGACGTACCGGATGCCGCTCTGACGGTGCAAGTCCAAGCGTGGCTGTGCCAGCTGGGGGCCGCGGGGCTGGCGGAGGGCGTGCAGGTGTGCTGGAATGGACGGATGCGCTCGGCGGCGGGCCGGGCCTGGGTGGGGCGGGGCGTTATTGAGCTCAATCCGCGGCTTTTGGGGGTGGGGGAGGCGGAGGTTGAGCGCACCCTGCGGCACGAGGCGGCGCACCTGCTGGCCTACTGGCGGGCGGGCGGGCGGAGGATCTCAGGGCACGGGCGGGAATGGCGGCAGGCCTGCGTGGAACTGGGGATTCCGGGCGAGCGGGTGACCCACAGCATGCCCTTTCCGCGGCGCCAGGTGGCGCCGCGCTACCACTATGTTTGTCCGCAGTGCGGCGTGGCGGTGGCTCGGGTGCGCCGGTTTCGGCGGCCCACGGCCTGCCTGACTTGCTGCCGCCGCCACAGCGGGGGAAAGTTTGATGTTCGCTTTCAATTTCAGCGGGTCCCGCCGGGGGAGGTGGCGGGCTGAGGTTTTTTCCCCGATGGCGAACGGCGGGGATCCTGCTCTAGTTCGGAAATATGCCCGCTGATGCTATCCGGATTGAATCCGCCACCATTGAGGATCTGACTGAATTGACGGATTTGGTGGTGTCGCTGATGGCCATTGAGGCCGACTTTGCGCCGGATGCCGAAAAGCAGCGCCACGGGCTGCAGTTGATCCTCGAGCAGCCCTCGCGGGGCCGCATTTTTGTGCTGCGCAACGACCACAAGGTCATCGGCATGGTGAATTTGCTCTTCACCATCAGCACTGCCGAGGGCGGCTTTGTGATCCTCATGGAGGACGTCATCATCCGCCTGGAGCACCGCGGGCAGGGCTACGGGACCCGCTTGGTCAACTACGTCAAGGATTTTGCCGAACGGAAGGACTTTAAGCGGATTACCCTTCTAACTGACCACGTCAGCGCCGAGTCCCAGCGCTTTTTTGCGCGCAATGGATTCGTGCTTTCCCACATGGTGCCGATGCGCTTGATGCTGGCCCACGAGGTCGGCTGAGGGGGGCGGGGGGTCCGCGGGGGGCGGGGCTTAGGATCCCAGGAGGAACTGGAAGTCGTCGAGGGTGAGGGCCTTGGCGAAGGTTTCCTCGCCGAGGATATCGCTGGCGAGGGCGGATTTTGCTTTTTGGAGGTGGCGGATTTTTTCCTCGATGGTGTCGCGGGTGATGAGGCGGTAGGCGATGACTTTTTGGACCTGGCCGATGCGGTGGGTGCGGTCGATGGCTTGATTTTCCACCGCGGGGTTCCACCAGGGGTCGAAGAGGACGACGTAGCTTGCGGCGGTCAGGTTGAGGCCGGAGCCCCCGGCTTTGAGGGAGATGAGAAAGACGTGGGCGCCTTCGGATTCTTGGAATTGGCGGACCAGGGCGCCGCGGTCTTCGGTGGCTCCGGTGAGGGTGGAGTGGGCCCATTGGCGCTCGGCGAGGTGGTCGCCGATGAGGTGGAGCATGGCGACGAATTGGGAAAAGATGAGGACCTTGTGGCCTTCCTCGACGAGGGGTTCGAGGAGTTCCAGGAGGGCGTCGAGCTTGGCGCTGTTGGCATCGGGTTGGCCTTTGCCAGTGAGCGAGGGGTGGCAGCAGATTTGGCGCAGGCGGAGCAGCGAGGTGAGGATATTGAAGCGGAGCTTGTCGAGTTGGGCCGCGGTTTTGGCTTTGAGCAGGGTGCTGCGGGCGTGTTTGAGCTCGGCCATGTAGTGGTCGCGCTGCGGGCCTTCGAGTTCGCAGATGAGGTCTTCCTCGATGCGGTCGGGGAGGTCGGCGGCGACTTCTTTTTTGGTGCGGCGGAGGAGGAAGGGGCGGACCCGGGCCCCGAGGCGGCGGCGCGCCAGGGGGTCGTCTTTGGCGCCGAAGTTTTTGGCGAAGCTGGTGCGGTTGTGGAGGATGCCGGGCATGGCAAAAGCCATGATCGACCAGAGGTCGAGGAGGCGATTTTCGATCGGGGTGCCGCTGAGGGCGAGGCGGTGGCGGGAGCGGAGCGCGCAGGCGGTTTTGGCGGTGACGGAGGTGGGGTTTTTGATGTACTGGGCTTCGTCGAGGACCACGGTGGACCAGGTGATGGCGGAGATGGCCTCGGCGTGGAGGCGCAGCTGGGTGTAGTTGATGATGAGGAGCGGAGGCGGGCTGGCGGAGGCCTTTTTGGCGGAGGCGGTTTTTTTGGCGCGGGAGGATTTGGGGGCGGGCGGGGCGGGCGGGGAAATGGGGGCCAGGTCGCCGACGGTGGCGCTGGTCCACTGGTGCACAGGGAGGGCGGGGTAAAACTTGGCAGCCTCGGAGGTCCAGTTGTCCTGCACCGACTTGGGGCAAACGACCAACATGGGGCTAGCGCCGAGCTGGTCCGTCTCGTGGAGCCAAGCCATCCAGGTGAGGGCCTGGATGGTTTTGCCGAGGCCCATGTCGTCGGCGAGGATGCCGCCGAAGTGATTAGTGGAAAGATAGGCGAGGAAGTGGAATCCTTCTAACTGGTAGTTGCGCAGGGTGGCGGTGATGCCGCGGGGGAGGGTGGGGGCGACCGAGGTGCGCAGCTCGCTGGCGCGGCGGCGCACTTCGCCGACGGTTTCCGCGGGGAGGAGCGTGCTGGCGGCGGGGTGGGCCAACTGGAGCACGTGGAGGCGCTGTTTTTCTGCGGAGTAGACATCGCCGGCGCTGAGTCCGAGGTCGGCGAGCTCGCGGTGGGTTTCCTCGGTGGCATTTAATTCGATCTTGCGCCAGCCGTGTTTGGGAAGGCGCACCCAGGAGCCGTTGTTGGCGAGCAGCAAATCGACGTCCTGGGGAGTCAGGGTGATGTCGGAGAGCTGGAGGTTGAGTTCGAGGTCGAACCAGTCGATGCCAGCGGGTTCGAGTTCGATGTGGAATTGGGCGGTCACCTTGCCCAGGTCGCGGAGGGCGGCGAGTTCGCGGTCGAGTTCGACGCTGACCCCTTCGGGTCGCTGCTCGAGCCAGGCGAGGAATTGGTCCGGAAATAGCTTGCTCGAGGTTTTGGAGAGGCGCCGTTCGAGCCAGAATTCTGCGCTGCTGTGGTTGAGCGCGCTGGAGCTCAAGTTGGCGAGGGCGAGCCAGTCTCCGGCGGGGATCTGGAGGGAGCGGTCGATGCGGGTGAGGGTGTCCGAGGGAGCGGCGGAGGCCTCGCGGCTGTGGGAGCGGAACCGGGGGCTCCAGTGGTCGGCGATCCACTCTTCATCGGGGAAAAGTCCGCCGCAGCTGGCGAGGGCGCAGACTTGGAACACATCACCGTCGCGCGAAGCGAGGTATTGGCAGCGAATCCGCACCGCGACTTTGACCGTGGTGACGCGGCGGGCGAGGCGGCTGGGGGGAGAGACGCCGAGGCGGTCGAGGGCGGCGAGTCCGACATGGCTTTCGACCGCGGCCACGGGGATGCGGCTGCCGGGGCTGGGAAAGGTGGCGGGGAGGGGGGGGCCGGGGAGGGGGTAGGCGGCGTTGGGGGTGAGGACCAGGTTGGGTTGGCCGGGGAGGATGGCGACGACGTCGGCGATGGGCTGGCCGTCCGCGCCGCTGACGGCGAGGATGTAGTCACCGTTGAGAGCCGCGGCGGGATCGAGGTCGGAAGCGGAGTCGAGCGGGGAGCGGCAGGGGCCGAGGAGGGACCAGTTGGCGGACTCCTGGGAGCAGAGGAGGGCTTGCCCGGCGGAGTCGACGATTTTGGCGGACTGGGTGCGGATGAGGTTGTTTAGCGCCGAGCCATAAAGGGCGGAGCCAATTTCGAGGAGAGGCTTAGCTTGATAGTAGTCCTGGGGACAGACGATGCGGAGGAAGCGAGCGGAATCCTCGTCGAGGATGAGGGATTCGGCGGCGGGGTTGTAGCTGTAGGCGACGCGGGCGTGCTGGCGCAGGGGAGTAGCCTTGATGGGGGTCCAGACGGCGGCGCCGGGGGGAAGCCAATCAATTTGGGCCCCTTGAGGGATGAGGCGGAGGCGGAAGGCGGGGCAGGGGGGAGCGGAGAAGGATCGGGCGGCGCTGAAGGTGGACAACTGCTCCTGCCAGTGTTTGAGGGACTCCTCGCGCAGCCAGGGATTGACCAGGCGGTCGACCTCCGGCCAGGACACAGTGGTTAGAAGGGGGTCGGTGGAGATCTGGGAATTATTTCTCAAGGCGTGGGCCACGTAGTGCCAGGCCTGCAGGATGTCGCAGGGAGCCCGGTGGGAGGGCCAAAGGGTCACGGGGAGAGCGTAGTAGTGGCGGTAGAGCGTTTCGGCCTGGCCGCTAATTACGGACAGCAGGTCGTGGTTCACCTTGGGCGTCTGGTTTTTGAAAATCTGGTCGACCAGGGCGCAGCGCTTTTTTTCCTGGTAGGTGAGGGTGCGGCTGAGGGAATTGGCTAGGATTGCCGCTAGGCCTGCGGGGTCGTCTTTGGAGAGGGCGCCTGGTTTTTTCATGGAGCGGGGCGGGGGCGGGGGGCTGGCGGCGGCAGGGCGCGGGTTGGGGAGACTGCGGTAAAATGCCAAAATGCCCTCCGGAGCCTGCCGAGGCAAGGGCAAGGGCAAGGGAAGAGCTGAGACATTTCTCGGCGCCATTCCCGGTTGCAACTGCGGGCGCTTTCTCAAAGTTGGGGCTTCAATCATGAAAAAGCTCCTCGCCCTTGCCTCCCTCGCCCTTGCCCTCGCCGCCACGCTCGGTTGCGAGCAGCAAACCTGGGAACAGACTAAAATGTTCAATCAAAATCGGCGCGCCAGCCACGAGGCCACCACGGGCCACGGGAGCGCCCACGGCGGTGCCCACGGCGCTGGAGCGGCGGAACCGGCGGCGGCCCATGCGGAAACCCCGGCGGCGGCCCACTGAGGTCGGCGGACTGCCCACCAGTGCGGCGATTTGACCCCTTTTTTGCTATGAAACTTACCCAATTCGCCCTCTCCTCGGTCATCGTCCTGTTGGCGGTGGCCGCCTATTTGACCCTCAAGAGCGACCTCGACAGCCGCTTGGTGGCGCAAAATGCGATCAACGACAAGATGATCGCGCGCATGGAGGAAATGGCTAAGAAGTCGGCGCAGCCGACGCCCGTGCCGACTCCTCCGGCGGCGGCCCCGGTGCCTCCGGCGGCGGCGCCCGTGTTGCCGCCGGTGCCGCCGCGCGATCCCGCGGCCGCGCCTGCCAGCGGCATCCCGGCGGCGCCGCCGCTGGCCGCGGCCAACGACCCTCGGATGTTGGAAGAAGAGCGCGAAGTGCTGAATTTGGGCGCGGCGGACCGGGTGGCCACGGATTCGCTGACGCTTCCGGCGGCCCTGGAGGGCAAAGCTTTGACGCGGGTGCAGCAGCGCATTGTGGCCTTGCCGGCGATTGCGCGGGTTAAGCTGTTTGCCGAGAAGGAGGGTATGATCGTGCTCAATAGCGGGTCGAATGTTGGGCTGCGGGCGGGATCGCAGTATTCCCTGCGCCGCAAGTCAGCGGTGATTGGGAAGATTCGCATCAGCGACACGGTGAATCCGACGGAGTGCGTGGCCGATCTGGTGCCGGGCTCGATGCCGGTGGGAATGCTCCCGGCGGTGGACGACGACGTCATTCAATTTGAAGAATAAAGTGCCGTCACTAATGGAGGGCAGGGGCGCATGAAAGGGATCGATCCAGTGCGGCTGGAGCGGGAAGAGGCTTGGCTAGGCGATGCCGTCCTGAGTCTTTTCTCGCGGCAGTACATCCTGCAGCACACCGGGGGCATGGGGCAGGAAGAGTTTGCCGCCATGACCAGCAACGCCTTTCTCAGCGCCTTCGGGCCGCCGACGCGGGTGGAGAGCTGGATTGGCCAAGTGTACCAGCAGGAGGGCTTGGAGGCGGCGTTTCGCTATATTGAACGGGAATTTTTGCCGCTTTACCTCAAGCAAAAAAAGAAGCGCCGCTGAGCGCGGGCCTTCGCGGGGGCTGCGGCTCGGTTGGCTAGGGAGTGGTCGCCGGAGGGATGAGGGGGGCGAATGCAGTATTGGGAAGCCAGCCGGCTGAGGGGCTTTCTGGAAGGGCGACGCGCGTCCAGCCTTGGACTCGGGGGCCCAGGATGATGCGGCCGCCGGTGTGGAGCGGCCCGGCGGGAGCGGCTTCGGCAAAGGGGGACAGGCGCAGCACGGGATCGGGGTCGAGCACGATGCCCCAGTGGGCTTCGCCGCGGCGCTGCCAGAGCGCGCCGCTGGCGAGGACGGCGCTGCTCAAGCTGAGTGCTAGGGTGAGGCGGGCGGCGCGCGCGGCCCGCGGGGAGGGGAAGCCGCGCAGGCCCCAGGCGAGGGAGAGGACGGCGAGTCCGGCGCAGCCCGCGGCGGCGAGCCAGGACCACTCGTTGAGGCTGAGCCAGCGCAGCGCGGCGGCGAGGGTGAGGCCGGTTTCGGGCACGGCCGAGGGGGCGGCGGATTGGCGGGCCTGCTGGAGGTTGGCTTGGATGTCGGCGGCGCGGGGGGCGAGGAGGGCGGCGCGCTCGAAGGCGAGGACGGCGGGGCCGAACTGGCCGAGGGCGAAGTGGGCGCTTCCTAGCTGATAAAGGCGAGAGGCGCTGGGGCCCTCGGCGTCGATAAGGAGTTGGTAGGCGGAGGCGGCGCGGGCGAAGTCTCCGGCGGCCAAGGCGGCCTGGGCCGCTTGGGCCGAGCTGGCCTGGAGGGGCGCGGCCTGGGCGAGGAGAGGCAGGAGTAGCAGCCAGGGCTGGCGGCGAAGGAGGCTCATGGCGGGGAGGCGGCGGATCCCGAGGGGATGTTAAGGCTTTGGAGGGCCTGCTCGAGGAGGGCTTGGGCCTCGGGCAGGGGGGAGGGAGCGAAGGGCATTGGGGGGCTGAATGCCGCTTGATCGGCCTGGCGGAAAAAGGCGATGACCGGGGAGTCGGGAGGCAGTTTTTCAGCGAGGTCGGCGAGCGCCAGGGCGGATCCGGGGCGCTGCCAGAGGGTGGCGAGGCGGGCTTGGAGGGCACGCCGCCCGGCGGCGAAGAAGCCGGGGGCGTCGCCGCGCTGGGCGAGGGAGGCGGCGTGGTCGAGGGCCTGGCGCAGGGCGCGGTCTTGGGCGGCGCGGGCGCGGCGCTGCGGGTTGGCCCAGCGGGCGCGGGTGCCGCGGAGCAGCAGGCCGAGAAGGGCGGCGGCGGCGCAGTTAGCGACAATTTGGTGAAAAGCGGGGCGGAAAACGAGCGGGCGAAGGCTGGCAACGGCGCTGTCCTGGGGGCGCGGGGGCGCGGGCAGTTGGGCTTTGGGCGGGGGCGCGGGGGTGGGGTCGGGAGCGGCGACGGGGGGCGGAGGGATGACGTCGGGTCCGGAAATGGCGACTTTTTGGGGGGCGCTTTCGGCGGTTTGGAAGCGGCCTTGGTCGGGGTCGAAAAAGCTGAAGGCGAGGTGGAGGTCGTAGGCCCCAGCGCGGCTGGGGACTCCATTGAAGCGGAAGGAGGAAGTCCCGGAGAACGAGGCGAGGTCGCCGGGGGCGAAGGAGGTGCTGCCAGAGTAGGTTTTCCAGTCGGCGGCGGGAGTTAGGGTGGGCTGTTGGAGGAGTTGAAAATTGCCCTCGCCGGTGATTTCGGCGGCGATGGATTGGGGTTCGCCAGTGCGCCAGTCGCTGGGGATGAGGGCTTTGGCGAAGGAGAACTTGCCCACGGCGCCGCCGAAGTCGGGCGGGCGATCGGCCTCGGGGAGGGGGCGGATTTCGAGGTTGGCGGAGGGGTCGGTTTTGGAGCGCAGGACGACGTCCTGTTGGATCATGCGGCCGAAGAGGGCGTCGAAGGGGGAATTTCCTTTGGGGGGGGAGGGGTCGCGGCGGGCCACGGTGGCCTTCAGGCTGAGGTCGGGCGGGTAGGTGCCGTCTTTGGTGGCGGAGAGGCCGCCGTACCAGGTGAGGACGCGGAAGGCTTGGCCTTGGCTTTCCTGGACGCTCTGCTGGGGCTGGTCGCTGAGGTGGTGGAGGGTAAAGGAGGAACCGACGGTTTGGAGTTGCGAGGAGAAATTGGCGCGGGCCTCGGAGGGGATCCAGGCCTGGATGCGGACGGGGGCGATTTCGCCGACCCAGATGTGCTGGCGCGACTTGCTGGCGAGCTCCACGGTGAGGAAGCCGAAATCGCCCTGGGCGGCGGTGGGTGGCGCGGGGGGCGGGGCGCCGGTGCCCGCTCCGGAGGCGAGGCCGGCGGGGGCCTGGGAGGCGGAGGGGAGGACTTTGAGTTGGAAGGGCTCGGTTTGGACTTCGGCGCCGTCGACCACGAGGGTGAAGGGGGCGATGGCGTAGTCGCCGGGGGTGAGGGATCCGAGTTGGTAGGTGAGGGTGAGGGAGGCGGTGGTGACTCCGTTGATGCTGCGGATTTCCCGGCCCTGGCTGGGGCCGTTGAGGATGAGGTTGGGGGGAGGGTCGGCGGCGGTGAGTTTGGTGACGTTGCCCCCGACCACGCGGATGGTGAGGGTCGCGCCCTGGCCGGCGGGGACGGCTGGGGGTTCGAGGGAAGTGGTGATTTCCGCGGCCTGGAGGGCGGCGGCGCAGGCTAGGAGCAAGCTGAAAACGCGGCGCAGGGGGCGGCGGGCGGCGAGAGAGCGGGCGGCTACCATGTTTTGCCCTTGGTGGTGTTGTTGGGGTCTTGGAAGCGGCCGCGGCGGGGGCGCTCGATGGGGATGACGGTGCGCTCGGCGCCTCGCATCATTTGGAGCAACTGCTTGGCTTCTTGGGGGCTCATCTGGGCGGTGGCGCGGCGCTCTTCGGAAAGCGGCTTGGCCTCGCCTGCTGGTTTCTGGTCAGGTTTGCCGTCCTTGCCCTCGGCCGTTCCCTCTTTTTTCTCTCCTTCCGATCCGGGGGGATCGCCGGGTTTTCCGCTTGGGTCGCCCTGGGATTTTTGGTTCGGATCGCCTTTTTCCTCGCCCTTACCCGGTTCCTGGGAGGGGTCGCCGGGCTGCTTGTCCTGGCCCTCGCCCTGCTCGCCTTTTTCTTTGTCGCCCTTCTCGCCCTTCTCGCCCTTCTCGCCGGGCTTTTGGTCCTGGGAGGAGTCTTTTCCCTGGTCGCCTTTTTCGCCTTTTTCCTTATCGGATTTTTCGTCCTTGGGGTCGTCTTTGGGGTCTTGCGGGGACGGGTCTTTTTGGTCTTGGGGGGTTTGTTTTTCGAGTTCCTCTACTTTTTGTTGGACGAGCTTTTGATTGAAGCGGGCGTCGCCGTCGGAGGGGTCTAGGGCGAGGGCATCGCGATAAGCTTTGCTGGCGGCTTTCCAGTCCTTGAGGGCCTCTTGGGGAGCGTTTGAGAGGGAGGCTTGGCCTTTGCGGTAGTGGGCGTTGCCCAGATTGTAGTATGTGCGGTTTTGCAGTTTGAGGTCTGGGGTGTGGAGGGCGGAAGTGAGGGATTCCACGGCGGCGGGAAAATCGCCCGCGGCGTATTGGGCGGTGCCTGTGTTGTAGAGCTCCCGGGGGTCGGCTGCCGAGGAGGAAGTGGGGAAGGCGGCGAGGAGAAAGCCGCCGATGAGGAGGGCGGCGGGGGCGGCGCGGCGGGCCGCCGAGGGCAGGGCGCGCGGCGGACTGGGGCGGCGGCGGTCGGGCAGGAGAAATTCCATGGCGAGGAGGATTAAAGCCGCAGCGAGGGGCCATTCAAAGCGTTCCAGGGGGATTTTTTCCATTTTGGATTCGAGTTCATTTTTGGGCACGAGGCGGAGTTTTTCCCGGTAAATGGTGTCGAGTCCTTCGGCGCCTTTGCCGAGGGGGACGTAGAGGCCGCCGGAGGCCTCGGCGATTTTGCGCAAGGTGGCCTCGTCGAGGGTGGTTTGGACGGGATTCCCGGCTTGGTCGCGGACGAAATCGGAGCGCCCGTTGGCGAGGCGGAGGGGGATGGGCTGGGGGGTGGTGCTGCCGACGCCGACGGGGTAGATGGTCAGGCCCTTTTTGGCGGCGGCGGCGGCGGCCTCGAGGGCGTCGCCCTGCAAGTCCTCGCCGTCAGTGAGGAGGACGAGGATGCGGTGGGGGTTGCCGCGCTCGTCGAAGAGGCGCTCGGCTTCCCGGATGGCGCTGGCGACGTCGGTGCCTTGTTTGGGGATGAGGTCGGTATCGAGGGCGTCCAGGGAGGTGCGGAAGGCATCGTAGTCGGTCGTTAGAGGGCAGAGCGCGTAGGAACTGCCGGCGAAGGGGATGAGGCCGACGCGGTCGCCTTGGAGGCGGCCGATGAAATCGTGGATGCCGAGGCGGGCGCGCTCGAGGCGGTTGGGGCTGAGGTCTTCGGCGAGCATGCTGCGGGAGGTATCGACAGCGAAGAGGAGGTCGATGCCGCGGCGGGAGATTTCGCGCCATTCAAAGCCTTGGCGGGGTCCGGCGGCGGCGGCGGCGAGGAGGAGGAGGGCAGTGAGCCAGAGGCCGCGCTGGAGGCGGCGGCGGCCGGGGGAAAAGCCGGGCATGAGCCGGGCGGCGAAACGCGGGTGGACGAGTTTGGCGAGGTCGGCGGCGCGGCGCCGGTCGGCGCGGGCAAAAAGCCAGGCCATGGCAAGGGCCGCAGCGGGGCCGCCAAGGAGCCAGAGGGGGCGGGCAAATTCGAGGGGGCTAGATTCCATGGCGGGGCCGGAGGCGGGGAAAAATTAAGGAAGCCGTCGCCAGGCGGTTTGCTCTAGGGCGCGTCCGGCGAGCAGCAGGGCGGCGCCGGGAAGGAGGAGATAGAGGTAGAGCTCTTGGTAGTCCTGGTACTGTTTGAGTTTGCGGGGCGTGGTCTCCAGCTCGTTGATGGCTTGGTAGATTTTTTCGAGGGAGGAGGTGTCGGTAGCGCGGAACATTTGGCCGCCAGTGAGGTCGGCGACCTTTTGCAGCATGGGTTCGTCGACGTCGACTTTCATGGGGGCGTAGCGGACACCGCCGAAGGGGTCGCGCACCGGCATGGGGGCCTCGCCGCGGGTGCCGGCGCCGATGGTGTAAATGCGGATGCCGAGGGCCTTGGCGGCTTCGGCGCTGGTTTCGGGGTTGGCGGCCCCGGCGTTGTTGACGCCATCGGTGAGGAGGATGATGATGCGCGACTTGGCGGTGGAGCCTTCGAGGTGGCCGACGGCGGAGGCGATGGCGGAGCCGATGGCGGTGCCGTCCTCGACTTGGCCGAGTTTGAGTTGGGCGATGCGGCCGCCGAGCCAATCGCGGTCCTGGGTGAGGGGGCTGACGAGGTAGGGTCGGCCGGCGAAGGCGACCAGGCCGATGCGGTCGGTGGGGCGCTGGGCGACGAATTTGCCGACGACGTCTTTGACCGCTTCGAGGCGATTGGAGGGGCTGCCGTTGAGGGTAAAGTCCATGGCTTCCATGGAGCCGGAGACGTCCATGGCCAGGAGGATATCGATGCCTTTGGTTTCGACTTCGCGGGCGCCGGTGCCGCGGCGGGGTCGGGCGAGGGCAGCGATGAGGAGGGCGAGCGCGAGGAGGGCAGGGAGGAGGCGCAGGCCGCCGCTGGTGGAGCGGGGGCGAGCGCCGGCGCCGAGGGCGTCGAGGGTGGAGGGGAGGCGCAGGGCGCTGGTGGGGCCGCGGCGGCCTTTCCAAAAGAGCAGGAGCAGGGGGAGCGCCAGCAGCCAAAGGAGCTGGGGATGGGCGAATTGGAAGCGGTCCATCATGGGGCCTGCGGGGGGGGGGCGGGGGCGGCGGAGTAGGCGGCGGCTTGGATGAAGCGCTGGGCGGTTTCGAGGAGGGCGAAGCGTTCGACGGGGTCGAAGGCGGCACCGGCGAATTTCGCTAGATCGCAGGATTGGAGGAAGCCCTGGAGCAGGGCGCGGTGCGGGGCGAGGGGAGAAGCGGGGGCGGTGGCGACGGCGCGGAGGAATTCTTCGGTGGTTTGCTGGGCGGCGGCGATTTGGAATTTGGCGGCGATGAAGTGGCGCACGGCGAGGGCGGCTTGGTCGGCGAGGGCGGCGGCGGAGAGGGTTTCGCGCTGGGCGCCGAGCGCGCGGAGGGATTGGCGGGCCAATTCTTCTGGGGTGGTGAGGTTTGGGGCGATGCGGCGGCGGTGCCAGGCCCAGGCGGCGAGTCCTGCTAGGGTTGCCGCGGAGGCGCCGCCCAGCAGGAGGCCGAGGGAGGATTTGCTGGATGGTTCGAGCACGACGGCCTCTCGGGCGGGGCGGATGTCTTCCTCCTGGGGGGTGGGCGGGGCGTTGCTGGGGGGGCTCGGGGGCGGGGCGGCGCAGGCGGGGGCGAGAGCCAGGAGGGCGGCGGCGAGGCGGGCGCGGCGGGCGAGGGAAGGGGAGGGGAGGGGTTTCATCCGGCGCGGTGGCGGCGTTTGCGGAAGAAATTGACTAGGGCGGGCAGCCAATTCGAGCCGTTGTTGAATTCGAGCAAATCGACTCCGGTGGAGCGGATGGTGGCGGCGGTGCGGGCGCGGCGTGCCTGGGACTGGTCGCGGTAGGCTTGGCGGACGTGGGGGAGGCTGGTGTTGAGTTCGACGACTTCGCCGGTTTCGGCGTCTTCGATGCAGAGGCGGCCGACGTCGGGCAGGTCGGCTTCGAGGGGGTCGGTGACGGCGACGGCGATGACGTCGTGGTGCTTGTTAGTGATGGTGAGTTTTTTGCGAAGGGCGGCGAGGCGGTCGTCGAAGGGGGTGCCGGGGCAGAAGTCGCTGACGAGGAAAACGATGGCGCGGCGGCTAATGACTTGGTTAGCGAAGTCGAGGGCGGCGCCGATGTTGGTGCCGCGCTGAGCTGGTTGGAAGAAGAGGGCTTCGCGGATGAGGCGGAGGACGTGGCGGCGGCCTTTGGCGGGGGGGATGTAAAGTTCGACGGCGTCGCTGAAGAGGACGAGGCCGACTTTGTCGCGGTTGCGGATGGCGGAGGCGGCGAGGACGCCGGCGGCTTCGGCGGAGAGTTCGCGTTTGCTGTCGATGGCGGAACCGAAATCGGAGGAGCCGCTAATGTCGATGAGGAGGAGGATGGTGAGTTCGCGCTCTTCGGTGAAGAGTTTGATGTAGGGGTCGCCGGTGCGGGCGGTGACGTTCCAGTCGATGGCGCGGACGTCGTCGCCGGCGACGTAGTTGCGCACGCGGTCGAAGTCCATGCCGCGGCCTTTGAAAACGCTGGCGTAGCGTCCGGCGAGGGTATCGTCGGCGAGGCGGGAGGTGCGGACTTCCAAGCGGCGGACGCGGCGCAGGATTTCCACGGCGCGCGCTTCGTCGGCGGCGGCGGTGGAAGGGGGAGGTTTCACGGGGGCTGGGGGGGAAGGGTTTGAGGAGGCCAGATCAGGGGACGGGCAACTCGTCGAGGATGCGGGTGATGAGGGATTCGCTGGTGAAGCCCTCGGCTTCGGCTTCGTAGGTGACGGCGACGCGGTGGCGGAGGACGTCCATGGCGATGGATTTGACGTCGTGGGGGCTGACGTAGGTGCGGCCTTCGAGGAAGGCGTGGGCGCGGGCGGCGAGGGCGAGGCCGATAGTGGCGCGGGGGGAGGCGCCGACTTTGATGAAGGGGGCGATGGGGACGCCGAAGGCGTCGGGGCGGCGGGTGGTGTGGACGAGGCGGACGATGTATTGTTTGACGCGGTCGTCGAGGTAGAGGCTGCTGGCGACTTCGCCGGCTTGGCGGATGGTGTCGAGGCTGACGATGGGGGTGGGTGGGGGGATGTCCTTGATGGTGGCGGCGAGGTCGAGGACGAGGAGTTCTTCGGCTTCGCTGGGGTAGTCGACGACGACTTTGAGGAGGAAGCGGTCGAGTTGGGCTTCGGGGAGGGGGTAGGTGCCTTCTTGCTCGAGCGGGTTTTGGGTGGCGAGGACCATGAAGGGGCTGGCGAGGGGAAAGGTTTGGTCGCCGATGGTGACCTGTTTTTCCTGCATGGCCTCAAGGAGGGCGCTCTGGACCTTGGCGGGGGCACGGTTGATTTCGTCGGCGAGGATGAAGTTAGCAAAGACTGGGCCGCGCTTGACGCGGAATTCGGCGGCGCGGGGGTCGAAGATTTCGGTGCCGACGATGTCCGCGGGGAGCATGTCGGGGGTGAACTGGATGCGGTTGAACTTGGCGTCGACGAGGCCGGCGAGGGATTTGAGGGCCAGGGTTTTGGCGAGGCCGGGGACGCCTTCGAGGAGAACGTGTCCGCGCACCAGCAGGGCGATGAGGAGGCGGTCTACCATGGAGGTTTGCCCGATGAGGTAGCGGCCGATTTCGCGGCGCAGGGGGAGGATCCAGCGGGAGGCTTCTTGGACGGCTTCGGAGGCTCCGCTGAGAGGGGCGGGGTGGGGCAGGGAGGAATCGGGCGACATGGAGGGAGAGGCGGGGGCGGCGGAGGAAAAAGGACGATCGGTTGGTGCCAGCAGGACGGGCAAAACTCAACGGCCGAAATGGCGGCGGGGGGCAGGCGGCGTTTAGGCGATGAGGTCGGCGACGACCTTGCCGTGGACGTCAGTGAGGCGGAAGTCGCGGCCGGCGTAGCGGTAGGTGAAGGTCTCGTGGTTAAAGCCGAGGAGTTGCATCATGGTGGCGTGGAGGTCGTGGACGTGGACGGGTTGGTCGCGGGCGGCGAAGCCGAAGTCGTCAGTGGCGCCGTGGACGTGGCCGCCTTTGGCGCCGCCGCCGGCGAGCCAGACGCTGAAGCCGTAGTGGTTGTGGTCGCGGCCGTTGACTTTGCCGGCGTTGGCGCCGGCGGTGGGCAACTCGACGACGGGGGTGCGGCCGAATTCGCCGCCCCACATGACGAGGACTTCGTCGAGCATGCCGCGCTGTTTGAGGTCTTGGAGGAGGGCGGCGATGGGTTGGTCGCATTCGCGGCCGAGGTTGCGGTGACCGGCTTCGAGGTCGTCGTGGTGGTCCCAGGGTTGGCCGGGGCCGTGCCAGACTTGGACGAAGCGGACGCCGCGTTCGATGAGGCGGCGGGTGATGAGGAGTTGGCGGCCGTGGACGGTGTCGCCGTACATTTCGCGGATCGAGGCGGGTTCGCGGCTGAGGTCGAAGGCGTCGGTGGCGTCCATCTGCATGCGATAGGCGAGTTCGAAGGATTGGATGCGGGCTTCGAGTTGACTGTCTTCTTGGCGGCGGGCGAGGTGTTGTTGGTTGAGTTCTTGGAGGAGGTCGAGTTGGCGGCGCTGTTCTTTTTGGGGGAGGCGGTGGTTGCGGATATTTTCGATGAGCTTGTCGAGTTCGCGGTGTTGGGTGTCGATGTAGGTGCCTTGAAAAGTGCCGGGGAGGAAACCGGACTGCCAGTTTTGACTTTCCTGGATGGGGTAGCCGCCGGGGCACATGGTGACGAAGCCTGGCAGGTTTTGGTTGAGGGTGCCGAGGCCGTAGGTGACCCAGGAGCCGACGCTGGGGCGAACCAGGCGGGACTCGCCGCAATTCATGAGGAGGAGGGAGGGTTCGTGGTTGGGGACGTCGGCGTGCATGGAGCGGATCACGCAGAGGTCGTCGGCCATGGCGCCGGTTTTGGCGAAGATCTCGCTCACTTCGAGGCCGCTTTGGCCATATTTTTTAAAAGTGTAGGGGGACTTCATGAGGTGCCCGGTTTTGCGCTCGGTTTTGAGGTTTTCCGAGGGCATGGCTTGGCCGTGCATTTGGGTCAGCATGGGCTTGGGGTCGAAGGTATCGACCTGGGAGGGCCCGCCGTTGGCGAAGATGTGAATGACGTGTTTGGCGGTGCCGCCGAATGGGGAGGGGCGGGTTTCGAGCGGGTTTTGTCCGGCGGCGGCGGAGGGGCCCTCCAGGGTCTGGAAGGCTAGGGCGCCCAGGCCCATGCCACAGCGCTGCAGGAAATCGCGGCGGGTGGCGAAGAGGTGGGCGTAGTTGGGGCGGTGGTGGGGGTTCACGGCTTACAATAAGGGGGGCGCGGAGGGCACTTATCAAGGGCGTCGGCCGCGGGGGAATCGGGGTTTGCCGCCGCGGTGGAACCGTGCCAGGCTGGGGAGCAAAGGGGCCCGGGAGAGCTCTTTTTTTTCGGAGGACTTTTTTCTATGCCGTTGCGCTCGCTGTTTATTCTCGCTGCCGCTGCCTTGCTAGGAGGTTGTCGTCTGCCGCCGGTGAATCTGGCGACGGCGGAACCGCTCAAGGTGGACATCAAGGTGGATCTCAATGTGTACCAACACCGTTCGCCGGACGAGGTGGCCAAGGCGGACGCGGCGGGAGAGGCCGCCGAGCAGGTGGGGAAGCGGATGTACAATCGGGCGGCGGAAATTCAGGAGTTGAAGAATCAGCGCTACGTGGCGGAGACGCACCGCGGGGTCCTGTTGCTGCGGCAGCAGCCCGCGGGCACCTATGGGGCCTATGTGAAAAAGGTGGTGGAGGAGGAAAACGTCGATCGCCTGCAAGTGATGACCGCGGAGGCGTCGCAGGCGCGGCGGGAGTTGCGGGAGGTCATGGAAGAGCGCTATGAAGCGGCGCGGGGCAACGCTCATCCCGGGGAGTGGGTCGAAGTCCCTGACCCGGCCAAGCCGGAGTCCTATCGGCTAGAGCAGAAGCGCTAGAGTGGCGCGGCGCTCGGGCTCGGGGGCGGCAGCGGGTGGAGGGGGCCGCTGATGCGGGCGCTGCTGAAATCGTAGGAGGTCAGTTCGAGGTGGACCTGGGTGAGGGGAGGGAGGGGGCCGAGGGCGGCAGCGAGGCGCGGGCGGAGGTGGGCGATGATTTCCTTGCCGTTGGGGAGGGCGGTGCGGTAGGTGCGGGGTCCGGTGGGAGCGAGGATAGTGCCGAGGGCGCGAATCGGATTGGGAGCGGGCATGGAGTGGGCGGGGATGAGAGTTTTGGGCTAAGCGCGGGGGTGGGCGGCGTCGTAGACTTGTTTCATGCGGGTGGTGGAGACGTGGGTATAGATTTGGGTGGTGGAGAGGTTGGCGTGGCCGAGCAATTCTTGGACGCTGCGGAGGTCGGCGCCGTTGTCGAGGAGGTGGGTGGCGAAGCTGTGGCGCAGTTTGTGCGGGCTGAGCTTGAGGCCGAGGCTGGAGCGGCGGAGGTATTTTTGGAGGAGGTCGCTGACGGCGCGCATGGTGATGCGGCGGCGCAATTTGCTGAGGAAGAGGGGGCCTTCGTGGACGTTGGCGGCCTGGCGGTAGCGCTGGATGGCGCGCAGGGCGGGCCCGCCGACCGGGCAGAGGCGGTCTTTGCGGCCCTTGCCGGTGACGCGGAGGGATTCCTCGAGGTGGTTGATGTCGGCGACGTCTAACTTGACGAGTTCGTGGAGGCGCAGGCCGGTGCTGTAGAAGAGTTCGAGGATGGCGGCGTCGCGGGCGGGGGCCCACGGGGCGGAGCGCTGGGGGCCGAGGGGGGGCAGGGTGAGGGGGAGGGCGAGCAGTTCGTCGATTTGGGCCACGGTGAGGACGACGGGGAGGGAGCGCTGGGCTTTGGGGAGCTGGACTTCTAAGAGGGGATTGGTGGGGAGGTCGGCGCGGCGGGTGAGGAAATGAAAAAAGCTGCGGAGGGCGGCGAATTGGATGCGGAGGGTAGCCCGAGCCAATTCCCGCTTCATGAGGAGGAAGAGCCAAGCGCGGAAATCGTCGGCGGCGAGGTCAGGCCAGGCACGGAAGGGAGGGTAGCCGGTGCGGAGGGCGCGGAGGGCTTGGGCGTAGTTTTTTAAAGTGAGGGGGGAGGCGTTGCGCTCCACTTGGAGGAATTGGAGAAAGCGGACTTCTAGGGGGTCTGGGGTGTCCTCGGCCACGGGTCGGGGAGCGGCGGCGCGGGGGGTAGCGCGCTGGGCTGGGGAGTGGGGGCGAGATTTTGCAGGCACGGGCCAGAAGATGGAGCTTGGCGGGGCAATTGCAAATCGGGTCCAAGGGGGAGCGGAGGCGGGCCCGGTGGGCTGCGATAGTCATTGATGCCGAGGCCAAACCGGGCATAAGAGAGGAAGTTTTTTTCTTTGTGGCGACGACTTTTCCGACGATTCCCGGCTACTCCCTGCAAACATGCTTGGGGCGGGGCGCTTTTGGGGTGGTCTACGAGGCGTGGTGGAAGGGGGATTTTGCCTGTGCGGTGAAGGTGTTGGAGGAGGGGGCGCTGCACTGGGGCTATTTGGGGGCGGTGCTGGAAAAGTTGCTCGCGCTCCCTCCGCACCCCGGGTTGCTGCCGGTTTACGCCTTTGATTTGGCGGGGGGCAGTCCGCACGTCAGCATGGCGTTGCTCCCCAGCGGCGCGGTGACGCTAGAAGCGTTGGCCGGGCAGCTGCGCTGGGACGAGGCGCGTGATTTGCTCGGGCAAGTCGCCAAGACCCTCGAGTGGCTGCGCGGCGAGGGTTTAGGGCACGCCGGGCTGAGCGGGGGAAATGTCTTTGTGGTCGCGGAGGGAGGGGGGGCTGCGCGGGCGCTTTTGGGTGACGTCGGGCAGGCCTGGCTGGGAGCAGGAGCCATGGAGCGGCTGCACCGCCAGGCGCCCTATGTGGCCCCAGAGCGCTGGCGGGAGCCCGCGCGGGCGCGGCGGGAAGGGGGGGCGGCGGGTTGCGATGTGTATGCCTTTGGGGTGCTGGCGTGGCGGCTCTTGGAGGGCTGCTGGCCGCGGGGCGACGCTCTCTTCGAGCGAGTCCTAGCTTCCCCGGGGGAACCCCTGGCGGTCGATCCGCCCGCTTTTGCGGACTGGCTGATCCGGGAGGCGCCTCCCACGTGGCGCGAGCCCGCGCGCGGTCCGGCGGAGGCAGCGCTGCGCGCCGCGGTGGAGCGCTGCCTGGCGACCGACCCCGCGGAGCGGTCGACCTCGCTAGCCGAAGTTGCGGAGGCGCTGGCGCCCGCGGCGGCAGGGGCTGAGGGCGTGGAGGAGTCGGAAGATTCGAAGCGCGGTGTGGCCGGGGAGGGCCTTGCTACATTGGGGGAGGCGGCCCGGGCGGCGGGGCCGCGGTGGAGGGTGCCGCGGCGGGTGCTGGTGGCGCTGCTGCTGCTAGGGGCTGGAGGCTGGGGATTTGGGATCTGGCAGCGGCGCGAGGCGGGGCTTTTCCGGGAAGCGGCGCAGCGCGCCGGGGGCGAATTGGCCTCGGTTTTAGAGGGGGCTAGGGCCGCGGCGGATCCGGGAGCGGCTGCAAGCGGGGGGCCGCGGGAGGGCGCGGAGTTGGAGCCATGGGTGCGGCTGGCGGCGGAAGTCGGAGAGGCCCGCCCGGCGGAGCCAGGGGCTCTGGCGGCCTGGAAGTTGGCGGCCAGTCCCGTGGCGGCGCGCCTCAAAGTGGCGCTGGAGGCGGCCGGGCCTGGTCCGGCCGAGGCCAGCTGGGGGCCGCGCTGGCAGTTGGCCGAGTTGTACGTCGGCCTCGGGCTTGGGGAGGAGGCGCTGCCCCTGCTGGAGGGGATCGCCCGCGACTTGGGCGGGGCGGATCGAGGCGAGGCGGCGCAGCTGCTGCAGGCGCGCTGCGGCCGCCGCCGCGGGGCCATTTTGTGGGGGCAGCAGCGCCCCCAGGAGGCCGTGCCAGTGCTCCAGGAAGCCTCCCAGGCCTTTGCCGCCTGGAGCCTGGCCCACCCGGACCGCCGCGACGTCGCGCGCGAGTTCGCCGAGCATTCCTTGGTGGAGGGCCGCGCGCTGCGGGAGCGCCAGGAGGGGGATTCCGCCCGCCTGGCCCTGGCGCGGGTGGCTCGCCTGCTGGGAAAGCCGGGCGACCCGGGCTTTGCCGCGTCGGATTACTTCACCGCGAGCGACGCCCTTCAGGAGCTGGCGGGCCTGGATCGCGCCGCGGGGCAATGGGATGCCGCAGTCGCCCAGCAAATGCAGGCTATTCGATTGTTAGTGGCCTGCGACCAGGAAAACAAGCAGTCCGTCCCCTGTCGGAAGCGCCTGGCGGATAGTTATTTTAGCCTGGGTCGACTTCTGGCGGCCAAGGGCACTCCGGGGGACGCCAGTGTGGCTTTCAGTGAGGTGGTGAAATTGCTCTCGGAGCTTTCCAAGGAGTCGCCCGGGGAGTCTTCCTATCGCCTGCAGTTGGCGCGGACCTACGACGAGGTGGCGCACCTGATCCAGCTTTCCCGGCCGGATTTGGCGGGGGCCAAGGAGGCCTTGGAATACCAGGAGGGCAGCATGGCCATTTTGCGCAATCTGCGGGAGGCGAGCCCCCAGGACCTGGAGCTGGAGCGGCAGCTGGCGGCGGCGCTGGTGCTCAACGGGGAACTAGAGGAAGCGGTGGAGAATCCCCTGGGGGGGCGCCCGCAGCACGAGGAGGCCTTGGCCCTGTTGGAGGGCTTGCTGGGGAAAGCGGGGCTGGGGGAGGCGGAGCGCCGGGAGTGCCGCCAGCTGAGCGCGCGGGCCTGGACGGCGCTGGGGGGGATCCACGAGCGGGCCGACCGGGCCAGTGAGGCCCGCGCCAGTTGGACCAAGGCGCTGGACTTGTGGAGTGGATTGCCCAGCGACGACCAGGCGGTGGCCCGCGGGCTGGCGTCGGTCCGGGAGCGGCTCCAAAAAGAGAAACCGGCAAACTGAGGGGTGGCGCGCGAATACACTTTGGGACAACGACAACCTTTTTATGAAAACTGCGATTTACCCTGGGAGTTTCGACCCCATCACTAACGGTCATCTCGACGTGATTGAGCGAGCGGCCAAAATGTTTGACCGCCTCATCATAGCGGTGGCTGATAACAGTGAGAAGCAGCCGCTTTTTGCGGTGGAGGAGCGGGTGCGATTGATCGAAGAAAGCGTGGGGGGATTGGCCTCCGTAGAGGTGACCTCTTTCCGCGGGCTGCTGGTGAATTTTGCCAGCGAGCGCGGGGCGCTGGTCGTAGTGCGGGGCCTGCGGGCGGTGACGGATTTCGAATACGAATTTCAAATGGCCCTGATGAACCGGACGCTGCGGGACGAGGTGGAGACGGTATTTTTGGCGGCGCGGGAGGAGTACACCTACCTCAGTTCGCGCATCATCAAGGAGGTGGCCCGGCTCGGCGGGGAGGTCAGCGGGATGGTGCCACCGCCCGTGGCCGGGGCGCTCTACCGGGCACTGGGGAGGTCGGGTCCGGGATGAATTTCCACGGCTTGCCGCGGCGCCTCGCTCCGCTTAGAATTTTGCCCATGATGCACCGCTTTTTCCCCGCCGCCTGCTGCGCTGTGGCGAGTCTGGCCACTTTGGCCGCCCAGGACGGAGCGCGGGAGGCCCCGGCGGCGGAGGTGGCGGCGGAGGCCATGGAGGAGGTTGGGGAGCGCGGAGCGGCGCCCATTCCCCGGGCGGTGCCGCTGCTGGAGGAGGACGCGTCTTCGGAGGCCGCGGCGGACCCGGAGGCGGAGCCCCTGGAGGTCAAGGCCGCGGT
Organism: Verrucomicrobiales bacterium; assembly: GCA_947460575.1. GTDB lineage: Bacteria > Verrucomicrobiota > Verrucomicrobiia > Verrucomicrobiales > V1-33 > CAIZWU01. Next base: position 8,035 of record CANHIJ010000013.1, on the reverse strand, counting down.
GGCCCCTGCGGAAGTGGTGGCCCCCGCGGAAGAGGAACCGCGCACGGTGGCGGCGGTGCCGGGCACGGCCGCGGTTCCGGCGGCGCCCGCCAGCGCGGAGCGCAAGGTCGAGAAGGCCAAGATCGCGATCAGCCTGAACACTGACCCCAACGCCCGGCCCTTGACCCTGCGGGTGCCTGCGCCGCGCGGGCAGATCGTAGATCGCCGGGGGCAAGCCTTGGCGCAAAATCGCATGGCCTACTACCTGGGAGTGCAATTGCCGCTGCAGGATGGATTGAGCGACGCCGCGGTTTTCGACGCCGCCCGCGAACCGGTGGCCTGGGCCCGCCGGACCTTGCCGCAGGGCTGGGACCTCACCGACGCCAAGATTTTGGAGCACTACCGGAAGCGGCGCTGGGTGCCGCTGCTTTCCTCGTCCATGGTGCCCGACGCGGTGGCCGAGGAAGTCAAGAACCACCTGCCCGCGGGGGTGGTGCTCCGGCCCTTTTACCTCCGGAGTTATCCCAAGGAAACCCTGGCGAGCCACCTGATCGGCTACATGGGCAAGAGCGGGTCCATGGCCTCCGGCGACATTTTGACCGACGAGTACCTCTGGCCCCCCACGATCGGAAAATATGGGCTGGAGCAGCGCTTTGACGCCGAACTCACCGGCGCCCCAGGCACCTACAACGTGCTGTATAATTCCAACGGGGAAAAGCTTTCCGAGGAATGGGTGCAGCGCCCCACCGCCGGGCACACCGTAGTGACGGCTCTAGACACCCGCTTTCAAACCATCGTGGAGCAGGAAATGCGCGCCAACAAGGTGCGCGGGGCCTTCGTCATCATGGACGTGAAAACAGGTGACGTCATCGCCATGTGCAGCAATCCGGGCTACAATCCCAACGACTGGGCTTACGGGATCAATAGCGCCGACTACAACAAATACCTAGTCGACCCGAGCAATCCCCTGCTGCCCCGGGCGGTGGCCGGGCTGTACCCACCGGCGTCTACTTTTAAGGTGGTGACGGCCCTGGCGGCGCTGGACAGCGGGAAGGTGGGCGCGGGGACGGAATTTGATTGCCCCAAGGGGATGATGTTTGGGCGGACCTGGATGTGGAACCACAGCCACCGCGACGAGGGCTCGATGGACGTGGTGCGGGCCATCAAGCGGTCCTGCAATCCCTGGTTCTGGCAGGCGGCGCGGGTGGCGGGGGCGGCCAGCGTCAGCGCCATGGCCGTGAAATTGGGGTTTGGCGACCGGACCGGCATTTGCCTGACGTCCATGGAGGTTCCGGGGAATTTTCCGACGCCCGAATACTACGCCAAGCGCGGTCGGGCGATGAATGGCGGGGTGTTGGCCAACGTGGCGATTGGGCAGGGCGAGGTCTCGGCGACGCCGCTGCAAGTGTGCCAGATGATGGCGGCGGTGGCGCGCGGAGATGCCGTTCCCCGGCCGCGCTTGGTGCGCCAAATTCAGGATATCAATGGCCGCGTCTTGCAGAGCTTCCCGCCCAGCGTGCGCGCTGCGCTGACGATCGACAAGGCCGCCCTCCAGGCGGTGCGGGCAGGGATGCGGGCGGTGGTGGCCGACGGCGATGGCACGGGCACCCGGGCGGCCAACGACTACGTAGCCATGGCCGGCAAAACCGGCACCGGAGAATGGCACGATAAGCCCAAGGACTATGTCGCCTGGTTCGCGGGTTTCGTCCCGGCGAACCAGCCCGAGTACGCCTACGCGGCGCTCTACGAGGGCGACCCTGGGGACGAAATTTCCGGGGGAAAACTGGTCGCTCCCATTGTGGGCGAGGTTTTTAACCAGATTTACAAGCTCAAGAAGGAGGGCAAGGAGATCCCGGAAGCCGAGGATCCCCCCAAGGGCGCCGAGGAAGCTGCCGGGGAGGACGCGGAGAGCGAAAAGGCCGTGACTACGACCCGGCGGCCCCGCGAAGCGGCGGCCCCCGTGGCGGTGGCCGCTCCCGCTCCGGTGCCAGAGGCCCCCAAGACGGGGGTGCGCGGCTGGTGGCAGCGGGTGCGCAGCGGCAACAAGCTCGTCCGCCCCGCCGCCGCTCGCCCTTGACCGATCTCCCCGCGCCATGCCCATCGATGAATCCCTCATTGTCGCCCACGTCGACGAAGCCGCCTTTGGCCGACTCGTGGCTGCTTTTTACCGCAGGGTCCAGGAGGACGACCTGATTGGCCCCATGTATCCGCCGGACGATTGGGCGGGCGCCGAAGCCCGCTTGGCGGGATTTCTCTGCTTCCGCTTCCACGGCAACCCCGCCTATATCGAAAGCCGCGGGCATCCCCGGCTGCGCGGGCGGCACTTGCCGTTTCAAATCGGCGAGGCCGAGCGCGACCGCTGGATGGCATTGATGGGGGCGGCCATGGCAGAAACCGAGATCGCTGCCGAAGCCCTCGGCCCCCTGCGCGCCTTTTTTGCCCAAGTCGCGGATTTCATGCGCAACCAGGCCCATTGAGGCTTCGGTCCCCAGCCGCCTGGCGCGGGTCGGGACTCGCGTTGGACAAGTCGCGGACTTGTGCCAGCAATATCCTGAGTTCCCCACGGCGATTTGGCCGCTGGGGCGATTTCCATGAAATTCAGTCCGCAACTGCAGTGCCTCCCTCCGCTGGGGAGTGCCAGGAGTGAGCCCGTTCCGGCTCCTAGCTCCGCAGGTGCCGCCCTCCTCCCTCCATGAGCCATCCCGACACCCCTGCGCCGAGCCGATCTCACCTGGCCATGCTTTGCATCACGGCCCTCGGCATTGTGTATGGCGACATCGGCACCAGTCCGCTGTACGCGATGCGGGAATGCTTTGGCGGGGAGGCCGCCTTGGTGGACCGCACCAGCGTGCTGGGGGTGCTGTCCCTGATCGTGTGGACGATCACCATCATGATCACAGTGCACTACGTGATGTTAGTGAGCCGCGCCGACAAGAACGGGGAAGGCGGCATGTTGGCTTTGCTGTTCACGGCCTTTCCGGACCGGCGCAGTCGGGGGGAGTGGCGCACCCGCACCGCCCGGACCATGATTATTTTGGGCCTTTTTGGGGCCACCCTGCTGTATGGGGACGGCATGATCACGCCGGCGATCTCGGTGGTGGCGGCGGTCGAGGGATTGAAAGTGGCGGCGCCCGCCCTGAGCCACTGGGTGGTGCCGCTCTCGGTGCTCATCATCGTGGGCATTTTTTCGGTCCAGCGCTTTGGGACCGCCAAGGTGGGGACCGCCTTTGGGCCGATCACCGCGGTGTGGTTTGTTGCCCTCTCGGTGCTGGGGGTTTCGTGGATTGTGCGGGCCCCCGAAGTCCTCGCGGCCTTCAATCCTTGGCTGGGAATTTCCTTTCTGTTCACCCACAGCGGGCAAGCTATGACCGTCCTGGCGGGGGTTTTTCTGACCGTGACCGGGGGCGAGGCGCTCTACGCAGACATGGGGCACTTTGGGCGGCGCCCGGTCGTGCTCTCGTGGCTTTGGGTGGTCAAGCCGGCGCTCATTTTGAATTACCTGGGGCAGGGGGCGCTCTTGTTGGCGCAACCCGAGGCCATTGCCAACCCCCTGCAGTTGATGACGCCGGAGTGGGGCCGCCTCCCCCTCACGGTGCTGGCCACTTTGGCTTCTATCATCGCCTCCCAGGCGCTTATTTCGGGCGTTTTTTCCCTGACGATGCAGGCGGTGCAATTGGGGTATCTGCCCCGCATCCGCATCAGCCACACGTCCTCTTCGGAGCACGGCCAAATCTATATTAGCAAGGTCAACTGGCTCCTCATGGCGGGCACGATTCTGTTGGTGCTTGGGTTCCAAACATCGGAGCACTTGGCTTCGGCCTATGGCATCGCGCTCAGCCAGGCCATGTTGGTGACCACGCTGCTGCTTTTCTATGCGGCCACCCGGAAGTGGGGATGGTCCACCCCGCGGACGGTGGCTTTGATATCCATTCAGTTGGTCCTCAACGTCGTCTTCGTCTATTCCAACTCCCTCAAATTCCTCCACGGGGGCTGGGTTCCGGTCCTCATCGCGGTCGTGCTCTTCACCATCATGGTGACCTGGCGCGCGGGGCGCCGCGTCCTGGGGGCCAAGCTCCACGAGCAGGCCTTGCCGTTGAACCAGTTCCTCGAGAGCATCGAGCGCGGCAAAAAAGTCCACCGCGTCGGCGGCACCGCGGTCTTTCTCTCCGGAGCCAGCAGCCTCACTCCGACCTCCCTGCTGCACAACCTGAAGCATAACAAGGTGCTCCACGAGCGCATGCTTTTCCTCACGATTCTTTCGGAGTTGCACCCCTACGTGCGTCCCGAGAATCGGCTCCAAGTGGAAAAATTAGCCGAACACGTCTGGCGCATCACCGGCCACTATGGATTCATGGAGCAGCCCGACGTCCCCGCCCTGCTGCGCGCTTGTTCCGACTACGACCTGCACTTCGACCCCATGCAGACGTCCTATTTCCTCGGCCGGGAGACGATCATCCCCACGAACCGAAGCCTATCCTTTTGGCGCAGCAAGCTCTTTTCGATCATGTCCCGCAATGCCCAGAGCGCCGTCGCCTACTACAATATTCCCCCCTCCCGGGTGGTTGAGTTCGGGATCCAAATCGAGCTCTGAGGAGAAGCGGCGCCGCTTATCCCTAGCTTTTTTAGGGCGCGATCTCCTCACATGGCCCGCCACTCGTGGCGGGGGTAACGGCGCTCCATTTCTTTTTTGATCGCGGGGTAGTGGTTTTTCCAAAATCCCGCCAAGTCTCTGGTGACCTGAATCGGGCGGTGGTTGGGAGCCAGGATGCTCAAGACCAAGGGCACCCGGCCGCCCGCGATTTTGGGTGTGTCGCGCTGGGAATAAAGTTGTTGGATGAAGACGGCGACGCTGGGTTCCTCCGGCCGGGTATAGTCAATTTTAGCCATTTTCCCCCCGTCGGTGGCGATCCGCTCCGGGGCGTGGCGGTCGAGGTCGCTAGCCTTTTGGTAGCCTAGCCAATCGCGCAGGGAGGGCAGGGGGGCAAGGTCTTTGATCTCCTTGTAAGTGCGGCAGCCGTCGAAGAGACTCTCTAAAACCAGGCGATGGTCTTCCGGGGTGAACTCTGGCATTTCCAAGTCAGGCATGGCCTTGCGCAGGAAATCGAGGCGCGCGAGCCACTGGCGGGTGGCGTCGTTCCATTCGTTGAGCGCCAGGTTTCCCCGCAGGACCTCGTCGGCTAGGATGGCGGCGGCGGCAGCGGGATCGGCCTCGCCGGCTTGGCGGTCGCGCAAGATCAAGTCGCGGAAGCGCACCCGCTCCCGCTGGCTGACGCGGCGCTGTTGGGGGTCGAAGAAGGGGGCGCGCTCGAGGTGGAAGTCGTCGGGGAAAAGATCGCCGAGCCAGTCCTCGCTGATTTCCGTGAGGAGGTTGAGGTTGACGGTGAGGTCCTTGCCTTGCACTTCGGCGATCTCGGCGGCGACCAGCAATTCAGTGCCGCGCACCACACTTTCCTTGGCGGTGGTGCCGCGGCGGCCCCCCACGACTTCGCAGGCCCCGCTGCCGACGCTGGCCCGCTTGGCGACTTGGTCGGAGTAGCCGGCCAGGATGGCTTTGGCGAGGGCTTCGGGTTCGGGAAATTCGAGGGGCGCATCGCGGCGCGCTCCGGCGAGGCCGAGCAATTGTTGGGCTAACTTGCCGGCTTCGGCCGCGGCCCGGCCATTAAGCCCCAGGGCTCCACAGGCGTCGGGATGAAACTGGCGTTCGGCGGCGGCCTGCCAGCCGCGCAGCAGGGGAAGGAAGTCGCTGGGATCGTCGGGGTTGCTGAATTTGCGGAGGGGGTCGCCGCTGCCGCGCACAAAGAGCGGGCGTCCCTGCTGGAGGGCCACCGCGAGGGCCATGGCTGGGATGCAGCCGTAGGCGGCGGCCGCTTCCATGAGGCGCGCCTGGCGGGGATGCAGCGGATAGCGCGTGAGGCGGCGCCCCTCGCCAGTCAGGGTGCCGTCGGGGAGGAGGGCGCCGAGTTGCTCTAGCAATACGGTAGCGCGTTGCAGCGAGCGGGCTTCCGGGGCCTCAAACCACCGGAAGGCGGCTAGGTCAGTCACCCCCGCGGCCTTGAGCGTCAGGACCACTTCCGCCAGGTCCAGGCGGAGCACTTCAGGCACTTCCGCCGCCGGACGGCGACCGTGGTCCTGCTCGCTCCAGAGGCGCCAACATTCCCCCGGCGCGGTGCGCCCGGCGCGGCCCGCGCGCTGGTCGGCGCTAGAGCGCGCGATGCTTTGTATAGTTAGGGTATTGATGCCGCGGTTGGCATCCCAAGCAGCGAAGCGGGCCAGGCCGCTGTCGACGACGGTGCGCACGCCGTCGATCGTAAGGGAAGTTTCGGCCACGTTGGTGGCCACGATGATGCGGCGGCGTCCGTTCTCGGAGACGGCGGCGTCCTGCTGCGCGGGGCTGAGTTCGCCGTGGAGCGGCAGGATGTCAAAATGGCGGGCCCACTTTTCGCGGCCCAGGGCCTCCATGGTTTTGCGGATTTCAAAGGCGCCTGGCATGAAGATGAGGGCGTGGCCTTCGCTCTGGCTAGCGAGCGCTTCGCCGCAGACCCGGGTGGCGTGGTCCCAGATCTCGCCGCGCAGGGCGCTGCGCGCGGGGGCATAGCGCATCGCCACGGGGAAGGTGCGCCCCGCGGAAATGAGGTGGGTGGCGGGCGCGAGGTAGGCCTTGAGGGCTTCGGTCTGCAGGGTGGCGGACATGACCAACAAGGCGAGGTCCGGTCGGGTAGTTTCCTGCACGGCGAGGCAGCGGGCTAGGGTGATGTCACCGTAGAGGTGGCGCTCATGGAATTCGTCGAAAATCACCGCGCTGATGCCGCGGAGGTGGGGGTCGTCAGCCAATTGGCGCAGCAGGATGCCCTCGGTGACAAAGCGGATGCGGGTGCGCGCGCTCACCACATTCTCAAAGCGCACCTGATAGCCCACGCCTTCGCCGAGCCGCTCGCCCATTTCCTCCGCCACCCGCCGCGCCAGCATCCGCGCCGCGATGCGCCGCGGCTGGAGAATCACCACTTCGCCGCCCTCCAACAAGCCGTGGCGCGACAACATCTGGGGGAGTTGGGTGGATTTGCCCGACCCCGTGGGGGCCTCAATGAGAAAGCGCCGCCGGGTGCCCTGGTTGCCCCAGGCCGCGAGCAGGGCGGGTTCGATTTCATAAATAGGGAGCGCGTTGGGGGAAGCCATGGGCCGTCAGTCTTTCAGGCGGCCGCGTTGGGCGCAAGAGGCAGCTCGGGCCGGGCCAGGGCGGGGGTCCGGCGCAACCTGCAAAAAATCCCTTGCCGTCTGCCGCGGCCCCGCTTAGAAAAGAGGCCCGCCCGCGACCTGCTTGCCAGACCGCCGGGCAGGTTTAGGCCCGATAGCTCAGTTGGTAGAGCAGTGGATTGAAGATCCTCGTGTCGGCGGTTCAAATCCGTCTCGGGCCACCTTAAAACCAACGCGCTGCGCCGGTTTCTACTAGTAGAGGTGCTTTTTGGAGTGGCAAAATCCCCTGGCCGCAGGGCCCCCGCCTGACCCTAAATAGCCTGGGTGAACCCGTTGGTCTCAGCGCGGCTCATCTCTGGGCGCTTCCAGAGCCGTTTCATCGGCGCGCGCTGGTCCCATCGGCGCCGTGTCCGCCGCCAGTCGCCGCCACTCCCACCAGTCCCCAGCAGGCGGTGCGGTGCTGTATTTTTTAACCACAAAGAACACAGAGAACACAAAAAATAAAGTCAGATAGGGTTCCCTGCATAAAGTCTCTAAACAGTCCTCCAGTATGGGTGAAGCTTTCGCTCAAAGCCATTGATTTGGAGGGGGGATGTCTTTTCGCGGCCGCGCTTCCGGAGCCAACTCCTTTTGTGCTCTTTGTGTTCTTTGTGGTTAACCCTCTCGCTTTCATATTTCTATAGTCTCCTGCTAGCAGTCCCGGGCAGGCCGTGCGGTGCTGTATTTTTTAACCACAAAGAACACAAAGAGCACAAAAAATAAAGTCAGATAGGGTCTCTGCATAAAGTCTCTAAACAGTCCTCCGGTATGGGTGAAGCTTTCGCTCAAACCATCGCTTTTGGAAGAGGGCGCCTTTTCGCGGCCG
>CANHIJ010000012.1 GCA_947460575.1 Verrucomicrobiales bacterium | reverse complement strand
GCCCCAACCGCGGAGCGGTTCCCCATCAATAGCCGGGGGTTTTAACCCCCGGAACATCGAAGTAAAGGCCCTCAACCGCGAAGCGGTTGCCCGGCGCGGAGTTGCGCCAGGACCGGAATCGGCCCAAAACCGCGCTAGCGCCTGCAGCCTCTTGGCCAGCCGCTTCGCGGCTGTGAATGTGGGGGCTGGGGGCTCCGGGGGTTAAAACCCCCGGCTATTCGGGGACAACCCCTCCGGGGTTGGCCATCGCCCCGCACGATCCCTGCGGGGCAGGCGTGGCCCCGCAGGACCCCTCCGGGGTTGCCATGGCTACGCCAATGGCCCGGTTTGCCGCGCGATGCGGATGACCGGATGGGCGGCCATCAGAAGACCTGGTGGTCTGCGCTCCGCGGCGCTTTGCGCAACCGGCGGCGGTGGAGGGGTTGCGCCCGGAGGATTGGATAGGCCCCGCCCGCGGGCCGCGCCTGCGACCGGGCCGACGGCACCCCCGCGGCGGGCGGAAGATCGGGCGGTGCAGATGCGCCGGACTTACTAACTCACCCAGGTGGAAATCCCAGGGACAGCCAGGGGCGAGGGCGCGCCGCGCGGCGCGGCCTCCCCATCTTTTCCGCGCCGCAGGCCGCGCTGCCGCGCTGGCGAGCCAGGGCGGGGCAGTCGATTTCTAGCAATTCCACGTCGCTCCGCTGGCGCAGTTGGGCCAAGGTTTGGTCGAGGTGGGTTTGTTGGGTCTGGATGAGGTGGGCCCGCTCGGAGCGCGGATTTTGCCCCTGCCGCGCTAGCATGGCCCACTGGGAGTCGACCACTTCGGCCACCGGACGCAGCATGAACACGATGCGGTAGCGGTGCCGCGGCGGCAGTTGGCCTAATAGGGCGGAAATGACCTTGATGACCTTGCCCTCGGCCTGCTCGATGAGGCGCGGGTTCTTTTTAAGGGATTTCAACGCTTCCCACTCCCAATACCCTTCCAAGTTGTCCTCGTCGGCCCCGCGCTGGCCGTCGTGCATTAAGTCCAAGCCCCCGGCGCGCAACATCTGCATCATCAGCGAGGTCCCCGAGCGCGGCAGGCCCGAGACGATGGTGTACGTGCCGCGCGGCGGCGCGGGCGGCGCCCCCGCGGCGCCGGGAATCCAGTACCCGCTGCCGGAGCACGTCGTCGACCAGGCGGAGGCGAATCAGGCGGTCGGCGCAGTCTTGGGCCAGGGCGGTGGCGCCGCGCTGGCGTTGCAGCGCTTGGAGGGCCTCCAGGGCGGCGACGTCGTGGGGGGCCAACTGCAGGGCGTTGCCGAGGGCGCGCTCGGCCGCCTCCCACTGGCCGAGCTGCATGAGGGCGCGGCCGAGCAATTGGTGGGCCCGCGGGCTAGCAAATTGCAAATCGATCGCCGCCAGGGCGCTTTCCACGGCCTGCTCCGGCTGGCGCTGCTGCAGGTGGCCGCGCGCGAGGGTGACATAGGCCTGCACGCTGCTGGGGTCGATGCCGAGGAGGCACGCGGCGGTGGCCCGGGCCTCCTCCCAGCGCCCCAGTTGCCCGTAGGCGCGGCAGGAAAGTTCTAACACCGGAACCGCCCGCGGGGCCTGGGCGCGCGCTTTTTCGACGTGCTCTAAAACCTGCTGGGGCTGCCCTTTTTTGGTGCAAATCTGCCCTTGGAGGATGTGCGCCGAGGTCGAGTTGCCAAAAGATTCCAAGCAGATGGCCAGGGTTTCCTCGGCCTCGTCGGCCAGGCCGAGGGCCAACTGGGTGCGGGCCAGCGCCTGGGCGTAGTCGCTGCGCTCGGGGTAGGCGGCAAAGTAGTGCTCTAACAGCGGCAGGGCCTGCTCGGTTTTGCCAGAGTAAAGATAGGCGCGCGCTAGGCTCCACTGGTTTTCCCGGCGGGTCTCGGCGGCGGCGCGTCGCCGCCGAAACCGGCACCCCCCCCCCAGAAACCGGATCGACCTCGGTAAACCCCTCCACCCCGTGGTGATAGGCCATTTTGCCCGTGGCGATGCTGGTCCACAGCATCGGAGAAAGCTGCGGCTCCAAGGTCGCCAAATTCCCGTGCGACCCGCCGTCCATGAGGGCGCGAATCCCGTCCATGCCGCCCTCTTCTAGCAAATCGTTGATGATTTTCCAATCGGCGGAATCCCAGCCGATGAGGAGGACTTTGCGGCGGGGGGAGCTGGACAGAAAAAGGGGGCGTGAAAAGGTGACGCGCCGACAGGCCGCTAAGCAAAAAGCGGATTAAGTTGAGGCGGCGCTACCTTGTGGCGGGAATTTCTAAATTATGAAATCTTTATAAGTGACTTTTTAAAGCATCAGCTTTCGGGATTTCGATGTAATTAAATCATCAAAAGCCTGACCAGTACCAAGAAACGCAGGCGATCACTGGTAAATGGCCCCTGGCTGGCGGGCCGCTGGCTCCATTTAGGCGCAAAGGCGCGGCCGGTCGCCCCCCCTACTCGGGCCGCGGCGGTCTTTTTAGTAACAACGGGAGGTGAAACTCGACTAGGGGGCTATTTTTTATGATTGTAAGAGGGGTGAGCCGTTTTTTGGCATCAAGCGGTTCACCGCAAGAGGCATCCTGGCGGGGACACCAGGCGCCACTGCAGGGTGGGCCGTGGACCCGCCGACCGAGCGGGCGCTGGTTGCAAGGGGGCGGGGAGGCGCCCGCGGCATGGAAGGGGTTGCGGCGGTTTTTGCTCCTTTTTGGCGGCCCGGGGCCCGCGGCCTGAGTCGGCTTTATGGCGCCCCTACAGGGCTTCCTTTTCTTTGGTGCGGAAACCCAGGGCGTTGCCCTGGGCTGGGATGCGCGGCCCCTTCAGGGCAGAGGCGTCGCTATGGGCGAGGTCATGGGCGTTGGGGCAGGCCGAAGCCCGCGGCTTCCAACGCGTGGCTGCTGGATTTGAAGGCATTCACGGGTGGCTTGTTGGCTCATGAAATGGGGCATGCCCAGGGTGTCATGCTTTTTGAGTCAACCACCCCGAATAGAGACTTTCCGGAAATCTGCTCCGGTGTCATTATTGAAGAGTCTATGCACCCGCGGTTTAAACCAGGGCTCCGCGCCCGCCGAATACGTGAGCCAAGTCCCGATTTTAGGACAAATCACCACTCCGCAAAATCAGAAAAAACCGCCCGGCACCGCCTTCCCGCCCCCGCGGGGGAAAGAGGGCGCCTATTTGCGCCGCGTCCAGCGGTTGGCGGGCTTGTCCAGGGGGGGCAGGCCGAGCACTTCGCGGTAGGTCTTAAAGTGCACCTTGCAGACCCGGGGAAGGAAATCCGCTCCCCGCGCGGCGACGATTTGTTTGGCTACGGGCTTCACCACCGTGGCTCCGCGCGGCAAAGTCAGGCCCAGGCGGGCGGAAGCCTCCGCCATCCAGTCGATGAAGCGCTCCCGCGCCAAGATGGAAGCCGCCGCCACCGCGACATCGCTCTCGCCCTTAGTTCGCTGGTCTAACTGAATGAGCTTACCAGCTGGGCCCAGGGCCTTTTTGAGCACGCTCTCGTGGGCAAACTGATCGCTCAGGGCCCGGGGGCAAGCAGGGCGCTGCTTGAGCAATTGCTCAATCACGGTGCTGTGTCCCCAGGCCAGCAAGCGGTTCAAGTTCCCCGCCTCCCCGTACAGGTGATTGTACTTTTCCGGCCCCATGCTAACAATTTCATAGGCCACCCCCGGAGTGGCCCGGATCACTTCGGCCAGCGCGCGAATCCGGGCATCCGAGCCAATCGCCTTGCTGTCCTGGACCCCGGCCGCGATCAATTCGCGGGCAATCGCGGCGTCGGTGTAGACCCCGGCGATCACCAGGGGACCAAAAAAGTCTCCCTTGCCGCTCTCGTCGATGCCGAAGTGCGGGGTGAACATTTCCGGCTGCGCCACCTCTTCGTAGCCCAGTTCAGCCACGCCGAGGACTTCTGGTTCGAGGATGAACTCCACAAATTCTTGCCACCCCTTGCCTTGGACCACCACCTTGGGGCCCTTTTCGTACACCACCACCTGGATCGGCCCCTTTTTGGCGGCGAAGTGGGCCCACTCTTTGGGCGCAAACGCAAAACCGCGCGCTTCGAGAATGCCGCGCAATTGGCGGACCTGCTGGTCAGTTAGGGGTTTAGTGTAAGTATTCAGCGTCGCCATGGCGGCCACGCTGCCACAGCTCCGCCCTGGCGCGAGGGGAAACCCGCCGAGTCCGTCCCCCCGCGGCCCGGGCGGGCGCGCCGCTCAGTGATTGAAGAGGAAGGCGGGAGTGTTGATGAGGGCCCAAGTGAGGTCTTGGGTGGCGGTGAGCCGTTGGTTTTGCAGCTGGGCGGCACTGAGGTCGACGTCGCGGCGGAAGCGCTCCAAAGTGGGGTCCAGAGGGATCGGCAGTTCTGCGGTCGCGATGGCCGCCCGGCCCGCGACGAGGGCCGGGTCTTCGGCGAGGGGCGCGCGGGCCGCGGCCAGATCAGCCAGGGCCTGGCGGCGCCCCGCGTGCTCGGCCTGCACAAAGTTGGCGAGGACGGCCTGATGCTCGGGGCTGCGCGCGGGCGCGGCCACCGCCAAGGCTAGGCTGACGGCCTCCGGAAGGCCCGCGTCCAGAGTGCCGCCCTGCCCAGTGACCCCGAGGCGGAAGCGGCCCAAGGTGTGCTGGCCGTCGTCAAAGGGCTGGTGCAGCCGCACCGTTAACAGGCCCCCTGTGGTCGGCGCCTCTTGGAAGCTAAAAACCGCGCGGTGGACCTCGCCCATGCGCGGGCTGATGGCCCATCCGTTGCCCGACCCAGCGGTGGAGTTGCCGTCGATGGCGGACTTCACATCGTAACCGTCCTGACTAAAGGTGGCCTGGGCCCCACTAAACTTCAGCGGGACGGCCTTCCCAGCCCCCTCTCCACTGGAAGCGGTCAAAGTGGCCTCGATTTCTGTGAGGACAAAATTCCCGCTTGGGGAGCGCCCCGGGCCCTTGCCAGACGGGCCGCCCTCCAGGAGCGCTTCCAGCCGCAGCCCGCTCAGCGGGCCCGCGGGCACCGGCAACACCACGGTGTAAATCGTCTTCCCCGCCGCTCCCGAAACCGCCACCGAGCGGTCGGGCTGCGCCGCCAAAACGGCCTTGTTAGTGGAGTCCGCGCTCTCGGGCGCCAGCGCCGTCCAAGCCGTGCGGCCCGCCTGGGCCGCTTCCAGCGCCGCCACTTGGGCGGGCACTCCCGCGTCCATCTCGGCGATGGTTTTTTCCAGCGCCGCGATCCGGTCCGCTTGCTCCTTGGTGCGCTGGGCCAACCCGGGCGCCAATTCAGCCGCAGTTTTCGCTAGAGCCGCCTGCGCTTGGGCGATGGCGGCCTCGCGGGCGGCGCCCAGTTGCTGCCGCTGCGGCGCGATTTTGGCTTCGTGTTGGTCGCGGGCCGCGATCAGGGCGGCGTGCTCGGGGTCAATTTCCCGCAGCATGGCTAGGGCGCTCGCGGCCTCGGCCGCGGAGGCCGGGCGGTTGAGCACCCGCATAAAGACCTCCTGCACCAGCGCCGCGTCGTCGGCAAAGTCCTTCACCAAGCCCGCTAGGGCATTCCCCGCCCCGGAAATCGCATCTCCCACGGTGGGCCCGGAAATCAACGCCATGATCGGGCCCAATTGCAGGTCCGTGCTCCGCTCGCACTCGCAGGCGCTCTCGCGCACCGGGCGGCCAAGATTAGTCAGGAAGCCGTCCTTGAGTCCAATGTTGCTGTCCGGCAACTGCCCCGCGCGGATCCCCTTGGCGACCCCGGGAATCTCCGCCGTAGTGCCGGTCACTTTGTAGATGGTGTCCAGCAAGGTCTCCGCGGGGAGGCGGCGGGCCATGGCGTGGCTGAAGTTGGTTTTGTCGTCTTCATTCCAGCGATTCGTCTGTAGCGAAAGCTGATAGGTGCGGCTGCGGCAAATCTGCCGCACCACGTGGCGGAAGTCGAATTTCTGAGCAATGAACTCCTGCTCCAGCCAGTCCAACAACTCTGGATTGGAGGGCGGATTCCCCGCCCGAATGTCGTCGAGCGGCTCAATCAGGCCCACCCCGTTGAGGTAGCCCCACAGCCGATTCACAAAGCTGCGCGCAAAGTAGACGTTGTCCGGGCTGGTGATCCAAGCGGCCAGCTTTTCCCGCCGCGGCGCATCCGGCGCGGTGGCCGCCGCCGCCGCATAGGGAAAGACCGGGGCCATGATTTGGCCGGTGCGGTCGTGCTTCACTTCCCCGTCCTTGCGGTCGAAAACCTTTTCGTACAGCGGCTTGGCCCCCTCCACGGCCGATCCTCCAATGTTGCGGTCGCCGCTGGCGGGATCGCGCTCTAAGCCCGTTTGGGCAAAGAAGGCCGACATTTGATAGTACTGGTCTTGGGTCCAGCGCTCAAAGGGATGGTCGTGGCACTTGTTGCAGTTGAACCGGGTGGCCAAAAAGAGGTGGGTCGTATTTTCCATCAACTCCACCGGCTCCCGCAAAATCTTGAAGTACGACGCCGCTGGGTTTTCCTTGTTAGAACCGCTGGCGGTGATGATCGATTTCACAAACTGGTCGTAGGGCACGTTGCGGGCCACCTGGTCGCGCACCCAGTCGCGGAACAGCGTGGCTCCCTCCGCGCCGAGGAATTTGCTATTCACCTGCAGCAAGTCGCACCACTTGTTCGTCCAGTGGTCAGTGAAGTCCCCCGAGGCAATCAACTGGTCGATCAGTTGATCCCGCTTCCACCGCGAGTCCGCGGGGTCGGCGATGAAAGCGCGCACCTGATCCGGGGCGGGAGGCAATCCCGTGAGGTCGAGGTGGACCCGGCGAATGAACTCCAGGTCGGTGCAGAGCCCGGAGGACAGGGTCTTCATGCGCTCTAGCTTGATGGCCACCAATGCGTCGATCCGATTATTGGCGGGCGGGTTTTGCCAGGCGAAACCGCTGCGGTCGCCCATCACCGTGAGCACGGTCGAGGCATAGCTACCCTCGTAGCGGGCCAGCACCGGGGCCTCCCCGCGGCGCAGCGCGGTGAGCAGGCCGCCCTGCTTTTCGGCCTTGGCCACGTCCATATTGCCGGTCTCCACATAGGCGTCCTGGGTAACGTCGCGCACCACCCCGTCCGCATAAGTAGCGAGGACCCGCATCTGCTGCCGCGATCCCTCGCGCTGGATCGTCGGGTTGGTCGGCGAGAGGGCGATTTTGACCACCTTCGGACTATCAAATTTTACGGTAGCCCCGGCGGCGATCCAGGCGCGCAAGATGCGGTAGTGGTCGGTCCCCGGGCGGGTCACTTGACCGCCCTCGTGGGGCACCCCGGCGGTGGCCTTCATCAGCATCAGGGAGTCGTCAGGACTAGCCACATTGGTGCGCCGACCCTTGATGTCGTCGGTGAAGGCGCGCAGGTCGTACACTGGATCGTAGCCGCGCAGGCTGAGCTTGAAGCCGGCCTTGCCGTCCTTGGCTCCGTGGCAGGTGCCAGCATTGCAGCCCATCCGGGACATTACTGGGGTCACCTCGTGAAGATAGTCCACCACCAGGGGATCGGACTGCCCGGAAACTTCCACTGGCACCACGAGCGACTGGCCGCCCAGTGCCAGGGTCAGTTGCCCCTTCCCGTCTTGCGCCGGATTAAGCAGGCCCCCTGGGGAAACCCGGAGCAGCGGCTGCGCTTGGGAAGCCTGCACCCAGCGCGTCGCGTCTAGGGTGGCTCCGTCGGCGAGGTGCGCCGTCACCAGGAGCTGCACGTAGTCGATCGATTTGCGAAAGGCCACCTGAGCGGGCTCTACGGTTAGCTTGGTGATCACCAAGCCTTCTGGCAGGGGCTCGGCGGCAGGCGCCAGCGCTGGGTCCACCGCCGGAGTCGCCTCCAGGGCCAGCGCCTCGGGCGCCGCCGCGGCCTCCACGGGGACCGGCACCAACTCGCGGGCCACCGCCCCGGTTTCCGCGTCGATCAGGCGGATCAACCCGTCCTGCCCGCCCGCGGCGATAGTTTTTCCATCGGGGCTGAAAACCGCCGCATAGAGCCCGGTCGGCACTTCCACATGGGCCAGGCGCTCGGTCCCTTCAGTCTGATAGGCGTCCACCGCGGCGTTTTCCGCCGCGCTGCGGTCGGTGCTGCTCTTGTCAAAAATGGCCTTGATGTTGTCGGGCAATTTGCTGTCAAATTCTGCGCGGTAGACGTTGAGAGCACCTTTGCCATCCAAGCTAGAAGCGGCCAGAAGGCGCTTTCCGTCCGCCCGGTAGGCCACCGCAAAGACCCGGCCTTCCATGGCTTGAAAGCGGCGCACCAAGTTAGAGTTGTCCCCAATGCGCCGGTCCACCTGGCGGAAAACCCGATACACCTGGGGCACTCCGTCGGCCCCGCCCACGAGAAATTCGTCCCGCTCGGGATGCCGCGCCAGCGCGCTCAGGCCGCCCTTGAGCGCCCCCGGCGTGATCGAGGTCAGATTGTCCACAAAGCGCTGGGTGGCCAATTCCGTCAGCTTGGCGGTCATGTCCCGGCCGGTCGAAACCAGGTGGTCTCCCTTGGTGGTGAACAGGGTATCAAAAACCCAGTCGTCGTGGCCCGCCATGAATAACTTGGGCGCCCCGGTTTGGGCCTCGATGGCCCGCAAGCTCTTGTCGGTGGCGCAGCCAAAGGCCACCAGGGTGCTGTCCGGCGACCACGAAGCCCCGTAAACGGTGTCAAACGTCACCGGCACGGAAACCTTCAGCGCCGCCGTGGCCAGGTCCCAAATTTGCACTTCCCCCATCCGCGAAGGCAGGCCCCCCGTCACCGCCAGCCACTTCCCATCCGGACTAAAGCGCACCGAGGTAATTTTCTCGCTCAAGCCAATCAGCCGATGGGCCACCCCGCTGCCGTCCGCCCGGTGCAGCAAGACTTCGTGGAATCCCGACACCGCGAGCCACTTCCCGTCCGGCGAGTAGTCCAGCGAAGTGATCACCGGCGGCCGCGCGTACACTGGCGGGTGCGCCGCATCGACGCGCTGCCGGGCATTTGGCGGGGTGTCGTCGACCGCCCCTTCGGCAATCCAGCGCGCGATCAAGGCCCGATCCGCTTCCGCTAGGGCCTCGCCGTTCTTGGGCATCTCCGCCTTGCCGTCCTGCGGCGTGATCTCCTTCATCAAATGCGACGCCGCCACATCCCCCGCCACCACCGCCGCGCCGTCTTCCCCCCCTTGGAGCAATTTGGCAAAATCCGTCATAATATAGTCGCCCTTGGCCTTAGCCGGCTGGTGGCAGCCGTGGCACTTGGCCTGGAAAACCGGGCGGATCGACTTGTAAAAGCTCACCTTGCCAGGAGCCGCCGCGGCGTCAGCCGCGCACAGGGGCCAGGGCAGCAGCGCCGTGGCCAAAAGAAATAGGGGAATCGGGCGCATGGGAAAAAAGAGGAAAAACCAGGCTCAGGTACGCAGCCCGCCGCCCCATTTTAACACCGCGTTGCCCCCCCCCACCGCCTCCCCCCAGCTCAGCATTTTCCTGATGGCTAAAATCAGCACCTTTCGCCAGACTGATCCCATGTCTGCGTTTCCCAAGGCCCCCGCCCTGCTCCTCCTCACTGCGCTGCTGCTGCCCCGGCCTAGCCCCGCCGCCCTCGACCCCACCTCCCCCCAAGCAATCCGCAGCGGCGGCCTCGCCCAGGGCTTTCCCGACTTCTGCGGCACCGCCTTCCAAGTCGGCAGCATCCCCGGCACCCTGCGCGCCGCCAATTTTTTCGGCACCAGCGCCAGCCTCAAACTCCCCTCCGGGGCCACCCAAACCGTCAGCGCCTGCGGGATCGCCGGGCTTTCCTGGCTCGCCCTCTCCACCGGCACTCTAGCCCCCGCCACCGCTAACTCCGGAGCCGCCCTCGCCTTCACCACCACCAGCGATGCCAGCGCCCGCAACGCCATTGCCAACACCGGATTCCACGGCATGAACGGCTGGTCGATCGAACTCACCGGCCTCACCCCCGGCGACCGCTGGCGCATCCAACTCCTCAGCGCCGATGGCTTCTCCGCCGGACGCGGGCGCAATTTCGACCTCTCCGTGGACGGCCTCCTCGCCTTCGACAACTTCAATCCGCCCGCCGCTGACGCCGCCCCCTTCGCCGCCATCGCCCAGTTCGAAGCCACCGCCGAAGCCAACGGCAAAATCAAGATCCTAACGGGAGTTGGCAGCCCCGCCGTTTCCGGCGACACCAATCCCTACCTCAATGCCCTAGCCATCGTCAAAGTCGACCCCACCCCGTCCCCCCCGGCCCTAGCCCTACAGCCCAGCGGCTTCGCCCGGCTGGAAACGGACGAGGGAACCCTAACGACCCAGGTGACTGGTTTTCCCGCTCCCAGCCTGCAGTGGTTTCGCGGCGCCGACCCCATCCCCGGAGCCACCAGCGCCACCCTCGCCTTTCCCAGCCTGCAGCTTTCCGACGCCGGAAGCTACACCCTCCAAGCCACCAGTTCCCAAGGCCGCGCCACCAGCGACCCTGCCCTCATCGCGGTCGGCTCACAGCCTCCCGGGCTGCTCCGCCAACTGCGCGGCTGGTGGAAGTTTGACGAAACCAGCGGCTCCACCGCCGCCGATGCCTCCCCCTACGCCAACCCCGCCACCCTGCACAATTTCGCGGCCGACGGCAGCGCTTGGGTGCCCGGCCGCGCCGGGGGCGCCCTCCAATTCCGCGGCGCCGCCGCCGCCGATTACCTGCGGGTCGCCCAGTACCTCGTCCCCAAGGGTCCCATCACAGTTAGCGCCTGGGCCTGGGCCGACGGCCGCCCCAGCGCCGCCACCATCGCCAAAACCTGGCACGGCCCCCAGTTCTTCAGCCTGGGGCTGGACGGCACCAGCGGCCGCCTCAGCAATGTCCTCAACCCCACTTCCTCCCAAGTAGTTGCTAAAGACCTGCTTCAATTCCCCCTCGGCAGCTGGCAACACACCGCCTTCACCGCCGATGGCACCACCCTGCGCCTCTTCCGCAACGGAGCCCAAATCGGCTCCGTCCCCTACACCCCTAACCCCGGCCTGCCTCTCCTCAGCCAACTCGGCATCGGCGCCAAACTCAACCCCAGCGGATCCGCCGCCGACCCCACCGCCCCGGGCTATTGGAACGGAAAACTCGACGACGTCGCCCTCTGGGCCCGCGCCCTCGGGCCCGGCGAAATCAACGCCATCTTCACCGGCGGACTCGAAGGCCAAAACCTCAGCGAAGTCAATGCCGCCCCCGCCGGGGGCCTCACCATCACCGAATTCCTCGCCTCCAATAGCGGCGGCCTCCAAGACGAAGACCTCTCCTCCCCCGACTGGATCGAACTCTACAACGGCAACGACGTCCCCCTCAACCTCGAGGGCTGGTCCCTCACCGATGACCCCGCCAACCCCGCCAAATGGAGCTTCCCCGCCACCGTGATCGGCGCCAAACAATTCCTCATCGTCTTCGCCTCCGAAAAAGACCGCGCCGTCGCCGGACAACCCCTCCATACCAATTTCAAACTCGCCACCTCCGGCGAATACCTCGCCCTCATCCAGCCCGACGGCGCGGTGTCCTCCGCCTTCTCCCCCCGGTTCCCCACCCAAATGGCCAACGTCTCCTTCGGCATCACCCGCCCCCCCACCGCCGCCGAGCCGCCCGGGAGCCCCGCCTTCGCCGCCCTGCAACGCTACTATCAAAACCCTACCCCAGGCGGCCTCAATGCCAGCGGCTCCCCCGCCCTCGGACCCCTGCTGCGCCAACTCGACCACTCCCCCGCCCTCCCCAGCGACGCCGACCCCCTCACCGTTAGCGCCCTCATCGACCCCGCCTTCGCCCCCATCGCTTCCGCAGAACTCCGCTACCGCGTCAACTTCGGCAGCGAAATCTCCCTCCCCATGACTTCCTCCGGTGACGGCCGCTGGAGCGCCGCCATCCCCCCCAGCGCCTCCTCCCCCGGCCAGTTGCTGCGCTACTTCATCACCGCCACGGACACCCTCGGCCAGGCCTCCCGCGCCCCCCAGTTCCTCGACCCCGCCAGCCAGCCCCAGTACCAAGGCACCGTCATCGCCGACCCCGCGATCACCTCCCGCCTCCCCGTCTTCCACTGGTTCGTCCAAAATACCGCCGCCGCCGAAACCTCCCCCGGCACCCGCTGCTCCCTCTTCCACAACGGCCTCCTCTACGACAATATCTTCTGCCGCATCCGCGGCGGCACCTCCATCAGCTGGCCCAAAAAAAGCTACAAAATCGAATTCAACGACGGCTTCCCCTTCCAGCGCCAACCCGGCCACTCCGTCACCGAATTCGATTTCAATTCCACCTACACCGACAAGTCCTACAACCGCGCCGTCCTCCACTACGAACTCAACCGCGACGCCGGCCTGCCTTCCCCCGATACCTTCCACGCCCACCTCCGCCGCAACGGAACCTTCTACAGCGTCACCCTCTACACCGAACAACCCGACCGCGACTTCCTCCGCCGCACCGGCCTCGACCCCAACGGCTCCCTCTACAAAGGCGGCCCCGGCGCCAACGGCGACAGCCTCGCCGGCTACGAGAAAAAAACCCGCGACGGCGAATCCTTCTTCGACCTCCAATCCCTCATCACCGGCCTCAACCAAACCGGCCCCGCCCTCGAACGCTTCGTCTTCGACCAAGTCGACCTCCCCGCCGAAGTCAATTTCATGGCCTGCATGGCCATCACCCAAAACATCGACGGCACCGACAAAAATCACTTCCTCTACCGCGACAGCGAAGGCACCGGCGAATGGCGCACTCTCCCCTGGGACCTCGACCTCTCCTTCGGCCCTAACGCTCTCAACACCGATACCATCGTCTACAACCAACAGGACGCCGTCACCCCCCAGGCCACCAGCCACCCCTTCATCGGCGCCCGCCCCTGGCTCCTCCACTCCGGCAAATACCACCGCCTCCTCGAAGCCATCGTCAATACCCCCCGCGCCCGCGCCATGCTGCTGCGCCGCATTCGCACCCTAACAGATCAATTCCTCGGCGGCACCTATTTCCCCTCTCGCCTCGACGCCCTCGTCCCCCTCCTCGCCCCTGACGTCCTCGCCGACAAAGCCCGCTGGGGCGTCAACGCCTTCTTCCCCGGCTCCACCTACACCCTCGAGGCCGCGAACAACCGCATCCGCACCGAGTACCTCGCCCCCACCCGCCGCGCCACCTTCCTCCGCAGCGCCACCATCAACGGCGTCCTCACCGCCAATCCCCCCGCCCAATCCCCCGCCGCCACCGCCGCCTTCGGCCCCGTCCTCTACGACCCCGCCACCGGTACCCAAGACGGCGAATACTTTTCCCTAACGAACCCAGGCGCGACCGCGGTCGACCTCTCCGGCTGGACCATCTCCGGCGATGTTTCCCTAACGCTCAAGCCGGGTACGGTGCTCCCCGCGGGGGACCAACTCTACCTCACCCCCGACACCGTGGCCTTCCGCGCCCGCCTCACTTCCCCCCGCGGCTTCGAGGCCCGCTTCGTCCAAGGCAATTACCGCGGCCAACTCAGCGCCCGCGGCGGCTCCCTGACCCTATCCAACGCCGCCGGATCCGCCGTCGCTTCCACCTCCTGGACCGGCCAGCCCAGCCCCGCCCAGGCCGCCCTCCGCATCACCGAAATCATGTACCACCCCCCCGCCGCCGACGCCGCCGAGTTCATTGAACTCAAAAATACGTCCGCCGCCCCCATCCCCCTCGCCGCGGTCCGCTTCATCGAAGGCATCGGCTTTGAATGGACCGACCCTACCGCCTCCCTCGCCCCCGGCGCCTATGCCGTGCTCGTGCGCGACCCCGCCGCCTTCGCCGCCGCCTACCCCGGCGTCGCCAGCGCCGGAACCTGGAGCGGGGTCCTCGCCAACCGCGGCGAGCGCCTCCACCTCATCGACGCGATCGGCGAAAATATCCTCGACTTCACCTACCAAGACCACTGGCATCCCGCCAGCGACGGCCGCGGCTGCAGCCTCGCCGTCGTCGATGAACTGGCCCTGCCCGCCTCCTGGGACCAAGCCAGCCAATGGCGCCCCAGCGCCGTCTACCGCGGCACCCCGGGCGCCCCCGAACCCGCCGCCGCCCGAGACAGCGACGGCGACGGCCAGGACGATGCCTTCGAAGCCAGTTTCGGCTCCGACCCGCTCGCCGCCGCGAGCCGCTTCGAGCTCGCCGCCACCGCCGCCCCCGCCCTCACCTTCCCCGCCGCACCCGGGATTTCCTATCAAGTCGAGCGAAGCGCCGACCTCCTCACCTGGACCCTCCACGCTGCCGTCGGCCCCTTCGACACCGCCCAGCCAGTCGCCCTCCCCGTGCCCTCCCCCGCGGGCCTAACCCAGTACTTCCGCGTCCGCGCCGGCCGCCCCTAGCCCCTTTCCGAGCCAGCCCGCGCCCAACCGAGGCCGCCGCCCGGCGCGGCGGCCTCACTCCCTCTAAGACTTAGAATTGCTTCCCGATCGAAAGCATCACGTAGTAGTCCGCAAAGGCCGCGTCGCCGTGCCGCGGCACCCCCGTCGCCGCTTCCCACTGCTTGTCGGGCACACTTTGGAAGCGCTCGTTGTAGAACACCACCGGCACCGACACCGAGGCGCTCCAGCCGCCCTTCATCCAGGAAACGCTCGGCTCCACCGCGATGTTCATCCCGGGGCGGCGGAATCCGTCGCTGCTCCCGATCATGTCGCGCACCGGCTGCCCCTCGCTGCGCAGCCCCAATCCCAAGGTCAGCCCCGCCGACGGACTCACGAGCCACTCGAAACCGGTCCGCACCATGAAGGTGTCCCCTATCGACATCACCTCCTCAAAGGGATTTGACCGCAGCGTCGGCACCCCGTTGTCCGTCTCCGGCGTGACCAGATAGGATCCCTGCACATAAGCCGTCACCCGGTCGGTGAGGTTGTAGTACCCATAGAGGTCGAGCGGAATCCCCCAGCCGCCATCTCCCGGCTGGATCGATTGATCCGCGGCCCGCATCTCGGGGTCGGCCACGATCTTGCCGTTTTGATAGGTTTTGCGGCGGGTCATGACATCTTTTTTGCCGGTGGGGGCGTCCACCCCGATGCCGAGGCGCACATTGCCGCGCCGCGCCGCGCCGGGCGCCGCCGCCACCGCCGCCGCGCCCTTGCCAGTGGGCGCCGGAGCACTCGCCTCCACGACCGGGTCCCACAGCCAAGCGCTAAAGCTCATCCGCATGTCGCCCAAGCCGTTGGCGTGCGAATCCCAGCGCCCCACCACCGGAAGCTCCCGGTTGTTCTCCAAATAAATCGGACTCGACCGGTCGTTCTCCACCAGGGGCACGTCTAACGAAACACTGAAGCGGGGATTAAAAGAATACTGCAGCCCCAAATCATAAGAAGCCAATTCATTGATGACCTCGCTGCCCCGCTCTTGGCGCTCCTCCTGCTCATCGGTGCCGATAAAGTGGCGGTCCGAGCGCAGCCAGCGAAAGCCCGCAAAAGCCTGCCAGCCTGCAAAGGGCCGGTCGCCCAGCTCCGCCCCCACAAAGGACAGGTGCGGCGAGGGAGTCACCGGACACCGGCCCGCCACGCACCCCTGCGCCATCGCGCGCGGAGCCGTACTAGCCATCGTAATCAGGGCCGCCCACCCGAAGGCCCGGCGGCAAGAAGTAATAGAGGTTGTTTTAATCATGAGAGTGCTCTCAGAAGCAAAGTCGCCCCCGCCCGTCGAGCCCCAATGGATGAATCCCCCTCAAGTCGGGACCGACCGCCTTTCTCAATGGACCAAAAGAGCACCCGCAAAACCCCAGCCGACCCTCCGATCCGCCCGGCGGCACGCGACCCTGCCGCGACCATGGGCCCAACGCGGACCGCGCGGGCCGCGCGCCGGACCAGGGGCGCCTCCCGTTTTTCGGGGCCATGTTTCCCCCGCCCGCTCCGCCGTCAAGACCTGCCCCTAAAACGCCGCCCGCAGCGCCGCCAGCAAATCCCCGTACTCCTCAAAGGCGGCAAACTGCGGAAACTGCCCCCGGATCGACTCCGGCGCCCGAAAGAAAAACCCTGCATCCGCCCCCCCCAGCATCGCGGTGTCATTGAAGGAATCCCCCGCCGCCAGCACCCGATAGTTTAAGCCCTGAAAGGCCTCCACCGCCCGCTGCTTCTGGTTCGCCTGCCGCAGCCGATACCCCGCTATCTTCCCCTCCGCCACCTCCAGCCGATGGCACAACAGCGTCGGCCACCCCAACTGCCGCATCAGCGGTTGGGCAAATTCCTCAAACGTGTCCGACAATATCACCACCGGACTCAGCGAGCGCAATTCCTCCAAAAAGGCCACCGCCCCTGGCAGCGGCTCCAGCCCCCCAATCACCTCCTGGATCAAACCCAAACTCAACCCGTGTTCCTCCAACAACCTCAGCCGATAGCGCATCAAGACGTCGTAGTCCGGCTCCTCCCGCGTGGTGCGGCGCAGCCCCGCAATCCCGGTGCGCTCCGCCACCGCAATCCATATCTCCGGGACCAACACCCCTTCCAAATCAAGTGCCACAAGCGTTTGTTTCATCACCCCATCCATTCCACGCCTCCCCGCCCTTGTCCAGCGCAGCCCGCCAGGCAGGGTTATTCACGGGGCTATTCACATCGTGCTAGCCGATTTTTAGCTTTGCGCTTTGCTTTGCCCCGCCGCCTGCGACTAGAAAAAACCATGGCCTACTCCGACCCCTCCGCCCCTCCCTCCAGCGCCCCCTCCCTGCAGGGCAAAGGATGGCGCCAAAAGGTCGAGGCCCCCACCTGGAACGACCCCACCCGCCCCCTTCCCAGCGCCCACGACATGGAGCGCGGCGTGCTCAGCTGCATGATGCAGGCCCCCGAATACGCCATCGGCGCGGCCATGGAATTGCTCACCCCTGACCACTTCCACGTCCCCGCCCACCAGGCCCTCTACGGCCTCCTGGTGGAGCAAAACGACGCCGGCAAGCCCATCGACCCCGTCTCCATTCAACAAATCCTCCTGGACCGCAAGCTGATGGACAGCGTGGGCGGCCCCGCCGCGGTGGCCGAAATCTACACCTTCGCCCCCACCCCGGCCCACGTCACCCACTACGCCACCCAAGTCCGCGAAAAAGCTACCCTGCGCCGCGTCATCACCTCCTGCAGCGAGTGCATCAACCGCGCCTTCGAAGACCAGGAAAACGTCGGCCCCCTCCTCGACGAAGTCGAAAGCCGCATCCTCGGCATCCGCGAAGACGACGGCGGCAAAAAGGGCATGCTCAGCATGAAGGAACACGTCTGGAAGGCCATCGACGACCTCGAATCCCGCGCCACTAATCCCGGCGCCATCCGCGGCGTCGCCACCGGCTTCAAAATCCTCGACGAAATGACCGGCGGCTTCCACCCCGGCGAAATGATCATCATCGCCGCCCGTCCCTCCATGGGCAAAACCTCCTTCGCCATGAACATCGTGGAAAATGTCGCCGTCGACCAAAATCGACCCTGCGCCGTTTTCAGCTTGGAAATGACGGCGGAAAGCCTGGTGCAGCGCCTCATTTGCTCCCGCGCCAAAATCAATATGCGCACCCTCATGGCCGGCACCTTCCTCAACCAGGCCGCCTTCCAAACCATGACCCGCGCCGCCAGCGCCCTCGCCGCCAGCAAAATCTTCATCGACGACACCCCCGCCCTCTCCATCCTCGACCTCCGCTCCAAGGCCCGCCGCCTCCACAAGATGCACAAAATCGAGATGATCATGGTCGACTACCTCCAGCTCTGCCGCTCCACCAGCCGCCGCGCCCAGGACAACCGCCAACAGGAAATCGCCGAAATCTCCAGCGGCCTCAAGGCCCTCGCCAAGGAACTCAGCCTCCCCATCATCGTCCTCGCCCAGCTCAACCGCGGCGCCGAAAGCCGCACCAGCAATAAACCCAAACTCAGCGACCTCCGCGAATCCGGCTCCATCGAACAAGACGCCGACGTCGTCGGACTCCTCTTCCGCCCCGAATACTACGCCGAAGACGACGACGCCCGCGCCGAAACCGCCGGCGAAGCCGAATTCCTCATCGCCAAACAGCGCAACGGCCCCACCGGCGGCGTCCCCCTCACCTTCCGCAAGGAATTCATGCGCTTCGAAGACCGCGAAGGCGACGTCTCCGAAATCTAGGCCCCTCAGCCAAGCCGCGGCCCCTCAGCCCACAAACCGCCGGATCACCACCGACGCGTTGTGGCCTCCAAAGCCAAACCCATTGCTGATCGCCACATCGACCTTGGCCTCCCGCGCGGTGTGCGCCACGTAGTCCAAGTCGCACTCGTCGTCCGGGTCCTCCAAGTTGATCGTGGGGTGCACAATCCCGTCGCGAATCGCTAGGACGCAGGCCGCCAATTCAATGGCCCCCGCCGCTCCGAGCAGGTGGCCGGTCATGCTCTTGGTCGCGCTCACTAACAGGCCATTCTTGGCGTGGGCCCCAAAGGTTTTCTTGATCGCCCGGGTCTCGCAAATGTCCCCCATCGGTGTCGAGGTGGCGTGGGCATTGACGTACTGCACCTCTTCCGGGTTCACCCGGGCATGGCGCAGCGCCATCTCCATGCAGCGCGCCACGTGCACCCCCTCGGGGTTCGGCGCCGACAAATGGTAGGCATCTCCGCTCACCCCATAGCCGACCACCTCAGCGTAAATCCGCGCCCCGCGCTTCTTGGCGTGCTCCAATTCCTCAATCACCATCACCCCTGAGCCCTCTCCCATAACAAAACCATCCCGCCCCCGGTCAAAGGGGCGCGAGGCCCGCTCCGGCTCGTCGTTGCGCGTCGAAAGCGCCCGCATGTTTCCAAAACCAGAGTACCCCATCGGCAAGATAGTGGCCTCCGCCCCGCCGCACAAAAAGGCATCGGCGTCGCCAAATTTGATGATCCGCCAGGCCTCTCCAATATTGTTATTGCTAGTGGCACAGGCCGTCACGATCACCATGTTCGGCCCGTGCAAGCCGTGCTCCATGCTGATGATCCCGCTCCCAATGTTGCTGATCATCATCGGAATCGTAAACGGACTGACCCGGTTCGGCCCCTTCTGTAACAAGTTAGTGTGCTGCTCCTCGTGCGTCGCCAATCCCCCAATCCCACTGCCCACCATGACCCCAAAGCGCGTCGGATCAATCGCCCCCAAATCTACCCCAGAGTCGTCCAGCGCCATCTTGGCCGCCGCCACCCCCAGCCCCGCATAGCGGTCCACCCGCTTCCCATCCTTGGGCACTTTGAAATACGGCACGTAGTCAAAATCCTTCACCTCGCCCCCAATCCGACAGGCAAAACCCGCGGTGTCAAACTGCGTGACCAGTCCCACCCCGCTAGTGCCCGCAACAAGGTTTTTCCAAAAAGTTTCGACATCATTTCCCACCGGGGAAATGACGCCCATACCTGTGATGACAACGCGGCGATCGGTCATGGAGAAAGCGGGTGCTAGGGGCTACAAATGGCAAAGACGGCGGGCCGAGCTCATCCCGTCCGCCGTCCCTCCCCCTTAGACCCGCCATCCCCACCTGTCAAACCGGCTCGCGCAGCCCCTCACCCCTCACCCCTCACCCCTCACCCCTCATCCTTCATCCTTCATCCTTCCCACTCCGCCCCTCGCCCTTGCCCCCCTGCCGCCCGCGGCCAGATTAGCGGCACCATGCCCATCACCACCTTCGCCCTCTTCAAGCTCGTCCTCAGCGCCGCCCTCATCACCGCCGTCACCGAAGTGGTGAAGCGCAGCGACCGCTTCGGCGCCCTCCTCGCCAGCCTGCCCTTCATCACGGTGCTCTCCATGATCTGGATCTACCACGAAACCCCGGCCGCCACCCGCATCGCCAAGGTCTCCACCCACGCCCAACTCGTCTTCTGGTACGTCCTCCCCACCCTCCCCATGTTTATCCTCTTCCCCTGGCTCGCCCGCCATTTCGGCTTCTACGGCGCCCTCGGCGCCAGCGCCGCCCTCACCGTCGCCCTCTTCGCCCTCACCCGCGCCATCATGGCCCGCTACGGCCTCGCCCTCTAAAAATCCCCAAACGCACCCTGCATGAAACCCAGACCCAGAGGAGGGGAATCTGCGGGGCCTCCCCTAGCCCCCACCCCTAGGGAGCCTATTTGAACTGGTGGTGAATTTGGTAGACTAAAGCTTGGGCCCGCGCGGGCCTGGCCGGGTGATGGTTAAGCGGCGCTTCCAAAGGCTGCGGCAGGCGCAGGGAGCGAAGGACCGCCCACAGGCTTTTGGAGAAATATTGACCATCTGCGGGGAGCACCCTGCCGCAGCGGGGTGAGCTTGGCGGGAGCGAGAAGGCGCGCTGCGGGGCGATTCACCGGCTGGAAGTGCCCTTCACCCGGAACGCGACCTTTTTGAGCTCTCCTCTGATCGAGCAGAGGATCCGCCACTGGCGCGGGGCGACGCCTCCGATCAAGCGCGAGCAGTTGAAAGCGATGCAGTGGATCGCTGGGTGGCCCGTGCATGGTTGGGGGCCAAAGCTGGGTTCAAAAAGATCTGGCCTGCGGGGAATCTACCAGCACGCCTTGATCCTTTTCCAAAATACCGGCCCCGCCTCTGGTAACAAGACCTAGCTCCCCTCACCCATAACGACGCCTGCGACCGCCACAGGAGGTGAGGAGTGTCTGATAGTACACAACCCTAAATTTAATGAAATCAAAATAAAAAATTGACGAATGACCGAACTTTTTTTAAAAGCACCCCAGACCCGCCGCGCCTAATGCTAATTTAATGCACTGCGCCTAGCCCGTTGGTCTCCCCATCGTTGAAAGTTACTCCTCCTCGCTATGATTAACTCCCGCATTTGCTATCCCGTTGTTATCCCGAAACCTGCCGCAGTCGTTCCCCTCTTTGCCGCCGGTGCCGCCGCCCTGCTGGCCTTCAGCCTTCCCGGTCAGGCCCAGCAGGTGCTCATTCAGGAAGACCACTCTTGGAACTTCCTGCACCCCATGGGCACCCTGCCCCCACGGGAGGACGGTACCCCCGACCCGGATTTCATCACCTCATGGTATCTGCCCGAAGCGCAGTTTCTCACGAATTACGATGGTCCCAGCTTCTCGGCGTCCACTTTCGGGGATCCCACGAATCCCACTAGCGCCGACTCCGGACCAGGCATCGGACCGTTCGCCTACGGCGGGGTGGATGGCATTACAGCGCCAGGTACGGCCTTGACCAGGCCCGACGCAGGCAAACGCTACGCCTCCTACTATCGCACCGAATTCAGTGTGCCTGCGGGAGGGCTGAAGGATCCTTCAATCCGGATGGTTTGTGACGACGGCTGTTTCATCTATCTTGATGGAGTGCTGATCGCGACAGTTAATATTGCTGATGGCGTCGCGGACACCTACACTTCGTTTGCGTCCGATACGACCAATACCGAAGGTGGCTTCAGCTTTCCCTTGCGCGCCGCCGGCCTCCAGCCGGGAGCCGCCCCCGACGATGTCAAGATCATCGTGGCCGTCCCGGCAATCACCGCCGGAGTGCACACCCTGGCAGTCTCCGTCCGCAGCAATGCGACTTCCTCAAGCGACATCGGACTGCTCTTAGAACTGTCGGCTCTCGATTTGGTGGCCACGGTTACGGAGGCAACTCTGAGCAATGCGGGTTACCGCTTCACGATCGTGGACGATCCTACCAGTTTGGTGCAGCCCGCCTCCGTCACCTTGGACATTGATGGGGCTTCCGTCGCGCCGACCTCCGTCACTAAAACGGCGGGCGTCACCACCGCTTTTTATGCCGCGACGGGGCTGGCTCCAGCCTCCACCCATACCTATGCTCTAGCGGCCAAGGACCAAAAAAACAACAACATCACCGGCTCCGGCACCGTCCGGTCGCCTTATCTCCCAGCGGAGGCCCTCCCCGGGCCTTCTGGCTCCGTAGGCGTGTGGGGGATGAGGGAATACCGCAACGACATCGGATGGGGCACGGGCTTGGATCTTGCGGTGACCGCAGCGGCGGCATTGCCTGCAGTGGACCCCGATCCCTTGGATGGAGCCATTGTGGACGGCACCGCCCCGGTCATCAATCACACCGATCCTGATGAGGCCGGGACGGGGGGGAATTTTAATAACGATCTTCCTTTTATCGGAAACCTGGACGGGCCGGATGACAATATCATGGTGATTGCCAAAACCCAGATCGTGATCGCCGCCGCGGGACCGGTCACTTACAGTGTCCATAGTGATGACGGAATGGCGCTGCGCATCAGCGGTGGGCCCCCGGCCGGGGCTGGAAGCAAGTTTGTCTCCCTTGCCGGTGGAGGCCTCATTGACCAAGGTGACCCGCAAACCCTCGTGTTCCCTGGTTTCACCGGAGATTCCAATACCCGAGGCGTCTATAACTTCACCGCTCCTGGAACGTATGACGTGCAGTTCGTGGCCTTTGAAGGCACGAGCGGTGCTTCATGGGAGGTCGCTTCCGCCCCGGGCACCTTCAGAGCAGACCGGGATACCAATACTTGGACTCTGTTAGGCAATCCCCGTGATCCGGCGCTGCGGGCCGTCCCTTACCAAGCCCGCTGGATCACCAACCCTCCTGGCATTCCTGGAGCCGCGGGCAAGTTTGGGGTGCGCACCTGGTTCTCCGCCGATAGTGTGGATAATCTCCAACAGGTGAGCGCTTTCCTGCGGGATACCGTCCGCACCCCTGCTGACGGAGACAACTTGACTTTCGACAGTCTCCGCAGCTCCCTCAATGCCCGCGACCCCCTGTCCACCACCGGCGCATCGGGCACTATTTTGGGAGATGATCTGCTCAATGACGATCCCAATGCCCCCCAAGGTGACAATGACCGGGTCGTTACCGTCGCCAAGGGGCGCATCTCCGTCCCCACCAGTAGCTCCTATACCTTCTGGGGCCGTGGCGATGATGGGTTTCTGCTGCGTGTCACAGCAGTGGCGGGAGCCAACCCCAGCTTCAAGCGGGCGACCAACGGCGATGCCAACCAGGCAAACGGCCGGTTCGAAATGTCGAATCCCAACGAGTTGTTTTTTGATGCCCCTACCGGCGAAAGCAACACCCGTGGCATCCTATTCCTGGCGGCCGGCGAATACGATTTGGAATATATCCAATGGGAAGGCGGCGGCGGTTTCTGGTATGAACTCATCGCCGCCACCGGGGAATATCCTCACGGCACCGAGCCCCCGCAGGGCTGGAGAACGGTGGGATACAAGTCCCCTGCCACCACCATCGTCGTTCCTGGCATGGCCGGTCCTTGGAGCGTGGAAACCTCCCTGCCGGATACCGCAGGAGGCAGTCTCGGCTCGATTGCCGCAGCTGAGGCTTTGCTCGATGCTGATAAAACCACCACCACCTGGCCCCTGCTGAATTTTACGGACCCTCAAGCGGGAGCCGATGGCAGCTTCACACCGAACCACCCGTTTCCCCGGAATACGGCGGCCGATGATAACAACTACGCGATGCGGGCGACCGGCAGCTTGGTAATCACCCAGGCTGGCGTCTACAATCTGGGTTTCCAAGGTGATGATGGCGGCTACATGGACATTTCAGGTCCCGGCAATCCGGTCTGGAGTTCCATTCTGGAAAGCAATCATACCGCCCAGGCCATCCTCACGGAATCCGTGCCGGAGAGCGGCTTCAATAACCGGCTTCAGGTGGAAGTAGGTACCGGAAACAGCCGCACCATCGGTCAGGTCACCCTCGCTGTCGGCACCTATACGATCAAGACCCTGGTGTTCGAGGGCGGTGGTGGTTCGTGGTGGGAAGTCGTTGGCGCCAAGGCTCCGGTTTCCCCCGGATTTAATTACCCTCTTTTGGTGGAGGGGGCGGGCACTACCGTGGCGGACTTTGATCTACTGGAACTTGTCGCCTCCGCCGCCCCAGAAACCATTCCGGTGACCCACTTCACCGCCAATCCGGTGAACGGGGCCTACGCTCTCACTTTTGTTTCCACTGCCGGGGCTACCTATCAACTGGAATACAGCACCCATATGGAGGCTGGCGCTCCGGGAACTCCACAAAAATGGAATGTTGCTCCCGGCCCGGTGATTGTTGGTGCTGCGGGGACGACAACCCTCAATTCAAATATCACCGCGCTCTATCCGGCCAACGGCGGGGTCCTTCCAGCAGGCTCTCCCCGCGCTTACCTGCGGGTGCGCCGACTCTAAAGGCAACCACCCCCCGTACCATTCCGCTAGAAACCCCGGGGCCATCAGGCTCCGGGGTTTTCTAGTGCCACGCGGGGAACCTTTCGGCGTTCGCCTGGTCTGGAGTGCCGCGAGGCCATGCACGGATCAGCCGTCCCCGTCAGCCCGCTCATCCTGTCCGACATGCACCGCGTCTCGGATCTCCGCTGGCTGCTCGCTCACGGACCCGCGCCAACGTCCCTGCCTCCCCCGTAAAGGCTGAACGCCCTCCGTTCTTCAGGGCGCTTCCTCGGGAAACTTCGTCCGCAGCCACTGCAGGACGTGCCGCTGGTCGTCCTTGGTGGCCCGGCGAATGTGGCCCATGAGCATGGCGCGGTCGGGCTTGGGGGGACCCGCGTTTTGCAGGCCTTCATTGCAGTTGGTGCACTGCGCCACTAAGTTGCTAGGAGTATCGAGTCCCCCTTTTGATTTGTCGATGATGTGAGCTATCGCAAGCCGGAGTTTCCGGGCCGGATTAAAGGGGTCTTGATCCCCCGCTCCCGCCCCGCACATCTGACAAGTGTAGCCATTCCGCTCCAGCACATAGGCCCTGGTTTCCTTAGAGATAGAGCGGGCGAACGCGGGGACACGCTTGTCGGTTTCTATCAGGTATTGACCCGGCTTGAGGGAGGCGCGGTCCTTGTGAGAGAGAATTTGATAACCCTCCTCATTGCGCAACTCCCGCACCCGCCGCGCCCACTCGGCGGCAAACCCCGCCGCTTCTTGGAGTTCGCGCGCCTCAATGACTCGGCCCACGTTTGACAGCAGGAAGGCGAGCAGCGCTTTTTTTGTCGATATTTTTGGAGGCATTTGGGGGTGCTTTAGGCTTCGCTGACTCCAGCAAGCGAAGTTGCTGGGATTCCCTAGAACCTGCTATTAGTTCGCATGCTTGGCGTTGAAAAGCCCGAATGATAGCCTGGCCGACCGCCTTGGCCACCAGAGGCGGAAAGGCATTGCCTATTTGCCGATAGGAAACCGTCTTTTTGCCGGGAAAAATCCAAGTATCAGGGAAGCTCTGGATCCGGGCCGCCATCCGAACGGTGATTCGGGGATTCCCCTCCTCGGGGAAGCTCGGGCTCGGGGCCTCATTTCCCAGGCCCATGCCATCCACCCCCAATTGCCGCCACTGGGCCTTGGCCCGCGTCGGGCCCAAATCCGGGCCGCCATGCTTCTTAGAACCTCCCACCAAGGTCGGCGCAATCTTTCCCGCCCGCAGCGCCCAAGCGTCCGCCCCCTTCCATCCATTGGCTCCCATTAAATCTTTGAGGGCAGCCCCCACCGTGGGCGCCACCGCCGGGGACTCCGGCCAGACAAAGTGAATCGCATCCTCCGGCCGCAACGCCACAATCAGAAAACGAGGCCGCAGTTGCGGAACCCCGAAATCTGAGGCCTGCAGTATTTTTGCCGCCGGGACATACCCCAGCGCCTCCAATTGCCGAAACAACCCTAAGCGGTATGCGGCAAACTTCGCTGCTCCTAGCCCCGGCACGTTTTCGATCAAAACCGCGCGCGGCTGGACCTCTTGCACGATCCGCAGCGCGGCCGGAAACATGTCCCGCTCGTCGTCGTTGCCCAGCTGCTTCCCCGCAATGCTGAACGGCGGACAGGGCACCCCGGCCGCCAGCAGGTCAACCCCTTGATAGGGCTTCCCGTCAAATTCCCGAATATCCTGACAAATCACTTTCCAGTGAGGGCGATTGCATCGCAGCGTCTCGCAAAACGCGGATTCGTATTCCACCACCGCGGCGTGCTCGAATCCGGCGAGCTCCAAGCCCAAGGCTTGCCCCCCTCCTCCCGCACAGAGTTCCATTGCCGTAAATGCCATGCTTTCCTCCTGGGGCACAAGGCGACCGCAGACAAGGCCAAATGGGTTTAGCCAGGTGTTCCCTGCCCCCCAGCCCCGGTCGTCACCCGGGCGCGACAAAGCCTGCGGAGGGGGCCCCGCAGGCTTTGGGTTGGGGGCGGCTAGGTGCGCCGCGGGAGGGCTATTTTTTCTTTTCGTTCCAGCCAGCTTTTTCGATGAGGGCCGCGAGGGCGGCTTGTTCGGGCAGGGCGGCGGGCACGGCTTTGGCCTTGGCGCAGTATTCTAAGGCCGAGAGGACTTGGCGGATTTGGGCTTCTTTTTGGTCGAGCGGGGCGCCGCTCAGGCCCTTGACGGAGGTGAGGAAGTCGGCGGAGAGCTTGGAGGATTCCGCTAGGGTCGCAGCGTCGGGGGCGTAGACGAGGGATTCGAGGAGGCGCAGCATTTTTCCGGTTCCGGTCTGCTTGGCGGCGTCGGCGCGGATGTCGGCGGCGATGGCGGCGCGCTTGGCAGCGGTGGCCTCAGGGCTCATGTGGCTGACGTCGCCACCCTCGGCGGCCCGGGCGGGAAGGGGGCGGTACCAGATGTTGCGATAGCGCACTGGATTCCCGTGGTCCTGGAGTTTAAGGGGTCCTTTTTCGGGGAAGGGGTGATTTTTGGAGCGGCCCTTGTGGCCGCCGCCGCCCTCGAGGGCGGTGTGGTCCTGGGCGAGCACTCCGTTGACGAAAACCGTGAGGTAGCCGTCCTCGACCATCTTGCCGTCTTGGAAAATGGGGCGGCGGAAGACGATGTCGTAGACCTGCCAGGTCCCTGGGGCGTTGAGGGCGTTGGCGAGGGGCGGGTTGACCCCGTAGACGGAGGCCGCAAAGCCGTCGGCGTAGGTCGGGTTGTTGAAATTGTCCAGCACTTGGACTTCAACCTGGCCCATGGGGAAAATGCCGCTATTGCCCCGGCCTTGGCTGCTGCCCTCGACCTTGGCGGGGGCGGACCATTCGACGTGGAGTTGGCAATCGCCCCACTCTTGCTGGGTGCGCACATAGCCGGACCCGGGGACGCACTGGAAGGCGCCGTCCTGCACGACCCACTTGGTGGGCTCCTTGGGGTTTTGGTCGGAAACCCAATTTTTCAGAGTGGCCGGAGTGCCGTCGAAGAGGACGATGGCGTCGGAGGGCGGCTGGCCGGGCTTTTCCTGGGTGCTGTAGTGGCCCGGCTCGACCCGCGCAGGCTGGGCGCGGTTGTCGTCGTGGATGGCCCAGGGGTGGGTGGCATCGGGCGGGTCGCCATAAAAAGCGGCGGAAGCGAGCGGGGCCGACAGCAGCAGGGCCGTCAGGAGGGTAGTAGTGGTGGGCTGGGACATGAGAGTGGGCAGTCTACGCAGGCCGATTCTTCCTTCAATCAGCAGAATGCGCCCGTGGCCCGGCGTTGCGAGCGACCCCAAACTGGCGCGCCACTTCGTCGACAAAACCGCGGTGCCGCCCCGGGACGGCGTCGCGCCAGCGCGCCAGGTAGGCGGGGAAAGGCTCGCCCTCGGGGGCATTTTGCGTGTTGAGCCAGGCCAGGGACTCCCAGGATTCTGGGGCCCCCTCCACCAGGCCAAGCAGGGTCAGGGCCATGGCTCCATTAAGGTGCCGATCGCTGGGGGTGCGCTCCAAATCCCGGCGGTGCTGCTGGTAAAAATCGCCCAGATGGCCGCCGCCCACTTGGCTGCGGCTGTCCATCACGGTTTGGGCATAGCGGCGAAATTCCGGAGCGTAGGCCCGCCAAGCCGGATAGGGAGGCGCCGCTTCCCAAGTGGCGCTGAGTCGGCGCAGCACAAAGAGGGAGGCCATCTCGCAGAGGGTCTCCTCAAACCAATTGTGGCCTTTCCAAGGCTGGTCGCGGTACCCGCAGAGGATGTGGCAAAATTCGTGGGCGAATTGGTAGACGTACTGGCACCAGAGGTAGTCTTGGGTGTCGAGTTTCATCACGATTTCCCCCACCACGTTGCGCTGGTAGTGCACGATGGGCCCCTCGCGCCCCCGCACCACCACGATGGGCTCCAGGGACCGCTCGGGGAAGTACTTCCAAAGCGGGGCCGCGGCCGACCGCAGCACGGCCTCTACCTCGGGCAGCGAGGCCGCGCCCCAGCCGTCCGCCGCCACCCGGAAGCGGGGGCCACTTCCCGGCCGCTCCGTCGGCGCAGCCGGTTCCGGCGGTCCAGGAGGGGCCGCCGCGGCGCGCGGGGCCAGCCAGGCCGCGCCGACCGCCAGGCTTCCCGCCAAAAAGTG
This sequence comes from Verrucomicrobiales bacterium, assembly GCA_947460575.1. GTDB lineage: Bacteria > Verrucomicrobiota > Verrucomicrobiia > Verrucomicrobiales > V1-33 > CAIZWU01. The sequence goes on along the minus strand of CANHIJ010000012.1, from coordinate 24,059 downwards.
CCGCCTTCCCGAAGCCATCTTATTTTCCCCAGCGGGCCTGGGCGAATGCGGTCCAGCGCTGCCAGTCGCGGGCGGTGACGTCGTGCTTGCCGGGGCGCTGCCAGCAAGCGGGATTGCCCGCCGCGACCGCGAAATTGACCCGCGCGAAATCGGGGGCCAGTCCGGTTTCGCCCAGCAAGACGAAGGCGGGCGCGGCGTGGCGGGCGGCGCTCCATTCGCCCTCGGGGTCGGCCCAGAGGTCCGCTTCGGCGCTGCCCACGAGCAGGCCGCGAGGGGCCACCAGGGCGAGCAGTTGGTGTTGGTCGAAGGGCAGCGCGGCCTCCCGCCCGTTCCACTGCTGGAAGTTTTGGGCAAACCAGTGCGGGAAGCTGGTGTTGATCCGGCCCAGGGTTTCTCCAAAGCAGCGCTTGCTCAGGGCGGCGCCTCCGCAGCCGCTGTTGTTCGAAATGACCACCGAAAAGCGTTCGTCTTGGGCCCCGGCCCAGAGCGCGGCTTTCCCCAGGCGCGAGTGCCCGTGCAGGGCGACGCAGCGGGCATCGCACCACGGCTCCGCCTCCAAATAATCCATTCCCACCCGCAGGCCCCAGGCCCAGGCCGCTAAGCTGCCCCAGGTGGCCCCGTCCCGCCGGGCTTCGATTTCTGGGAACAGGGCGTGCACCCCATTGGCAAACCCGTCGTCGAAGTCGGGATCGATGTCCTCATAACAAGCCGTGGCCGTGCCGTAGCCCTGCGCCAGAACCCACTCGACCTGCCAGCGCTCCGCCTGGCTCCCCCTGGCCTCGGCGGGTTTGGGGCGCGGGCCGGGCACGGGCCGGGCCATCCGAATGCCGGGATCCGCCGCGACCGCGTGGTTTCCCTGAAAATTCAATCCCCAGAAAAACGGCACCGGTCCGGTGGCCTGGGCGGGAACGTAGAGCAGCAGGTCCATAAAAGGCCCTTCCCGCTTGCCGCTAAAATAGACCCGCACCTGCTTGCGCCGCGCCTTGCCATCGAGGGCCGCGACCGCATCTTCCAAAACCTCGTAGGCCAAGGCGGGCCGCCCCGGGGCCCGGCCGTACATCTGTTCCTCAAAGAGCCGCAGCAACTCCGGGCGCCGCTGCCAGCGCCAGTCCGCCGCGCTCTTTACTTCCGCTCCATCCTCCGCCTCGAGCAGCTCCGGCAGGTGGTACGCAGGCACTTGGGCCTCGTCCTGGTTGATCGGCCAAACCAAGGGCGCCCCCAGCGCCGAACCCACGAGCAATCCCGCACTCATCAGAAAAATCGCACATTTCATCCCCGCATTCTAGCGCTGCGGGCCCCGCTGTCCAGAGCGGCCCGCGCCGGGGCCGCCCCGCCAGTCCCGACACTATATCCCGACACCTAGTCCCCACAAAAAAACGCGCCTCCCACAGGGGAGGCGCGCGGAAGAAAAAATAAATAATGAAACTCAGCAACTTTGCTTAGGCACTGGCCTTGGCGAGCGCGAGGGCAATTCTCGACTTGAAGCGGGAAGCCGCATTTTTGTGGATCACGTTGCGGTTGGCCGCCTTGTCGGCCGTGGAGGAATAGATCGCGATCTTGGCGGCGATGGCTTCCTTGTCTCCGCTCAAAATGGCGGCCAGGGCGGCCTTGCGGGCGTTCTTGACGCGGGTCTTGATCGAGCGATTGCGGGCGGTGCGGGCCACAGTCTGGCGGTTGCGCTTCTTGGCGGATTTATTGTTGGCCATGTCTTTGGAAAGTCAGTAGGGAAAGGAGGGCGAAACTAGGCCCTTTTTCAGAGCTGTCAAGGGGCGGGCGCACCGAAATTATCGCTTCCGCCGCGCGCTGGCCACCGCCGTAGCCGGACCCGCCGCGGGCCGCGCCGGGCTAAACTGCTTCAGCGGCACCACTGGCGCCGGAGCCACATACGCGTATTCCGCCTGGTGCCGCGCAGACCCAGGCAAGTGCCCCTTCTCAATCACCACTGGCAAGCCCACCGGCACGTGGTTGAAGAGGTCGATCACATCCATGCTCCGCATCCGAATGCACCCAAAGCTGGCAGGCCGCCCAATGTTCACTTCCTCCGGTGTCCCGTGGATGTAGATGAAGCGCCCAAAGGCGTTGCGGGTCTGCGACTCCGTCCCCTGCAGCCACAGGATCCGCGTCACAATCGGATCCCGCCCCGGCGCATTCGGCCGCAACACCTCCCCGGTGGGCTGCCGACTCTTAAACACCATCCCCGGCGGCACCCCTTGCCCAATCTTCTTCGCCACCTTCATCTTCCCCACCGGCGTGCAGTTGCTGCGGTGTTGGTCGCCCACCCCAAACTTCGACGTCGAAACCCCGTAAACCCGCACCAACGCCCCCTTCTCGTACAGCGCCATCTTCTGGTCCGCCACGCTCACCATCAGCGCCCGCTCCGGATGCGTCGCCGTGCAGCTCGTCAGCCCCACCAGCCCCACCAACGCCGCCACGCCAGCACCAAAACGTCCGGCAACGGCAAAAAAGCGGCGGGCAAAAAAGCTCATTTTTTTAGAAATAGTTCTAGGCCGCGGCAGGGCGGCTCGCCTCGTCGCTCGGCCGATTCCGCAAGGCCTGCGCCAGCGAACCGGCGGCAACGTACCAGAATCCCGAGGTGAACATAAGCAAAAACGGCAGGGAAAACCAGTGTTTATTTAAGACTCCAAAAATAACAACACCCGTGAAGTATACGGCGAGAATTATTTCTAATCCCAGCAAACCTTTTTTGGCGGGGCGGCCCGCGGCCCGCTGCCAGCGCTGGCCCTTTTTCTCGATGCCGTATTTGGGGGTCCGGATGAAGGCGCTTTCTTTGCCGAGCATGGCCTCGATGACGGCCTTGCCGTTGCTGATGCTCATGCCGGTGCCCAAGGCCAGGAGGACGGGGAGGTAGATGATGTTTTTCCAGCCGGTTTTGGGGTAGGCGGCGATTTGGCTGGAGAGGTAGAAGGCGCCCACCGAGGCCGTGGTGAGGAGGAAAACCGGGAGGTCGAGGAGCAAACCGCGGTACCCCCCCATCTTGAAGTCGGCGCCCGCCCCCGGAAAGACTAGGAAGAGCATGAGCAGGAGCAGGAGATAGGCGTAGTTGGCTCCCAGGTGCACCGTGGCCTCGATTTTGAGGATGAGCGGGATGTGGCTGCGCCAAACCGGGCCAAGAATTTTGCGGCAGGTCTGAATGGACCCCTTAGTCCAGCGAAACTGCTGGCTCTTGAAGCCGCTGATGTCGACTGGCAGCTCGGCGGGGCTGATGACGTCCTTGAGAAAGATGAATTTCCAGCCCTTCATCTGCGCCCGGTAGCTCAAGTCGAGGTCCTCGGTGAGGGTGTCGTGCTGCCAGCCTCCGGCGTCGATGATAGTCTGTTTGCGCCAAATGCCGGCGGTGCCGTTGAAGTTAAAAAACCGCCCGCTGCGGCTGCGGGCGACCTGTTCCACCACCAGGTGTCCGTCGAGAAACAGCGCCTGGGCCTTGGTGAGCACCGAGTAGTCCCGGTTGATGTGGCCCCAGCGGGTCTGGATCATCCCGATTTTCTCGTCCGTAAAATAATGCACCATCTCGTGGAGCACGCCCGGGGCGGGCACGAAATCGGCGTCGAGGATAAAAATGAAGTCCCCCTTGGCCTGGGCCATCCCGTGTTCCAATGCTCCGGCCTTAAATCCGGTGCGGTCCACCCGGTGCAGCAGCAGGACGTCAAAGCCCTGGGCGCGCAGTTGGGCGGCCTCGGCCTCACAAATCTGCTGGGTCTCGTCGGTGGAGTCGTCCAAAATTTGAATTTGCAGCAACTCGCGCGGGTAGTCCAAAGCCGCGACCGCCTTGACCAGGCGCGACACCACCATCTGTTCGTTGTAAATGGGCAACTGCACCGTGATCAGGGGCAGCTTTTCAAAGCGGCCCAGGGGCTGCGGCGGATTGCGATAGTTTTTCCAAAACAAGGCCACCAAATACCACCGGTGGAGGCCAAAAGCAGACAGCCCGCCCACTACGAAGAGGTAGCAGCAGAGCCAGAGGAGAGTCGGCAATTGCATAGCAAATCAAAATGGCCCGGAAACGCCCTGGGGCCGGGGAGCCCGGAAACAGCCGCGACTTCCCCCCCCAGTCAACAGGGCAAATATTCCTCGGAAAAAACTCGAAAACCCGCCCGCTGGCCCCATAGTCCTCTAGCGGCAAATGTTCCCCCTCCCTGCCGCCTCGCGCCCCATGTCCCTCCCGCTGACCGCCTTCCTTCTCTGCCTGCTGGCTGCGGCCCCGCTCGCCCAGTCGGCCCCATCTGCGCCCGCCCCCGCGGCCCCGGCGCGGCCCGCCCCCGCCGCCCCTTCCCTCCCCGAGGTCCCCGACGACCTCCTGGAGGATGAACACCTCCGCGAGGAGTATGGCGTCAACCCCTTTACCACCCCCTCCATCCGCAAAATCTTCGCCCAACTCGAAGCCCTCGGTTCCCTCCCCTACGAGAAACTCAAGCGACCCCTCCCCAAGTCCACCTCCAGCGACCGCTCCCTCGTCGCCCTCTCCCTCGGCGTCCTCATCGGCGACGGCTTTCTCTCCGTCCAAACCGAAAAAATCTCCGACCTCGAAGACACCGGCCGCGCCGTCCTCAAGCACGCCAAGGCCCTCGGAGCGGGTGCCCGCGTCACTGAGCACGCTAAGAGCCTGCTGGAAAACTCCGCCCTCGGCGATTGGAAGACCCTCCGCGACGACCTCGCCGGGACCCAAAAAGACGTCGAAAGCGACATGGTCCTGCTCCGCGACATGGAAATGGCCCACCTCATCAGCTTGGGCGGCTGGCTGCGCGGCCTCCAAATCGCCAGCGGCACCGCCGCCGATCCCTTTTCCCCCGAGCGCGCCGGCTTGCTGGCCCGCGCCGACCTTTTAGAATACTTCAGCGCCCTCCTCGCCGAACTTAACCCCACCCTGCAAAAGCGCCCCTGGATGAAACCCCTGCGGGCGGGCCTAGAGGAAATCCGCGCCCTCCTCGACATGCCCGAAGGCAAACCCTTCACCGCCTCCCAAGTGCAATCCATTTACGACAAGTCCAGCGCCCTGGTGCTGCTCCTGACCAAGAGCTCTTGAGCCTGCGCGCCCTCTATGCCCTTCCCGCCTCCAGGGCCGCGGCCAGCCCGTCGGCCACGCCCTGGGCGTATTCCCGAAACAGGCTGGGGCCGCGCCGCCCCGCGACCTCTCGCTCCCCTTCGTAGTCTCCCGCCTGGAGCCGCGCAAAGACCTCGGCGTGATTCATCACGTAGGGCTCGGTGAACACCACCGGGCAGTGGTACACTCGATTGGCCAAAAGATTGCGCGCCCAAACGTAGGGGTTATCGCTCACCCGGCGCGCGTTTTTGCCCAAATAGCTGTAGGCGGGCAGCCCAGTGGCCCGCGCCAAATGCCGCGCCACCGCGTCGCAGAGCCGGATTTCCTCGTCGGGAACACCCTGAACGAGCCGCAGCAGGGTGTCGAAGCGCTGGTCGTCGAGGGCGAACTCGGCCCCGCTCAAGCACCCGTGGGCCAAAACGTGCAGGTGGTTGCGCCCCGAAAAGACCGGCTGCCCCGCGTCCCCGCCCCAGTCCTCGGCATTGAAATGCAAGCACACCACGAGATCTGGCCGCAGCACCTCGTTGACCCGCTGCCCCCGCGCCCGAATTTCCGAAGTGCGGTAAAAAAGTCGCTCCGCCTCCCGCCGGATTTGCTCCTCCCGGAAAACCACTCCCGTCCCCTGCCCCGCCACCAAGCTCGCCAGGGCCGCCCCCCGCAAGGCGGTCGGCTCCTGCGCCGTGAGCGGCTCCGCCGTCTCCCGCACCAAGCTTACCCGCGCCCCACCCGCTTCCAACAGCCCCCGCAGCCGCCGCGCCGTTTGCAAGGTCAGCTCCCCCTCCATCACCGCCGGACTCGATCCCACCCGATACCACCGCGCCTCCATCTGCGCCCAGCGCCCCCCCAAATGCCCCGCATCCAAGGCGATATGCACCCCCTCCAGTGGGCGCCCCGGCGACCGCCCCATCTCCCCCGCTCTCCGCCAATACCGCGCCGCCGGTCCCTCGCCTCGCGCCGCGGGCCCCGCTCCCGCTTCCGCGGCAAAGCGCAGCGCATACCGCTCCGCCCCCTCCTCCGCCGTCGAAGTGCGGATCAAGGCCCGGTCTTCCCGCAGCTCCAGCGCGCTCCAAAATCCCGCGCCATCCGTCGACACCGTCTCCAGCAAGCGGCGAAATTCGCTCCCCCGCACCTGCCCCTGCCACCCATCGAGCCGACTCCACTCCGGCGGCGGCGCCAACTCCGACAAATGCCACGCCCGCGGCCCCTCCGGCGGCGCCGCGGGCCCCTCGCCCCGCCGACTGCAGCCCACTACCCCCCCAGCTGCCGCCGCTGCCCCCATGCGCAAAAAGCGCCGCCGCCCCAGCGCTTTGCCGTTGGACAAGGCCGGGCCCGCCGCCTTATGAACTAAAAGTGAATGCTTCATTGAATGTGCCGATCGCCGCTACCCTGCGGATTCTCTTCCTGGGCGACGTCTTTGGCGAACCCGGGCGCCGCGCCATCACCGACCTCTTGCCAGAACTCAAAGAACGCCTTCAAGCCGACTTTGTCATCATCAATGGTGAAAATGCCGCCGCCGGCCGCGGCCTCACCCCCCGCCTCTGCATCGGCCTCCTCCGCGCCGGCGCCACCGTCGTCACCCTCGGCGACCACTGCTGGGATCAAAACGAGCTCATCCCCTACATGGCCACCGAGCCCCGCCTGCTCCGCCCCCTCAACTTCCCCCCAGGCTCCCCCGGCCAAGGCAGCATCGTCCTCGACACCGACAAAGGAAAAGTCGCCGTCGCCTGCGCCATGGGCCGCACCTTCACGAACCCTCCCACGGAAAACCCCTTTCTCGCCCTCGACGCCGAAGTCGCCGCCCTCCGCCAGGAAACCCCCGTCATCTTTCTCGACTTCCACGCTGAAGCCACCAGCGAAAAAATCGCCATGGGCCGCTTCCTCGACGGCCGCGTCTCCGCCGTCGTCGGCACCCACACCCACGTCCAAACCGCCGACGAAACCATCTTCCCCGGCGGCACCGCCTACCTCACCGACGCCGGCATGTGCGGCCCCACCGAAAGCGTTATCGGCAGCGACATCCCCGCCGTGCTGCGCCGCTTCGTCACCTCCCTGCCCTCCCGCTTCACCGTCGCCTCCGGCCCCGCCCTCCTTTGCGGCGCCCTCGTCGAAGTCGATCCCCTCACGGGCCGCGCCCTCTCTATCGTCCGCATCCGCGAACTCTGGAACCCGCCCCCCGCCGCCCCTCCCGCCTGAAAAAAGCGCTGCCCTCCCGCGCAAAACCGCGCTAAGCTCTCCCCTTGGGCCCGGCATTTCCGCCGCCCCATCGCTACAGAACCTACCCACAAACCACCCCGCCATGAAAAACATCGCTCTCCTCCTCGGCGCCGCCGCCGCCCTCCTTCTCTCCAGCTGCGCCTGCACCACCTCCGGTGGCAGCTGCTGCGCAGACAAAGCCGCCAAGCCCGCCGCCGCCTGCAGCAGCTGCGACAGCGCCGCCAAGGCCGCCCCAGCCCACGCCAAAATGAAAATGTAATCTCTCCCGGCCCACCCCATCCGGGCCGCTCCCCCGAAGCCGCAGGTTTTCGACCTGCGGCTTTTTTCGGCCTCTCCCCTGGGAATGCCGCACCCTAGCGCCGCATCCCGCACCTCGCTGCGGCCCCATCCGCCCCTGCGAGGCAGCGCCCTATCCGCTCAAGATATCGCCCTGCGCCCCCTAGCGATTTTCCGAAAAACCGCTCGCCACCAGAGCCTCGATTTGCGCCATGGCCTGCGCCTCGTCCGGGCCCTCCGCGGTCACGGTGAGCTTGGACCCGTAGCCCGCCGCCAGCATCATGAGTCCCATGATGCTTTTTCCATTGACCTGCTCTTCATCCTTCTCGACCCAGATTTCCGCCTGGTGCGCGCTGGCGATCTTCACGAACATGGCCGCAGGACGGGCGTGAAGTCCGAGCTTGTTGGTGATAGTAAGTTCGCGCGTCAACATACGGCCAAAAGTGGATGCCGCAGCCCTGCCAGCAAGGGCGGATGGCACCTTTCCCAAAAATTCCCGCCCCCCCTCAGCTGATCCGCTGCTCCTCCATGGTCCGCAGTAGAGTCTGACTGAACTCCACCGCGCTGTGGTGCCCGAAGCTGCGCAATTTCTGCTCCAGCGCCGCCACCTCCACCAGCCGCGCCGTGTCCCGCCCCGGGCCCACCGGCAATTCGATCAGCGGGACCTGCCGGTCCAGCACCGCATACTGCTGCTGCTCAATTCCCAATCGGTCCACATCCGGAAAGTCCTTCAACGGCTTCAAGTTCACCACCAAATCCAAGCGCTTGCGCACCCGCATCGACGCCGCCCCAAACAGCAGCGGCACATTCACCACCCCAATCCCGCGCACTTCCATGTGAAAGCGCCCCAACTCCGAAGCGGTCCCCTCCAGCTCCCGTCCCTCCGGCGCCCGAAACCGCACCAGGTCGTCCGCCACCAGCGCCGCCCCGCGCTCCAATAATCCCAGCACCGCCTCGCTCTTCCCCGCCCCGCTCTCCCCCTTGATCAAAACCCCAATTCCCTTCACGTCCACCATACACCCGTGCTCCGTCGTGGTCGGCGCAAATTCCCAGTCCAGCCACAGCGTGCACGCATTGATAAATCGCATGGTATCCATGCTGCTCCGAAACACCGCCAACCCCGCCCGATTCGCGATCTCTATCATCGCCTCCGGCATCCTCCGGTTCCGGCACACCACCACGCAGGGGATGTCGCAGGCGCACATTTCCTGAAAGCGCTTGATCTGCTCCCGCTCCGAGAGCGCCCCCAAATAGGCAAACTCCGAGTTCCCCAGCACCTGAATCCGCTTGTACGCAAAATAGAGATAAAATCCCGCCAGGGCCAAGCCCGGCCGATTCACCGACGGCTCAAAGATCTTCCGCCCCAGCCCCCCCTCCTCCCCAATCAACTCCAGCTCCAGGTGCTTCCCGTGCTTGCGGAAAAAATCCCCCACCAACAAGTGACCGATGCGTTTGACCTTGGACATGCCTCCACCCTGCCCCCATCTCCCCCCACCGGCAAGCCTCCCCGCGCAGAACTCCGCAGCAAGAGCTGGCTTATTCTCCCAAAGCCCCTTATAGGCTCTCCCATGACGAGGGAACGCGACGACAAAGAACCGCCATTCGACCTAAGAGACCGCACTCGGGATTTTGCCCTGCGCATCCTCCGCGCGTTCGTCGACCTCCCAGATTCCGACGAAGCCCGCATCCTCGGCGAACAACTCCTCCGCGCCGGCACCGCCGTGGGCGCCCACTACCGCGAGGCCCACCGCAGCCGCGCCACCCCTGCGTTCGCCGCCAAAATCGACGACTGCATCAAGGAACTCGACGAAACCGCCTACTGGATGGAACTCCTCGCCGTCGGCAAAATCGCCCCCGCGCCCCCCCTGGTTTCCCTCCAAAGCGAGACCAACCAGCTCATCGCCATCCTCACCACCATCGCTAAAAACGCCCGCGCCCGGCCCTCCTAGCGCCCGCCCTACAAGCCCCACGCCGCCGCACAGGCCCGGATGACCTCCCGGTCCGCCTCGGTCCGCAGCGCCCGCCGCGCCGCCCCTGCGATCTCCACCGCGCCGGGCTTCGCCGCTACCCCGCGCCGGAACGCCAGCTCCAAGCGCTCCCGCCAAGCCTCCACCTGTTCGGGGTGATGCGACAGCACCCGGGCGTACTCCGCCTCGGCTTCCTCCCAGCGCCCCTTCTCCTCATAAAAGCGCGCCAGCCGCAAGGTGTAGGGCGGCACCGCCTCGTTCCCCCCCGGCGAAAATACCGCGTCGATTCCCGCCGCAAAACCCGCGCTCGCCCACGCCCGCACCTCCGGTCCCAGCAGCGCCGCCAACAGCATCCCCAACAGCACCGGAGACAGCGCATCCCCCTCCGGGATCCCCCCGGCTTTCTCCCAGGGCTCGGTGCTCGGATCCAAGGTCATAAAGTCCCCCCAGGCCCGCGGCACCACCCGAAAAAGGTTGCCCACCACGATCCCCGCCCATCCCCAGCGCCCCGCCGCATTGAGGCGCCGCGACACCGCATCGTCCAGCGGCACCGGCTCGCCCTCCCGCACCCAACCCAGCACCCACCGCCCCCAGGGCGCGATCAGGCACAGCCCCAAAACCACCCACAGCGGAAACCAAGCAAACGCCCCATCCAACGCCTTATATGGACAGCCCGGAAAGTATTTCCACTGCCCCCACGCCACCTCCGTCGCTAACCCAAAATGATCCGCCAACCACGGCAGCCCCAGCACCGAGGCCCGATAAGCCAAAAACAAAAACGCCAGCCAACTCGTCAAAGTGCGGGACGTCGACATAGCTCGCTAGCGCCAAAAAACCATCCCCTCCCCCGACGGGGGCGACCTGAACTCTCCGGCCGCCCCCGCCCCGCCAGACCCTAAACCAAGGGCTCCAGGTTGTCCCGGCACCACTGGCCATTTTGCAAAGTCACGCCGTCCGGATCATCCACCGCCCCGTGCGCTTCATCCTCACAGATGATCCAGCCTTCATACTTCCGCGCCGTCAGCCACTCCGTGATCTTGGGGAAGTCCAACTTCCCCGTGCCCATCTGCGCCCACGGCTCCGGGCCATTCCCCGAAAAATCCTTGTAGTGAATGTGATTCACCAAATGCTGCCACTTGTTCAGCGTCGCGATCACATCCATCCCGCCGCGCACAATGTGGCCCACATCCGGAGTCCACCCCGTCACCGAGGGATCCAAACTGCTCAGCACCACGTCGTAGTCTTCCTGGGTCCGCACGATGGAAGCCGGCGGGCTGTTGGGGTGGTAGGAACACTTCAAGCCCAGGTCCGCGGCCCGGCGCGACACGGCATTGACATTGCGCGCCACATTGAGGCGGCGCCGCTGCAAATCATTCTTGCGCCCGCTCGGCAGGGTCACCGTCCCCAGCATGGCTCCCGGAAAATGCGCCAGCAGGTCCATCGTAAAGTCCGCCGCCGCCCGCTCCGCGGGAGTTTCCTCCTCGCCGTCCCAGCCGCACACCAAGGCCAAGCCGGCCAATTTCATGTCGTGCGCCGCCAGCGCATCCTTCAGCCGGGACGCGTCGCAAAAATCCCCCAGCCAATACTTCCCGCAGCCCAAGGCGCTCTCCGAAATCTCCAGCACCATGGGCTCAATTCCCTTAAACCCCGCCTGCGCCGCCACTTTGATCATGTGGTCCAGCTTGTTGTCGTACGCCTTGCCCGTGCCCTGCATGAACCAAGTGTACACTTGCGATCCAAATTGAATTTTTGACATAAAAGTAAGTTCCGTTTTTGAAATAAAGATAAAATAAGATTCAGAAACAACCGAAAGCCGCCGCTCTCCTCAGTGCGCCAACAGCCACGCCGTGCTGCGCGGGTTGAAGTCCGCCAGGCACTCCCAGTGGAAGGCGTGGCCCGCGTCGTCGTACAAGTGCAGCTCCGCTCCCGGAATGCCCGCCGCCACTTCCTCCCCCATCCAGCGCGGGGTGAAAATATCGTTTTTGCCCCCGATCACCAAAGTCGGGCAGTGAATGTCCTGCAACTGCCCCAAAGTGTTGTGGCTCATCGCCGCCGCCGCTTGCGCCTCCATGGCGTGCACCGGCTGTGGCGCTGGATTCGTCGCCGCCGCCGCGTTGCCCTCCACGATCCCCTTCCAACAATCATCGTTGTCAAACCAGGGCTTGGTGAAAATCAGCATATGCACGTACTGCATAAAATCCTCCGGCCGGAACGCCGCTTTGCACTTCATCATGTGCTCCCAAGTGGTCAGCCCGTACCGGTCCTGGCGCGCCCAGGTGCACATCAAAATCAGGCCCTTGACCTTCCCCGGATGCCGCAAAGCCAACTGCTGCGCCACCACACTCCCCAGCGAGCACCCCACCACCCGAGCGGAATCAATCCCCAGGGCGTCCATCAGACCCGCGTAGTCGTCCGCCATCATCGCCGTCGTGTACGGACCCGCTGGCTTGTCGCTCAAGCCCACCCCCCGGTTGTCCCCCAAAATGCAGCGGAAATGCTTCGACCACTCGGCCGCATGCGCTTCCCAAACCCCGCCCGGGGCGGTCACTCCCATGATGCAGATCAGCGGCTCGCCGGAGCCTTGCTCTTCATAATACATCTGAATTCCATTGGTGGTGACGGTAGGCATATGCGGACGGTGGATTAGTAGGTTGAAGCGGGAACAGGCCCTGATCTAGCGGCACCCGGCGCGGCTTCCAAGTATTTTTCCGCCCGCCCAAGCAAAATCTGCCCCGCCCCATTATAACGCCCGCGGTGATAATTGTTTTCTTTTCCTCCCGTTTCAGCTTTCCTGCGGCCCTCGGCCCCCCAACTTCACCCTTTCTCCCACCCCCCATGACGCCCTCTCGCCTGATCCCCTGCCTCGCCTTCGCCTCCCTCGCTGGCGCCCTTTCCCACGCCGCCGCCGCCCCCCAGTGGATCTGGTCCCCCAGCCCCGCCACCGACGCCCCCGTCTACTTCCGCCAGGCCTTCGACCTCAAAGAAGTCTCCCCCGACCTGCTCCTCGCCCTCAGCTGCGACAACCAAGCCGAAGTCTTCCTCAACGGCACCGCCGTCGGCTCCACCAAAGAATGGCAGGCCCCTCTCAAAATCAAAGCCGCCTCCTTCCTCAAGCCCGGCCGCAACCTCATCGCCGTCAAAGCCCAAAACGAAGGCAGCGTCGCTGGCCTCGTCGCCCGCCTCGACCGCGGCAAAAAAAATAGCCCCACCCTTCTCGAATCCAGCACCTCCTGGAAATTCTCCGCCACCCTCGCCCCCGGCTGGGAACTCCCCGCCTTCGACGACCACACCTGGACCAGCTCCACCGCCATCGCCGAACTCGGCGCCGCCCCTTGGGGCAACGTCTTTAACGCCTCCGCGGGCGGCGTCCTCGAAGGCGACCAACTCAACCTCCTCCCCGGCTTCAAAGCCGAAGTCGTCTACAACGTCCCCAAAGCCACCCAGGGCTCCTGGGTCAGCCTCACCCTCGACGACCAACAGCGCTTCATCGCCGGCGACCAAGAAGGCGGCATCTACCGCATCACCCTCAAAGACGGCGCCGAACCCGACGTCCAACTCCTCCCCACCAAAACCGGCAAAGCCCACGGCCTCCTCTACGCCAATAAGTCGCTCTACCTCATGCGCAACGGCGACAACGGCGGCCTCTACCGCCTCCGCGACACCAACGGCGACGACCAATACGACGAAGAAGTCCTCCTCCGCAAAATCGAAGGCGCCGGCGAACACGGCCCCCACGCCATCATCCTCGGCCCCGACGGCAAAAGCCTCTACGTCGTCGCCGGTAATTTCACCGCCATCCCCAACCCCGAATCCTCCCGCGTCCCCAAAATCTGGGCCGAAGACCAGCTCATCACCCGCATGACCGACGCCAGCGGCCACGACCCCCACATCATGGCCCCGGCCGGCTGGATCGCCAAAACCGACTTCGACGGCAAGTCCTGGGAACTCGTCAGCACCGGCATGCGCAATACCTACGACATCGCCTTCAACCGCGACGGCCAACTCTTCGGCTACGACAGCGACATGGAATGGGACATCGGGATGCCTTGGTACCGCCCCACCCGCGTCTTCCACGCCGTCCCCGGCTCCGAATTCGGCTTCCGCAACGGTTCCGGCAAATTCCCCACCTACTTCCCCGACAGCCTCCCCCCCGTGGTCAATATCGGCCCTGGTAGCCCCACCGGCGTCCAATTCGGCTACGGCGCCAAGTTCCCCGCCAAATACCAAAACGCCCTCTACATCATGGACTGGACGTACGGCACGATGTACGCCATCCACCTCACCCCTAACGGCGCCAGCTACACCGGCACTAAGGAAGAGTTTGTCTCCGGCAAACCCCTCTCCCTCACCGATATGGTGATCCGCCCAGCCGACGGCGCCATGTATTTCCTCGTCGGCGGCCGCGGCAACCAAAGCGGCCTCTACCGCCTCACCTACACCGGCTCCCCAGAGGCCCTCGCCACCGCCCCGGCCGCCCCCGCGACCCCCGAGCTGAAGCTCCGCCAAGAAATCGAGGCCCTCCAGCTCGCCGCTCCCTCCGCCCAAGTGGTAGCCCAAGTCTGGCCCCACCTCGACCACCCGGACCGCTTCGTCCGCTTCGCCGCCCGCACCGTCCTCGAGCTCCAGCCCCTCGCCTCCTGGCGCGAAAAAGCCCTCGCCGAATCCCGCCCCTGGGCCCGCATCACGAGCCTCCTCGCCCTCGCCCGCGCCTCCCAAGGCGACAAGGACACCCTCATCCCCCTCCTCATGGCCCTCGGTGGCAATCAGTGGTCCGACCTCTCCGAAGAGCAACAACTCGCCTCCCTCCGCACCGCCTCCGTGGCCCTGATTCGCCTCGGCCCCCTCAACGACGAAGCCAAGGCCCGCGCCTGCGCCAAACTCGACCCCCTCTTCCCGGCCAAGTCCTTTTCCCTCAATAAGGAACTCTGCGAATTGCTCGTCTCCCTAGGCAGCCGCCAAGTCGTCCCCAAGGCCGTCGCCCTCATGGGTAGCATCGCCTCGGATAACCAAGCTGACCTCGCCGGCAAGGAACTCCTCTCCCGCAGCGAAGGCTACGCCCAAGGCGTCCTCGACGCCCAAGCTTCTAAGCCCAACCGCCAACAAATCGCCTACGCCTACGCCCTCCGCGAAGCCACCGCCGGTTGGTCCCCCGAGCTCTATCGCCAATACTTCCGCTGGTTCAATACCGCCCGCAAATTCCAAGGCGGCAATAGCCTCCGCGGCTTCATCAACAACATGCGCACCGAGGCCCTCGCCCATGTCCCCGCCGCCCTCCGCCCCGAGCTCGACTCCATCTCCGGCGAACTCACCACTACCCCCGAAGCCCTCCCTCAACCCAAGGGCCCCGGCAAAGCCTGGACCACCGAGGAACTCCTCGCCCTCACCGCCAACGGCCTCCACGGCCGCAACTTCGACAACGGCCTCACCACCTACAAAGCCGCCCTCTGTTCCTCCTGTCACCGTTACGGCAACGAATTCGGCGGCGTCGGCCCCGACCTCACCGGCATCGGCAACCGCTACGGCATGCGCGACCTCCTCGATAATATCATGGAGCCCTCCAAGGTCATCTCCGACCAATACGAGTCCACCCTCATCGAAAAAACCGACGGTTCCTCCGTGGTCGGCCGCATCGTCAAAGAAGAAGGCGACCTCGTCTCCGTAGCGGAAAACCCGCTAAACCCCAATCAGCTCACCTCCATCAACCAGTCTAACATCAAAAACCGCGCCAAATACCCCGTCAGCGCCATGCCCCCCGCCCTCCTCTACAACCTCAACCAAGATGAAGTCCTCGACCTCCTCGCCTACCTCATGAGCGGCGGAAACCGCAGCGACAAGGCCTTCACTAAATAGCCCCCAAAACGCCCCTCAGGGGAGCCCGGCCGCGCGGCTGGGCTCCCCTTTTTTTATCCCTCCCCTGCGCCGCTAACTCCCGGCGCGCCAGGCGCCGGGGGACTCAGCGGCCGGGGCGCGCCGCGGCGGGAGGTTGCCAGGGCACTTGGCCCCCGCGCTGGAGGTGTTCGGAGAGGGCCTGCTGGAGTTGGCGCCGGATCTCGGGTTCTTCCGCAGCGAGATTGGTGGTTTCCCCGGGGTCGCGCTTCAGGTTGTAGAGTTCTATGGGCCCGAAGGCGGTATTTTGGAGCAACTTCCAGTCGCCGCGCCGGAGGGCCTCGATGGTTTTGCCGCCAAAATCAGCCCCGCCTTCGCGGCGCACAAAATAGAGGTCGCGCGGCGCGCCAATTTCCTCCTGACCCAGCAGCGCGGGCAGGAAACTCTGGCCGTCGATGCCCGCGGGCACCGGCACCGCGGCGGCGGCGCAGGCCGTGGGAAAAAGATCTAGCGTTAGGGTGAGCCGGTCCGTCGAGGTGTGGGGGGCGATTTTCCCCGGCCAGCGGGCCAGGGCGGGGACGCGCAGGCCGCCCTCGTAGAGCTCGCCCTTGCCGCCGCGCCACGGCCCGTTGTGGGCCGCGAGGTTGCGCTGCCCGCCGTTGTCGGAGGTGAAAACGACCAAGGTATTTTCCGCTAGGCGGCAGCGCTCCAAGGTCTCCAGCACCTGGCCGACCCCGTGGTCGAGGTGTTCGATGAGGGCGACGAGTTGGGCGCGGGCGGGGGAGAGTTCGGGATGGCGCTGCTGGACCTGCGCCAGCCAGGCGGGCGGCGGCTGCACTGGGCTGTGCGGGGCATTGTAGGCCAAGTAGAGGAAAAACGGCCCGCCCGCCCGCGCCCGGTCCTCCAAGTATTGACAGGCCCAGGCGGTGAAGAGGTCGGTGGCATGGCCCTCTGGAGCGATGACTTCCTGGTCTTGCCGCATCAAGTTGAGCCCATTTCGCAGGTGGCTCCAGTAGTCGTCCATCATGTCCCCCAGAAAGCCGTGGAAAAAGTCGAACCCGCGCGCGTTGGGGGTATTGGGCGAGCGGGTGCCGAGGTGCCATTTTCCAATGAGGGCGGAGTGGTAGCCGCCCGCGGCAAGGGCCTGCGGCAAAGTGGGAACGCCGGGTTGCAGATAGCCCCAGGAGTCCGCTGGCGTCTCCTCGCGGATCACTCCAGGCACGCCCACCCGGTCCGGATAGCACCCCGTCAGAAGGGCGGCGCGGGTCGGCGAGCAGACTGGGCTGTTGGCAAACCAGTTTTGAAAAGTGAGGCCCTCGCGGGCCAGGCGGTCGAGGTGGGGCGTCTCCAGGCCCGGGCCGCCCGCGGCCCCGTAGTCGCCGCGGCCCAGGTCGTCAGCGAGGATGACCAGGATATTGGGGCGCGGCGCGGCGGCGCTCAGCAGCACGGGGGCGAGGAGGGCGGCCAGGCGACCGAGGGTCCATTTCATGACAGCGGGGAAGCCAGGGCGGGAGGCGACGACTCAGCGCCCGCGCCCGCCGCCCATCATGCCGCGGAAAAAGGTGGAGGCATCAAAGCCGCCCAAGGCATCCGTCCAGCGCTTGGTTTCGCGGGATTGACGTTCCTGCATCGCGGTCCAGCCCTCCTGCTGCTCGGGGCGGAGGATTTCGGCGATGGCTTGGTTGGGCTTGTCAGGAGTGGGCACCGCAGCGCCCTCCGTGGATAGGCCAGCTACTGCTAGAGAGGGGTCGTAGGCGGGGTTCGTTTTGACGAGAATTTCAAAGACGCGGTCCTGCTGGGTCTCGTCGAGCTGCAAGTCCCGGGTCATCTTTTCCAGCTGGCGGTTGGCGGTGCGCTCCAGCTGTTGGGCCTTGGTTTCCAGCTTGCGGCCTTCGTAGGCGGTGCGCTGGTCGTCGGTCAGGGCTTTCATGACGTAGGCGTCCATCGACTTTTGCGGATTGAGATCGTTCATCACCGTGAAGACGTCAAAAATGGATAGCTTGCGGTCGAGCATGGCTTGCATCTTGGCGAAGTTCTCCCCGTCTAACTTGATGAAGTGGGCGGCCATCTCCGCGGCTTGTTCCTCAGTGAGGCCCATGTCATCGGCCATCTTGTCGACCATGCTGCGGATCCACTTTTCGTTCATGGTGCGGCGCTGCTCCCCAAACATCAGGGACAGGGACTTGAGAAGCGGGCGGGCGTCATTCAAAAGCCGCTCCAGGTCGACCACGTTCGCGGCCACCGGCTTGGGGTCGACCCCCGCCGAATCCAGGGCCGCGCGGGATAGCGCGGCGGCGGCGCGGGCGCCTTGGAGGTCGGCTTCCAGCGCGGCGATGCGCGCTCCCTCCGCTTGCAACTGCGCCGCTAGGGCCGCGGCCGGGCCAGACTGCTGCCAGGCCCAGGTGGCGCCAACGCCGAGACAGAGGCCTATTGCGAGAAAGAGGAGGCGGTTTTTCATGGGGATTAGCAGCGGCAGCCTAGGGAAGTGCAGGGCCCCGAGGTCGGCTCACCCTTGGGCGGATTGCGCCCGAGGGCAAAGAGAACTCGCGCGGCGCGCGCCCCAGCCCAGCCTCGGGGTTTTCCTGATCCCAGCCCGACCGGGAGGCTTTCCGCGGCAAAGCGCTCGCCAGCGGCCGCCCCGGCTTCTAAGCTGCCCACCTCTCCCTCCCTGCCCCGCCTCGCCTGCATGAAATCCCTCGCCCACTGCATCATCCTAGCGCTGTTGGCCGCCCTGGCCCCCGCGGCGGAGGTCCAGCCCAACATCGTGGTCTTTCTGGTGGACGACATGGGGGTGATGGACACCTCGCTGCCCTTCCTCACCGATGCCGCAGGGCGCCCGCAGCGCTATCCGCTCAATGATTTTTACCGGACTCCGCACATGGTTCGCCTGGCGGAGCGCGGCATCCGCTTCAACCAATTCTGCGCCATGAGTGTCTGCTCGCCGACCCGCCTCTCTCTCCTTACGGGGCAGAATGCGGCCCGGCACCGCACTACGAATTGGATCGACCCGGCGCAAAACAACCGCGGTCCGCAGGGCCCGCCCGACTGGAATTGGCAGGGCTTGGCCCCGGGCGCGGTGGCCTTGCCCAGGATCTTGCAGCAGGCCGGCTACCGCACCATCCACGTGGGCAAAGGCCACCTGGGGCCGCGCGGCAGCCCGGGGGCCGACCCCTTGCAGCTCGGCTTCGACGTCAACACCGGCGGCGGCTCCATGGGGCAGCCGGGAAGCTATTACGGTGCGGAAAATTATGCCGGCTCCCGCGCCGCCACCCACGCCGTGCCCGGCTTGGAAAAATACCACGGGAGCGCGGTTTTCCTCACCGAAGCCCTAACGCGCGAGGCCAAATCCCACGTCGCCGCCGCGGTGCAGGCCGGAAAGCCGTTTTTTCTGCACTTCGCCCACTACGCGGTGCACGCCCCCTTCCAGTCCGACCCCCGCTTCGCCGCCGCCTACCGCGACTCCGGCAAACCCGCGGCCGCGCAAGCCTTTGCCACCCTGGTCGAAGGCATGGACCAATCCCTCGGCGACATCCTCGACCAGCTCGACGCCCTAGGAATTGCCCAGCAGACCCTCGTCTTCTTCCTAGGCGACAACGGGTCGGACGCCCCCCTAGGGCACGAACACGCGGTGGCCTGCGCCGCCCCCCTGCGGGGGCGCAAGGGCTCGCACTACGAGGGCGGCATGCGGGTTCCCTTCATCGCGGCCTGGGCGCGACCCGATGCCTCGCTTCCCTGGCAACAGCGCCTCCCCATCGCCGCGGGGGCCATCCAGTCCCAGCAGGCGGCAGTCTACGATCTCTTCCCCACCATCCTGCACCTCGTGGGGGCCAGCCCGCCTCCCGGCCACCTGGAAGACGGCGCCCGGCTCGACCGCCTGCTCACCGGGCAACCGGATCCCAGCCGCGGCGAGACCTTCCTGATGCACTACCCGCACGCCCCGCACCGCAGCAACTATTTTACCTCCTACCGCGAGGGCGCTTGGAAGGTCGTCTACCACTATCTGCCGACCGCAGTTTCCCAAAACTCTCCCTACCAACTTTTTCACCTCGCCGAGGACCCCTTCGAGCAGCGCGACCTAGCCGCTTCTCAGCCCGCGGAACTGCGCCGCCTCATGCAGGGCTTGATCGCCAAGCTGGAACAGCAGGGCGCCCTCTACCCGGTGGGTCCAGACGGCCGCACCCCCCTGCGCCCCCAACTCCCCCCCGAGTAAGCCTCCGGAATAACTTTTGGCTAAGTTGGGCCGCAAGAGTGCATTGGAAACCAAAGACCTCGGCTTGTTTGCGCCTTGGAACGCCGCGGCGCTTGCGGGGGCGCTACCTATGCAGGCCTCGGACGCGTCGCAGGTCCGGCGAATCGCCATCAAGGAGAAATGCCTCCAGCGCCCCTTTGCCAAGGCATGTGGGACCCCGTTAAAACCCATCCCCTCAACAAGGCAAGCAACGGAACCCCCTCGGAAACAACCCTTTTCCGCCCCACCGCGGCACCATACCACGCCCAAATGATCGGAAAAATGCGCCACCTGGCCCACCGTTTGGGTCGCCCCTTCAGGGCTCGGCTCGCTATTCGACTGCGGTACCCTGGGCGTTGCCCTGGGTGATGGTTGACAACAAACCAGTGCGTTCTGAATTTATCCTAAAAACGGGAGTTGACTATCTTCATTCGCCAGCACGAGGTACCGGCGCGATAGGCTTTCTCCTCACACGTTGCGCAGGTTGTAGGGACGGAGCGCTGGCACCCCTGCCGGGGTGCGGATGACGCGAAAACGGGGAATCCGGTGGTGTCGCTCCGCTCAAACCACCGGCTACCGGCTGAGATGCCTCCGGCATCAGGGTGTCTCCTTTATCCTAAAACCGGGAGTGGAAATGCGACCCTGGGGCCTTTTTCTTTATATGTGCGGACCATGAACCGTTTTTTTCGGCCTCAGGAGACACACCCTTTGAGTGCGACCCTTCCGTTGTCAAAAGCCCCCAACATCGTGGCCGGTGGACAAGCCGCACGGCGATGCCGGAGGCATCCTAGCGTGTAGCCGGTGGTGAGCGGAGCGACACCACCGGATCCCCGGCGCGGCACCACCCGCACCCCGGCAGGGGTGCCAGCGCGGCAGCCCCCAAAAAGCCCACGTGCGAGGAGAAAGCCTCCCGCACCAGCGCTCCGCACCCCCCGAATACGCTAGTCAACTCACGATTTTAGTTTTCTGGCCATAGGGCCCCTGAGCCACTTTTCAAGACCCGTTTCTAAGGTAATCCTTGATTGAGGCAGGCCCGCGGCCATGCGGTGGACTCAGGGATGGGCGGCACCCTCTGCCTGGTGAACTGGGCGCGCGAGATGAGGCGGTCCCCTCACTCGGCTTGGAGCATGGAGCGGCGGCGGCGCATCCAGCGGGGGATTTCCACGGGGTCGGCGAGGGCCACGGCGGCGAGCAGGCCGATGGCGGCGGCCTGGCGGCTGCGCCGGAGGCCCCAGGACTCGTGGGCGAAATCGTGGGCAATCGCGTCGTGGCCGATGCGGAGCGACTTCAAGGCCAGGAGGATGGATTCCTGAGCGGATTCGTGGATTTTGCGCAGGATGGCGACTTCGCAGCCGCAGTGGCGACAGCGCCGGGCGTGGCCGGTGCGGACAGATTTTTGGCAGACGGGGCAGAGCACGTTCATGCGGCAGAGTGGGTCAAGCGGTGACGACCACGCTGGCGGGGCGCAGGAGGACTCCGTGGCGGAGGAAGCCGACCGCGGTTTCGCGCAAAACCTGGCCGGGCGGCTGGCCGGGCTGGGCTTCGCTGGCGGCGATAGTCATGGTGGCAGCGTCGAAGGGACGGCCAACCGCGGGCACCCGGGCGAGTCCAGCGGCGCGCAAGAGGGGGGCCAAGGAAGCCTCGCAGGCCGCGGCGGCCGCGGTTTGGAGGAGCAAATCCCAGACGCTGAGCAGGGCTAAGCAGTGCTCGAGGGGCCAGGAGGAGCTCGGGGGAGCAGCCTTGCTGCCCTTCTCCGCGGAAGGCGGGCGCAGGAGGGGGGCGAGGGATTTGCCCAGCTGGGCGAGCCCGTCGTTGGCGCGCTGGCCTTGGGCGCGCAATTCATGGCGCAGGGCCGCCAACTCTCCATAAAAAGTAAACAAGTCGGGGGGCTCGGCTGGAGCAAAGGCGTCCTCAGGGTCCTCGATGGCGGCGATGTCGCTAAGGCTTTCGAGGAGGTCCGCTTTGAGATCCTCGCGCCAGCCGGGGCCGGCGACCGTCTGGAGGCCCTCAGCCTCGTCGTCGCCTTCCAGGTCCTCGTCCTCCTCGGCCTCGTCCGATTCCGACCACCAAGTGGCGTCGGGATCGGGGACTCCGGAAGGGGGGGGGGCGTCATCCCCTTCGGGAGGCAGGTCGGAGTCGGAGGGCAGGATCATGCTTGGGCAAAAGTGGAAGGCGCGCCAGTGCGGCAGCGCGCTGGGCCGAGGATTGTACAATCTCCCGGCCAAAACACAACGGGCAGGTCAGGCTGACTCAGCCTTTCCTGCCCGCAGGGTTTGAGGGAAACCGAACTACTTGACTTCCGCAGCCGGCGCGGGGGCCTCAGGCTGAGGCGCTGGCGCTGGGGCTGGGGCTGGGGCTGGCGCTGCAGCTGCAGCTGGAGCTGGTTCCGGAGCGGCTGGCGCTGGTTCCGGAGCGGGAGCGGGGGCCTTGGGGGCCTCGGGTTTGGGTTCCGGGGCGGGTTCCTTGGCGGCGGGGGCCTCCGCGGGGGGGAGGGTCACGCTGATGGGGGGGGTCACGGCCTCGATCGGGCGGCTAGGGCGGCTGGGGCGAGTGGGCGGGAGGGGGGGCTTGGCCTCGATGCCGGAGGGGGCGGCACCGGGAGCGCCGGGGGCACCGGGGGCGGGCTTATCCTTCATGAAGTCGGGGCGCTTTTTGAGGATGGGCTCGAGGGAGCTCTTGGCGAGGCTGTAAATGCGGGTCTGCTGG
The DNA here is from genome assembly GCA_947460575.1 of Verrucomicrobiales bacterium. Taxonomy (GTDB): domain Bacteria; phylum Verrucomicrobiota; class Verrucomicrobiia; order Verrucomicrobiales; family V1-33; genus CAIZWU01. The sequence continues at coordinate 1,783 of CANHIJ010000012.1, read as the reverse complement.
GCCTGTTCGTCGGCTAGCTTCTTGCGGTGGTCGGCGAGGGTTTTGGCGAAGGCCTCGTCAGCTTTCTTTTTTTCCTCCTCGGTTTCGGCGGGCTTGTCCTTTTCCTTGGGTTCCGGCGGGGTGCGGGTTTCGGCAAACTTTCCGTCTACGGTGTAGCTGAGGAAGTGGTTGTCGCCCTCGGCGGCGCCGACCTTGATGGTGTAGGTGAGGCCGTCAAAGGTCTCGATAACCGCGGTGCGCAGGGGCTTGTCGAGGGCGGCCTTGGCGACCTCGGTAGCGGGGAGGACGTCGGCGAACTGCACGTAGGAGAAGGCGGTGCCGACGGGGGAGGCCTTAGCGGCATCGAACTCCTCGCCGGGGGCGGGGGCGTCGAGTTGGAGGTCGCCGCCATCGGTGGCGCGGGCGATTTTCCAGGATTCCTCGGGGCTGCTGCCGGTGACCGCGACCGACTTGATTTTTTCGACCTTGAAGAAGCTGTTCTTGTCGAGCCAGCCTTTGAGGTCGGTTTCGAGGCGGCTAAAGCCTTGGCGGGCCTTGTAGACGTAGCCTTCTTCGCCGGCGACTTTGACGTACTGGGGTTTCGGCCCGGTGGGGGACATGCTGAAGCCGCCGGGGGGAGTGTCGTCGGACGAGAGGGTTTTGCCCACGGTGAAGGCCTTGATTTCCTTGCCTGCGCTGTCGCGGAAGGACACCACGGTGCCGGTTTCGGTTTCGGGGGCCCCTTCGCCGGGCTTTTTCAGCTTGAGTTGGCCGAAGCGGGAATCGCCGACGCGCTGGATTTCGCCGATTTTGAGGGCGAAGGCTTGGTCGCGCAGTTCGTTGACGGCTTCGATGCTGGCGGGGAAGCCATCGCGGCCGGGGACGATCCACTTGCCGTCCTTTTGTTCCACCACGACCTCGCCCTTGGAGTCCTTCAGGGTGAAGGAGGCGACCTCAGCGGGGTTGAAGTTTTTGAGGAGGTCCTTGCCGACTTCGTTGGGAACGACGCCGATGGCTCCGCGGCGCTGCGAGGATTTCCAGAGGGCGGCCCCGCCAGTGACGGCGAGTGCGGCGAGCAGGAGAATGAGTTGTTTTTTCTTCATCGGTTAGCGGGCGGAGGTTTTAACTTTGCGGAGGATGTAGACGGCCAGGCCGAGACCGGCGATGAGGCAGGGCATGACCAAGATGTTGAGCCACTGGATGGTGTTCTCCTTGGCTTTGACTTCTTTGTTGGCCTCTTTCTGCTTTTCGTAGATCTTCTTGCTGATCTCGCGCTGCTTGGTCTCCATGGTCTTGAGCCCGGCGAAGAGGGCGGCATTGCGGTCCTTGCCGGTCTTTTGGGCGGAGATGTCGGCATTGAGTTTTTCCACTTCCTTGTTCATGGACTCGATGTCGTTCTTGATGCGCTCATTGGCCTCGGAGCGGATGTTGTTGAGGGTGTCGAAGGGCCGCCGGGAAGAGCCGCGGGAGCGGATGCTCATGAGGTCCTTATCGCCCGCGGCTTGGTCCACCAGATTGAGCGCAAACGGCAGGTTGCTGTTTTGCAGGATTTGCGGGGTCAAGACGTCGGCCAACATATCGGTGTCCGCGACCAGGAAGACCAGTCCGTCCTTGGTGCTCTCCTTGAGGGGAGCGGGCTTGTTGGGGTCGCCAGCGGGGGCCACCGGGGGAGCCGCTGGAGCGCCGGGAGCGCCAGGGGCCGCCGTCGGAGGGGGCAACAACGCTTCGGGGGCGGCCACCGGAGTGGTGGTCACTTCCACCGGGGCGGAAACGGGAGCCGTGGGAGCGGCCGGGGCCGGAGCCG
>CANHIJ010000011.1 GCA_947460575.1 Verrucomicrobiales bacterium | reverse complement strand
GGCGGGGCGTTTGGACTGGCCCTTGTTGACGGCTTGCGGGGCGCTGCAAGCGGCGGGGGCGCGGCGGCTGACGGTGTTGGATTTTGGGGGTGGGTTTGGGAGTGTCTATTTTCAGCACCGGGCGTGGCTGGCGGCATTTCCGGAGGTGCGGTGGGCGGTGGTGGAGCAGGGGGAGGTCGTGCGGCGGGCGCGCGAGGTGGTTAAGGATCCGCAGGTGCGCTTTTTTGAGGGGATGGAGGAGGCGGTGGCTTGCTGGGGGGGGCCGGATATCGTTTGCGCGTCGGGGGTGATTAGCCAATTGCCGGATCCGGAGGGTTTTCTGGCGGAGGTGGCGGCGCTGCGGGCGGCGTGGGTTTTTGCTGATCGGATCACGCAGTTGGAGGGCGAGGGAAGGCATTGGGTGGCTCGACAAAAGGTTCCTTCGGTTCCCTATCTGGCGGAGGGTCCCTTTTGGTTTTTTGATCGGGATTTGTTTCGGGTGATGCTGGAGCGGTATTTTCGGGTGGCGGGGGAATTTGAAAGCCAGGTGGATGAGCCGGGGTGGCTGCGGGGCCGACGCTTTCAGTTTTCGGGCTTTCTGCTGCAGCCGCGCCCAGCATGAAGGTGGTTTTTTGCACGCTATTTGATCGGCACTACCTGGGCAAGGGGCTGCTGATGATCCGGTCGCTGCGGCGGCAGGGCGGCGCCGCGGCGCCGCAGGTCTATGTGCTGTGCCTGGATAGGGTGGTGTTAGAATACTTCCAGCTTTTTCCCGAGCCGGGGGTGGAGCTCATGACCTTGGAGGAATTGGAGGAGGCGGACCCCGCGCTTTTGCGGGCCAAGCGCGACCGCAGCCGGGTGGAGTATTATTTTACGCTGAGTCCCGCTCTGCCGAGGCATTTGTTGCTTTCGGGGGAATGGGAGGCGGTGGTTTCGCTGGATGCGGATTTGTATTTTTTCTCCGATCCGATGCCGTTGGTGGGATCGCTGGAAGAAAAGCCGATATTTATTACGGAGCACGGGTACGATCGCAAGGTGCGGCGGGCGGGCCTGCGCACGGGGCGCTTCAATGTCTCCTTTCAGGGGTTTCGGAATGATCCGGTGGCCCTGGCCTGTCTGGACCAGTGGCGGAAGCAGTGTTTGGAGTGGTGCCGTAGCCAGGTGGACGAGCGGCGCGGGCGCTTTGCCGACCAGCGGTATTTGGACCGGTGGCCGGAAGACTTTGCGGGGTCGGTGACCCTCCTTTTGCCGCCGGGGCCGGGTTTGGCGCCGTGGAATGTGGCGCGGTGGGAGCTCTCGTTGCGGGATGGGCAGCTCTGCGCGGGGGCGGCCCGGCTGGTATTCTATCATTTCCAGGGGCTTCGCCCCTTGGGGGGCGGCTTGGTGGCCGACAACCTCTGGCGGTACCGCGTGATTCCGAGTCGGGAGGCCGTGGCGCATCTTTACGGGCCTTACTTGCGGGAGCTGCAGGCGGCGGAGCAGGTGATCGACGCCAGGCTGGGAGCGGCGGGGCCGAGTGGGCCGCCGGGGGCCTGGAGGTTGTGGCGGGCGCAGTCTTATTTTGTGTTAGAAGGTGCGGAGGTTCGCCACGTCAGCCTGGCGCGGTGGCATCCGCTGCAGCGCTGCTGGCGATGGGTCAAAAGTTATTTTCCGGCGCCCTCGGCGGCGGGGGTGCCGGGTTTGCGGCGGCGGTGGGCGAAGTGGCGGCGGCCGCGCCGGGCTTGACAAAGGCTCCAGCCGACCGCGTAGCCGGTGGCGGCGGTGAGGAAGTAAAGCGCGTGCAGGGGAATCGCGGCGGCGGCGAAGGCGAGGCCGCCGCGCTGGCGCAGGAAGCCGTAAAATGCGCGGTTCAGGAAGAGGAGGGCGGCCGCGCCGACCAGGGCGGACAGCCCGGCGAGGGGAAACCAGGGGGCGAGGAGCAGAGAAGCTAGGATGAGGAGGCAGAGCGCGGCGCTGAGGCGGGAAGCGGTGTCGAGGTTGAGATCGTTGTCGAGACGGCCTTCGCGGAGGAGGAGGAGGGTCCAGGGGAGGGCCCGGCAGAAAAAGTCCGTAAGGATGAGGTCGGAGAGGCGCCAGGCTTTGAGGTGGCGGACTTGCCAGGAGGGGTCCAGGGCGATGCGATGTCCGGCGCGGCGGAGGCGGTAGCCGAGTTCGATGTCTTCGATGGAGGGTTGGCGGTAGGATTCATCGAAGCCGCCGATGGCCTGGAAGGTGGCGGCATCGCACAGGCCGCAGCCGGCCCAGAAGGTTTGGGCTTCGCGTTGGCCGCGCTGGTGGGTGTGGTGGTGGAGGAGGTTGCGGTAGCGGGAGACGAGGCTGGGGGCGGCGGGATGGGCGTCGTAAGATCCGAAGGCGGCCTGGGCCTGGGGGTTTTGGGCAAGGATCTGATGGGCCTGGGCGATGAAGTGAGGAGGGGGGGCGACGTCGGAGTCGAGGAAGGCGAGCACGGATCCGGTGGCGCAGCGGGCTCCGGCGTTGCGGGTGGCGGACACGCCCGGGGCGTCCGGGAGGGAGATGGTTTGGAAGCCGCGGGCGGCGGCCGCGGCAAGGACTTGGGGACAGGCTCCGTCGACGGCTACGATGACTTCGTGGGGAGGAGGGCGGAGGAGGGCCACGGCGGAGAAACAGCCGTCGAGGAGGGGACCGGCGCGGTGGGCGGGGATGACGAGGCTGATGAGCGGTAGGGCACGCAGGTCCGGCTTCATGGGGGAGGAGGGAAAGGGTGCGCGGGTTTGGCCGCGCGGGGGAGGAACGGGAGGAGCCCGCAGAACAGCGGTTTTAGCTGGGAGAGCCCGGGGCTGGGCTCGCGCAGGGCGAGGAGGATGGCGCCATAGAGGGCGGTGGCGAGGATTAGTTTGGGGATGACCCAGAGGAGGTGCCCGGGGAGGAAGTGGGTGAGTAGGGGGGAGAGCAGCGCGGTGAGCAGGGCGGCCCCAGCGGACCTAGCCAAGGTGTCCCAGGGGAAGGGCATGGCGAGGGCGCGGAGGGCTTGGCGGGTCGTTAGGGTGGCCAGCGAGAGGGCGAGCACCAAGGCGACGCCCGCGGTGGCCGGGCTTCCCCCGAGGGGAATCAGCCAGGCGAAGCCGATCACGCTGAGGCCCATCAGCAACAAGAGCCTGGGCACGATGGCGAGAGTCTGGCCGTGCGCGATGAGCAGGCTGTGGGAGCAAAGGGCCAGCAGGCGGCAGGCCACGACGGCGAGAAGGATGGCCAAGAGGGGGCCGGCTGGGGTGAATGCTGGGCCGAGGAGCAGCGACGTGATGCCTGCGGAAAAGGGGGTTTGGGCGAGCAGGACTCCGCCATAGATGAGGGTGAGGCGGAGGGCTTTGGTGGCGCTGCGCTGGGCCGCTGGGTGGTCGCGGCGCAGGAGGTGGAGCGAAAGGGCTCGGACGAGCGTGTGATGGAGGGGGCCGCTGAAGATCATGATGGCCGCGTTGGCCACATTTTGGGCCCCGACGTAGAGGCCGACGCCGCTGTTTGAGGCCCCAAAATATTTAAGGGCGAGGAGGTCCATGGTTTGGCTGAATTGCAGGGTGATTTGGAGGCCGGCCAGGGCGCGGTTTTGTCGCCAAAGCTCGGACCAGCGGACGCGTTGACGGCTGCAGAGGGGGATGCGGGTCACCTGGCGGCCGATCGCCCACTGGAGCAGCGCTGGGACGGCCATGGCCAGGAGGGCCCCGCGGGCCCCGTGGCCGGATTCGATGAGGGCGAAGGCGGCGAGCAGTTGACCCGCCCAGGCCAAGGGGGGGCGCAGGGCGGCCACGCCAAAGCGGCCCTGGGCGTGGAGGAGGGAACCGTAGCCCATGGCGATGGCATTGAGGGGCAGCAGGAGGGCCACGATCTTAAGAAGCCCCGAGAGTTCTGGAGCGCTAAGGGCCTGGGCGAAGCAAGGGGCGAGGGCCCAAAGCAAGGCCCCGAGGGCGAGGCCTAGGCCTCCCAGGGTTTGCAGCAGGGCTGTGGCGTAGCCGGTCCCGTCGGGGCGGCCGATCACCCAGCGGACCGCGGCCATGCCATAGCCGCTGATCAGGGCGCTCGACCAGGTCAGCCAGAGCATGGCGAGCGCGTACAAGCCATACTGGACCAATCCCAGGCGGCGCGCCAGATAGCTCATCAGGACCAGGCCTAGGCCCAGGACGACCACCTGGGAGGCGGTGAGCCAAATGCCGCTGACGGCGGCCAGGGCCGCGGGCGAGCGGGTGCCAGCTGGCTGCGGGGCCGCGCGGGACTGGGAAGATTCCATGCTCGTAGGGTGACAGAGAGTAACGGAGTATTAGTCTCGGCCTAAAGCGCCTCCAAGCGCGGCGCGGCGCTTTTTGTTAAATTATTTTTAAGAATCTATTTTATGGCTTACTCCTTGCGCTGGGTAAAGCAATCGCCCAAGGATAAGGCTATTGAAAAAGCAACTTTTTTGTTCGCAAACGCCTGGCGCGCTGGTCATTGGCGCGGGTCCGGCCGGGTTGACCGCGGCTTTCGAACTGGCCAAATCCCCCCTCAAGCCTTTGGTGCTGGAGGCCTCGCCCTACATAGGGGGCATCGCGCGGACCCACGTGTGGGAGGGCAATCGGCTGGACATTGGGGGGCACCGCTTTTTCACCAAGAGCGAGGAAGTCAAGCAGCTGTGGGGCGAAATGATGGACGAGCCGATGCTCAAGGTGCCGCGGCTTTCGCGGATTTTTTACGGGCAGCAGTTTTATCCATACCCTTTGAAAATAGGGGCCACTCTGAAGAATTTGGGCTTGGTGGAGAGTTTTCGGATGCTGCTGAGTTATTTGGCGGCGCGCTGGCGCCCGGTGCTGCCGGAGGACTCCTTTGCGGATTGGGTGCGCAATCGGTTTGGGGAGCGGCTCTACAGCACCTTTTTTAAGACGTATACGGAGAAGGTCTGGGGGATGCCCTGCACGGAGATACGGGCCGACTGGGCGGCGCAGCGGATTCACGGGCTGAGTTTTGGTTCGGCGGTACTCAACGCCATCCGCAACAGCGGGAAGGTGAAATCGCTGATCAAAACCTTCGACTACCCTCGGCTGGGGCCGGGGATGCTGTGGGAAGGAGCGGCGCGAAAGATTGGGGAGCGGGGCGGCGAGGTGGTGTTAGAAGCGCGCGCCACCCGGCTGCACCACCGCGATGGCGCCGTTACCGCGGTGGAAGTAGCGTGCGGGGGGGAGACCCAGCAGCTGCACCCGGCTCAGGTCATCTCGACGATGCCGCTCTCGACATTAGCCAAGTGCCTGGTTCCGCCCCCTCCGCCAAACGTGCTCGAAGCCGCGGAAGGTTTGAAGTACCGGGACTTTTTGATCGTTGCGCTCGCTTGTCGCAAGCCGGATGTGTTTCCTGACAATTGGATTTATATTCACTCCGCGGAGGTGCGGGTGGGGCGGATTCAGAATTTCCGCAACTGGTCGGAGGCCATGGTGGCGCCGGGCCACGGGACCACGCTGGGCATGGAGTATTTTTGCTCGCGGGGGGACGACCTGTGGACGATGTCGGACGAGGGATTAGTGGCGCTGGCGAAGCGGGAGATTGCGGCGCTGGGATTGGTCCCGGAGAGCGAGTTGGAGGGTGGCTATGTGATCCGGGAGTTGAATGCCTATCCGGTTTACGATGCGAGCTACCGGGAGCACGTGGAGACGCTGAAGGCCTATTTTGGCAGCTTTTCCAATTTGCAGACGGTGGGGCGCAATGGGATGCACCGCTACAACAATCAAGACCACTCCATGTTGGCGGGTCAGCAGGCGGCGCTGCGCTTGCTCGGGCGCACCGATTTAGATCCCTGGGAGGTGAACACGGAGCGCTCCTATTATGAGGAGCAAACTCTGGCGGGGAAGGCGCCGGAGTCGGGGTCGGGAAACTCGGCGGCTACCCCCCAGACCCTTCCCGAAGCCGCCACCCCGGCGGTCACTTGAACTGTTGGATTTATGTTAGCGAGCGTAGTCATTCCGACGCACGATCGCCCCGAGGCGCTGGGGCGATGCCTGGATGCGTTGGGGCGGCAGACGGTGGAGGCGGGATGGTTTGAGGTGGTGGTGGTGGACGACGGGAGCAGTCCGGCGCTGGTGCTGGAGGCGGAGCGCTGGGCCGGGAAATTCCGGCTCTCGGTGGTTCGGCAGGACAACACCGGTCCGGCGGGGGCGCGCAATCGGGGGGTGGTGGCGGCGCAGGGAGAGGTGGTGGTTTTTACGGACGACGACTGCCTGCCGGAGCCGGATTGGCTAGAAATAATCCTAGCCGCCTGGAGGGAGAACCCGGAGGCCCTGGTGGGAGGGTCGACGTATAATGGATTGAGCGGCGACCTTTTTGCGGAAACGAGCAATTTTATTCTCGATTTGGTTTATGCGCATTTTAACGCCAGCCCGGAGGAGGCGTATTTTTTTGCCAGCAACAATATCGCCTGCGGGCGGCAAGCCTATCTCGAGCAGGGCGGCTTCGACATCTCGTTTTGCTGCTGGGGCGGGGAGGATCGGGATTTCTGCGATCGGTGGCGGGCGGCGGGGCGGACCCTGCGCTGGGTGCCGGGGGCCCGCATCGAACACCGCCACGGGCAAAGTTTGGGCAAATTCGTGCGGCTGCACTTCCGCTATGGGCAGGGGGCGTATATTTATCAGGCCAAGCGCCGCCAGCGGGGCGCGGGGACGATGCAGGCGGACCTGGCATTTCACGGGGCGTTTCCCCGCCTGATGTGCCGCCAGTGGGGGCGCTACCGCTGGCCCCGGAGGCTCGGGCTGCTGAGAAATCTGGCGATTTGGCACTTGGCGAATGCGGCGGGATTCGCGCGGGAGGCCTGGCGATTCCGGGGGAAAGGGGGGCGGCTCGATTGAAGGAGAGGATGGGACTTGCTTTTCCGGGCGGGCCCCGCGAGAGAGTTGGGGTGAACGATTCCGCGGCGCTGGAGCACCCGCTGCGGCGGCTCTATGAGGCTATGGGGCATCGCGCCTGGAGTCGGCACGGGGTGCTGTGGATTGCGGTGGGGCGGTTTTCTCTCATGGCCATACCTTCAGTTAGGCCGGTTGAGGTGGAGGCCGGGGAGATGGGGGATTTACTGGTGGAGACGGGTCGGTCGGCGGCGGTATTTTTGGCGGCGCGGAGCACTGGGGTGGAGGGGGCGGCCTATGTGGTGCGGGACAAAGGCTATGGACTGGGTTCGCTGCAGCGCCAGTTTCGCCAGAGCCTGCGGCGCGGCCAGGAGGATTGCGAAGTGCGACCGCTGGGCTGGGAGGAATGGCGGGCGCGGGGCCCCGCGGTGAATGTGGCGGCGCTGCGGCGGCGCGGGGAGGGGGGCAGCGCGTATGGGGATGAGGCGGGTTGGGAAAAGATCTGTGGGGCGGCGGCCGCGGTGGCGGGACTAGAAGTGCTCGGCTGTTTTTGCCGCGGTGAGCTAGCTGCCTATTTGTTATCCTGGACGGAGGGGGGGATCTGCGAGGGCTTGGTGGCGCATTGGTCGGACCGGTTCGGGGAGTCGCGGCCGTGCCACGTGCTGTACTATGAATTCGCCCGCCAGATGATGGCGCGGGAAGGCATCTGCGAGGTAAACGTGGGGCGGCAGTCGCTTCCGGCGCGGGCGGGGCTGGACCGCTTCAAGCGGCAGGCGGGCTATGGGCGGGAAGCCTTTCCGTTGGGGGTGTACTTGCACCCGCGCCTTGCCTGGCTGGCGGAAAATAGCTGGGTCCTGGGGGGGCTGGAGGCGCTGCATCGGCGGGTGGGGCCGCGCTTGGGGTTTTTGGAAAACGTGGAGGTGCTGCGGGCGGCGGAGGTGGTGCGCCGCGGGCTGCGGAGGGAGGAAGATTTAGGTGGCTAGGATTGCGGCGGCTTTTTCGGCGATCGTGAGGACGGCGGCGGCGGGATGGCCAGTGGGGACCGCGGGCATGACCGAGGCGTCGGCGATCCAGAGCCCATCGAGGCCGCGCACGCGCAACAGGGGGTCGACTACCGCTAGGGCGTCCTGGCCCATGCGGCAGGTGCCAACAGGGTGATAGGCGGTGGAGGCGCGCGCGGCGAGGAAGGCCTCGAGTTGGGCTGGAGTTCGCAGGGCGGAGCCGGGGGCCAGTTCGCGTCCGAGGGGGAAAGCGCGGAGGGCGGGTTGGGCGGCGATGGCGCGGACCTGGTGGATTCCGTCCAATAGGGTCTCACGGTCCTGGGGTTCGCTGAGGTAGCGGGGGTCGATGCTGGGCTGGGCGGGGTGGGGGCCGGGGGGGAGGCCAACCTTGCCGCGGCTGCGGGGGCGCAGGAGGAGGATTTCGAGTTCGACCGCTCGGGGGTGGCGGGCGGTTTGAAAATGGGTTATGACTTCCAAGGAGGGGCCTCCGTCGGGGGGGGCTGGGCCGAGGCAGCAACCGGCTTCGCAGCAGTTAGAGGTGACCACGCCCTGGTGCTTCCAGAAGTAGTGGAGGCAGGAGGGGAGCCAGCGGGCGGGGCGGCCCGGGGAGGGGCGGTCGCTTTGGTAGAGGAGGGGGACGCTGAGGTGGTCTTGGAGGGATTCGCCGACCCCTGGCAGGTCGTGGAGGACGGGGCGGCCGTGGGCGGCGAGGTCGGCAGCCGGGCCGATGCCTGACTTTAGCAAGAGGAATGGGCTCATGAACGTGCCGGCGCAGAGGATGACGCCGCGGCCCGCGGAGAGGGTTTCAAGCGAGCGCTGGCGGGCGACCAGGACGCCGGAAGCGCGGCCATGGTGGAAGAGGATCTGTTGGACTTGGGCGCTTTGGTGGAGGTGGAGGCGGGGATGGTGGAGGACGGGGGCGAGGTAGGCGGTGGCGGTGCTGCCGCGGCGGCCGCGGTTTTGGAAGACGTTGAAGTAGCCACAACTCTGTGCCTGATGACCAGTTAGGGGGTCCGCGCGCGCCAAGCCGTGCTGGAGACAGGCCTGGAGGAAGGCTTCGGAAAAGGGGGCGCGAAAGGAGGGGGGAGCGCTGGGCATGGAGGCCAGGGCGCGGTCGGCAAACCTGCGGAGTTGATCGGGGGACCAGGCGGGGCCGCCGGTGGCTTCCCAGGCGGCGGCATCTGCGGGGCCGCCGGGCACGTGCATCATGGCGTTGATTGAGGAAGTGCCCCCATTAGTGCGGCCCATGGGGAAGGCGATTTGGCGGCCTTGCAAATAGGGTTGCGGGGCGCTGAGGAAGGGCCAGGACCATCGTCGGCGCAGGCGCAGCCCAATGAGGGGGGGATCGAGGGCCCAGGAGGGGTAGCGGGGGCCGACCTCTAAGAGGAGAACGGTGGCGTCAGTTTGTTCGACAAGGCGCCGGGCGAGCACGCAGCCTGCGGTGCCAGCGCCGACGACGATGAAATCGGCGGATTTCATCGATCGCGGTGCCAGGCCTGGAGGAGTCCGGCTAGGGTGGCGACCTGGGCGCACAAAATTAAGGTAAAAATGGCGAGGGCTTTGGTTCCGGAAAAGACTTGAAAAGGATAGGCGAGGAGGGCGAGATAGAAGGATATGCCGCTGAAGTTGGGGGCGCCGGCGCCGGGGCGGGTGCGCCGTCGCTGGGTGTGGTAGTTTCCTTGTCCGTAGTGGAAGTGCTGGCGGAGGAAGGAGCGCAGGTGGAGGTGGTGGGCGTGGCCCATGAGGGCGTCGGGGACGGAGACGAGGCGGTGCCCGGCTTCCTCCCAGCGCCGACAGAGGTCGCGGTCTTCGCCGGTGCGCTGGATCCAGGAGGGATCAAAGCCGCCGATGCGGCGGAGGGTTTCGGTGGGGAAGACGATGCTGCTGCCGTTGAAAAAGTGGGCGTTTTCGGGATTTTGGTTCCAGCGGGCGGTGGCGAAGGTGATGATTTCCTGAGTGGTGGTGGCGAACCAATCGTCGAGGAGGAGGTTGTGGACGGTGCCGCCGAGAGCGGCCTCGGGGTGCCTGGAGAGGGCCGCGGCATAGGCGCGGAGGATGTTTTGGTGAGGGCGGCAGTCGTCGTCAGTGCAGAGGTAATAGCGGCCGCGGGCCTGTTCGAGTCCGCTTTGGCGCGTGGCGGACAAGCCGCGGTGGGGAAGGCGGAACAGGCGGACGGGGAGTTTTTCGGCTTGAGCGGCGACGAGGGGGGCGAGGTCGAAATCGCCGCCATCGTCGAGGAGGAGGAGTTCGAAGGAATCGTGCGGGAAGTCGACGGCGGCCCACGATTTGAGGAGATCGGGAATTTGGTGGGGCCGATTATAAGTGGGGATGACGACGGAGAAGAGGGGGGCGGAGGCTGCGGCAGCGGGAGCGAAGGGCATGGGCGTGGGCGTAGGTGAGCGGAAAAAAGAAACCCGCATACCAGAGTATCTATTTTCCCGCTAGGGCAAGGGTGCGCCGTCGGGGTGGCTAGCCGCTTTTGGATCGGATCCCGGAGACGGCGGAGAAGATAGAGGAGACGATGCAGTAGGCGATGACGGTGACGACGGCGGCGAGAAAGATGATGATGGCGGGGGAGATCAGGGCGGTGAGGCGTTTGATGCGGGTATCGAGTTCTTTGTCGTAGCGGGTGGCGGCCTTGGTGAGGGAGCGGGAGAGGTGGCCGGTTTGTTCGCCGACGGCGATGATATCCGTCATGAGGGGTTGGAATCCGCCGACGTCGCGAAGGGAGGTCGAGAGAGGGTCTCCGGCGGAGACAGCCTCGATGACTTGGTGGAGGCGGTGGCGGAAGAAAAGGTTAGAGGTGCCGGCGACGAGGAGTTTGAGGGAGGAAAGGAGGGGGACGCCGTTGCTGATGAGGTTGCCAAGGGCTTGGGTAAAGCCGGCGTAGAAGCGGCTTTCGAGGATGGGGCCGAAGAGGGGAATGCGGAGTTTGGCGCGGTCCCACCAGCGGCTCCCGACCTGGGTGGCGATGGCGCTGCGGAAGAGGATAGCTAGGGCAGCGGCGGCGGCGAGGAGGTGCCAGAGGTAGGCGGTGCAGAAGGCGCTGAAGCTAAGGAGGAGTTGGGTGATCGCGGGGAGCTGTTGGCCGGTTTTGGCGAGGAGGCTAGTGAGTTGGGGCACCAAGACGACCGTGAAGACGGCGAGGAGAAGGGCGCAGGCGGCGGCCATGAAAGCGGGGTAAACCATGGCGGAGGTGAAGCGGCGCTGGAGGTCCTGGAGTTGGGTCATGCTTTGGGCCATGCGGTGGAGGACGCCGGAGAGGGTGCCGGAGGATTCGCCGGCGGAGACCAGGGAGGTGTAGAAGTCGTCGAAGGAGGGGGAAGTTAGGCGGAACGAGGCGGCGAGGGTTTGGCCCTCGCGGAGGTGCATTCTGGCTAGGGCACTGGCGCGGCGGATGAGGGGGTCCTGTTGTTTTTCGGCCATCACGGTGAGGGCCTGCTGGGCAGGGAGGCCGGCGTCGAGGAGGTCGGCGAGCTCGCCGGTAAAGAAGATCAGCTTGTGGCGGTTGAGGCGGGGGGCGGCGGCGGCGTCGGAGGGGGGGGCGGAGGGGGCGGCTTCGCGCAGTTCGAGGGGAGAGAGGAGGAGGGCGTCGAGTTGGCGGTAGGCCTCGCTGCGGGAGGCGGCGTCGAGGGTGCCGGAGGTGGGGCGGCCGGAGGCGTCGAGGGCTTGATAGGCGAACTGGGGCATGGGGGCTGAGGCCGTTAGGCGCTGTGGTCGGCGGCGGTGACGGCGATGACTTCCTCGAGGGTAGTTTCGCCGGAGATGACTTTTTCCCAGCCGTAGTCGCGCATCGGAACCATGCCTTGGTCGCGGGCGGCGGCGCGGAGGGCGGCGGCGGGGGCGCGGTCGGCGATGAGGTCTTGAAGGGCGTTAGAGAGAGTGCAGATTTCGATGATGGCGAGGCGGCCGCGGTAGCCGGTGCCGCGGCATTCGCGGCAGCCGACGGCGGTGAGGATGAGGTGTTTTTGGGGGATGGGAAAGCCGATGGAATCGAGGTAGTGGTCGTGTTGTTGGTGGCCGCTGGCGGGTTGGCGGCAGTGGGGGCAGAGGCGGCGGACGAGGCGCTGGGCGATGAAGGCGCGGACCGAGGAAGCGATCAGGAAGGGTTCGATGCCCATGTCGAGGAGGCGGGAGATGCCGCCCACGGCGTCGTTAGTGTGGAGGGTGCTGAAGACGAGGTGGCCAGTGAGGGCGCCGCGGATGGCGATTTCGGTGGTTTCGAGGTCGCGCATTTCGCCGACCATGATGACGTTGGGGTCGCCGCGGAGGATGCTGCGGAGGCCGGTGGAAAAAGTGAGGTTGATTTCGGGTTTGACGGCGATTTGGACGACGCCGTCGAGTTTATTTTCCACGGGGTCCTCGATGGTGACGATGCGGCGGTCCTTGGTATTGAGTTCGCGGAGGAAGGTGTAGAGGGTGCTGGATTTGCCGGATCCGGTGGGGCCGGTGACGAGGATGATGCCGTTAGGGAGGGCGAGGAGTTGGCGGATTTGGGCTTCGCGGGCGGGGCTGAGGCCGAGGGCGCCGAGGTCCATGCGCTCGCGGCCAAGGAGGCGGAGGCTGACGCTCTCGCCGTTGACGGAGGGGATGGTGGCGACGCGGACGTCATAGCGCTGGCTGTCGAGTTCGAGGTTGATGCGGCCGTCTTGGGGGAGGCGGCGCTCGGCGATGTCGAGGTGGGCCATGATTTTGAGGCGGGAGACGAGGGAGTGCTGCAGCAGGCGGACGTTGGGGGGGACGGCGACTTCGTTCAGGGCGCCGTCGACGCGGTAGCGGATGCGGACGTCGTTTTCGAGGGGTTCGACGTGGATATCGGTGGCGCGCTCGCGGATGGCTTCGCTGAAGATTTGGTTGACGAAGCTCATCACGGTGGCCTCCTCGTTGTCTTCGAGGACGGTGACTTCTTGGCGGAGGGCGTCGTTGTCGGATTGGGCGAGGCGGCCGTCGATGAGTTCCTCGAAGCGCTCGGCGCCGACGCCGTAGCCGTGGCGGAGGGCGTCGAGGATGGGGGTGCGGGGGGAGAGGCGCCAGGCGATGGGGCGGTCGAGGCATTGGCCGACCATTTGGCGGGCGTCGAGGTCGAAGGGGTCGTAGGCGTAGATTTCGAGGGCGCCGTCGTGGGAGCGGCCGGGGAGGAGGCGGTGGCGGAGGGCGAGGCGGGCGGGGAGGAGGGAGTGGATCGGGACGCTAGGGTCGGTGAGGGGGACTTCGGCGAAGGTGAGGTGGAGGGCGGCGGCGAGGTTTTGGGTGAAGCGGGATTCGTCGGGGAGGAGGGCGGCGTCGAGGAGGGCGTCGAGGCAGCGGCCGTGGGGGGCGGCGGCGAGGGCGGCGGCGGTGGCGGCGGGGTCGGGGGCGCCGCTGCTTTGGGCGGTGGCGGCGAGGAGGACCTCGATGGGACCGGGAGGGGGAGAGGCCATTATTTCGAGGAGTTAGGGAGCGCGGCGGGGGAAGTGGGGAGGGGGCGCTCGAAGGAGGGCAGGTCGAGGTCGGGGAAGGTGGTGGCGGCGTCGGCGCCGACTTCGGTGCGGGTGTCTTCGGCGAGGCTCACGGCGGCGGTTTCGGCGGCATCTTCGACCACGGCGGGTTGGATAAAGATAATGAGTTCCTTGCGGGCCTTGACGGACTTGGTGGACTTGAAGGCGAAGCCGAGGACGGGGAGGTGGCTGAGGATGGGGACGCCGGTGGTGGTGCGCTCCTCGTTTTCGGTGATGAGGCCGCCGAGGACGATGGTGGAGCGGTTGGCGACGGTGACGCTGGTGAGGAGGCGTTCGGTGCCGATGACGGGGACGGTATTGTTGGCGATTTGCTGTTGTCCGACGACGGTGTCGTTGACCTGGGCGATGGTGAGGCTGACTTCCTTATTGCTGTTGATGAGGGGGATCACTTCTAACTTGAGGACGACGTCCTGGAAATTGATATTGGTGCGGACGCTGTTGGTGTTTGACAGGTCGGAAATGGTGCTGGTGGGGACGGGAATGCGGCGGCCGGAGGTGATGACGGCCTTTTTGTTGTTGGCGGCATAGATGGAGGGTCGGCTGAGGATTTTGAAGCGCTGGGTGCTTTCGAGAGCGCGGACGAAGCCGTCGACGCCATCGGCGATTTGGCCGTAGAGGCTCAAGCCGGCGAGGGGGCCGATGGGGGAAGCGGCGATGGGGTTGCGCAAGTCGGCCACGGATTTGGCTAAGGAATTTCCTGTTAGGAGAGCGGCGGCGTATTCACCTTGGCCGCCGGCTTTGAAGTGGCGGAGGTAGTCGATGCCGAACTCCATGCCGTCCTCGAGGGAGAGTTGGCCGATGATGGTGGCGAGGTAGACTTGCGGGGGTTTGTGGTCGAGGCGTTCGAGGAGGCTGGTGACTTTGGCGATATCTTCGGGGGGGCCGTAGGCGATGAGTTTGTTGGCTTGGACGTCGGCGACGAGGCGAGTTTTGCCGACAAGGACGGAGAGGGGGGCGGAGTTTTCTTCCGGGGTGGTGAGTTGGTCCTCGTAGCCGGCGGGGGCGGCGGTGGCGGCTTCGCGCTGGCTTTGGGCGCGGCGGGGGCGACCGGCGAGGGTGGCGGGGTCGCTGCTGGCGACGGGGAGGCGGCGGCTGCGGACGACTTCGCCGCCGGCCATGGTGGAACTGCCGGTGCCGGTGTCTTGGAGGATATCGACGAGGACGGGGAGGATTTGGTCGACGAAGACGTATTTGAGGCGGCGCTCGAGGGGGGCGACGTCCTTGATGGGTTGGTCGAATTCGGCGATGAGGGTGCGGGCGTAAGTGTGGTCGGCGTCTTGGGCGACGAGCATGATGCGGTTGAGGCGGTCGTCGGAGACTACTTGGGCTGGGATGTTAGTGATGGAGCGGATCGGAAGGCGGCTTTCGCGGTCGCCGACGGTATCGCCGGTGAGGGCGGGGAGGACCTTGCGGGTGGTGAAGGTGCTGCTGAGGATTTGGGCGATGATGGTGGCGTCGGCGTATTTGAGGGTATAGAACTGGGTGCGGAGGCGGGTTTGGCCTTGGGGGACGTCGAGAATGGCGGCGACCTTGAGGAGTTGGCGGATGTTGTCGGCGTTTTCGGTGATGAGGATGCCGGGGGGGCTGGCGACGGGGGTGAGTCTTCCGAAGAGGTTGAGGCCGACGTGGCTCCAGAGGGTGGTGGCGGTTTCGGTGGGGTCGATGTGTTCGAGTTTGAGGAAAAAGGAGGCCATGGTGTGGCCGGTGGGGAGGGAGTCGAGGGATTGGTGGACCTTGAGACCGTGGGTGAGATCGGCCTGGGTGGCGGTGGCGAGGGCGACGCGGAGGCTGCGGCCGTCTTGGGCTTCGGTGAGGACGTAGCCGTTGAGTTGGAGGCTGGACTCGATGAGTTCGATGGCGGCGGCGGTGGTGACGGGTTGGGCGGTGACGAGGCTGATAGGTTTACCTTCGAAGATGCTAGACTCCTTGATGACGGGCTTGCCGGTGAGGAGTTCGTAGAGGCCGAGGATGTCGTTGATGCCGTTGTTGGGGAATTGGAGCTGGATGGAATCGGCGGGGGGAGGTGGGGCTGGTGAAGGGGATTGGGCGGGGAGGGAGGGGAGGGCGCAGAGGAGGAAAAGGCCGAGGGACCAGGAAGGGGAGAGGGAGGGAAGCATGGGCTTAGGGCTGGGAAGGAGGAGGGGTGAGGGGGGCAGCGGCAGGTGGGTTTTGGGCGGGGGCGTTGGGCGCGGGAGTTTCGGCGGGGGTTTCGGCGAGGCCGCGGCGGACGAATTCGAGGCGCTGGGGGTCGCTGGAGGTAGGGTAGGTGCTGAGGAAACCGGCGAAGGATTTGCGGAAGGATTCCTGGGCGGTGGGAGTTAGGTTTTCGAAGGACTTAGCGGCTAGGGGGTCGAGGCCGCGGAGGAGGGCTTCGACGACGACTTGGCTTTCGGAGCGGGCCGCAGGGCGGGATTTGTTATCGAGCTTGGGCGGGGTGAGGCGCTCGGGGTCGAAGCGGAGGGTGATGGATTGGGAAGGGGAGGCGATGACGGCGGCGACGCTTTTGAGGTCGGCGCTTTCGGTGAGGCTAGTGAGCTTCCAGCCTTGGGCGTTAGGGGAGGAGGAGGTGACGATGAAGGATTCCTTGGTGGCGCGGTTCCAGACCGTGACCATTTTGCCGGTGGGGAGGGAGGCGGCGCCGGAGAGGACGAGGGAGTCGGAGAGGCCGGGGAGGCGGCGGAAGGGGGGGCGCTCGAGGAGGGCGGAGAATTGGTCGATGGAGACGGGGGCGGGGACGGGGTTGTCTTGGGCCGTTAGGGGGAAGCCGCTGAGGGCGAGGAGGAAGAGGGGGGCGGCGGGTCTCATGGCTTGAAGAGTTGGGCGATGGTGACGGTGCCGTTGAGGCGCGGGGGCTGGGTGGACTGGGGGGCGAGGAGGAGGAATTTGATGATGCGGAGTTTTTCGGGCGATTGGAGATCGGCGAGCCAGCGGAGGACGGCGCCGTCTGGTCCGCTGACTTGGAGGGTGATGGAGAAGTCTTGGGCGTGTTTGGTGGCTTCGGGTTTGAGGAGGACGGGAGCGGCGAGGGAGAGGCCGCGTTGGCGGGCGCTCTCTTGGAGGTTCTGAAGAAATTCGCTGTGGGCTTGCCCGGGGTTCGGGGCGGGCGGGAGGGAGCGGTCGAGCCAGGCCTGGCGGGCTTGCCAGAAGGGGGCGTCGGCGGCGGCCGCTTCTGCGGCGAGGAGGCGGGGTTCGAGTTCGGCGATGCGGGCGGTGGCGGAGCGGAAGCGGGCGCGGTAGTCGCGCAGGCTGAAGAGGCCAGCCACGGCGGCGAGGGAGATGCCGCAGAGTGCGAGGAGAAATTTTTCGGAGGAGGTGAGGGCGCGTTTCATCGCATTTTTCCTTTCATTTGGAAGGAGGCGGAGCCGGTTTGGGTGATGACGGGTTGGACCATGGACCAGTCGTAGAGGCGGAGGTCGGGGTCGGCGCCGACGGCGGTGAAATAGCGGTAGGCTTCGAGGGCGGATTCGGCGGTGCCGGAGACGGCGAGGTCGGGGCCCTTGGCTTCGAAGCGTTCCAGGACGAGTCCGCCGGAGCCGAGGGCGCGCGTTAGGTTATTGAGTTGGACGAGGGGATAGCGGCGGGGGTCGAGGGCCATGCGGAGGGCGAGCCAGCGTTCTTGGGAGGCGCGGACGAGGTCGCTGAGGGCTTTTTGTTGGAGGTTGGCGCCGGAGGAAGCGCTGATGGTTTGCTCCATTTGGGCGCTTTGTTTTTCGAGGGCGCGGAGCGTGCGGTATTGGAGAGAGCCCCAGAGGAGGGCGGCGGCGAGGAGGGCGGCGGCGGCGGCGGTCTTGAGAAGAAGGCGTTGGCGGGGGCGCAGGGCGGAGCGGCCCAGGGAGGGGAGGAGGCGGGCGCTGCGGAGGGCGGCGCAGCGCGCGGGGTCGGGGTCGGGTCGGGGTTGGGCGCGGACGGGCCAGGGGAGGGCGGCGCGGAGGGCGTCCGCTGCGGCAGGGGAGAAATCGCCCCAGAGTTCGAGGGAGGTGACGCTGGGGAGGAGATTTTGTTGGAGGAGGGAGAGGCTGGCGAGGTGGATTTCGCTGGCGACTTGGGGGAGGTCGGAGCGGGGTGAGGAGAGGAGGTGGCTGTGGATGAGGCTGCCGCGGTGCGCGGCCCAGAGGACGAGGCGGTCGTGTTCGATGGCTAGGATGAGGGGGCCGTCGGGGAGGCGGTAGCAGCGCGGGGCGGGGAGAAGGCCGAGGGGTTGCAGGGGGGCAAAAGCGGCGGCGGCTTCGGGGGCGAGGAGGTCGATGCTGAGGATGGAGGCGCCATGGGGGGCGGGAATGGCGTGGCAGTGGAAGGGAGTTAGGTCGGCGGTGGCGGCGGCGAGGCCGCGCTTTTCCAATTGGGCGAAGGCCAGCTGGCGGATGACTTTAGGATCTTGCGAGGGAAGCAGGAGGGCCAGGGTGCGGCAGGATTTGGCGGGCAGAGCGATCGTTAGGGGGGCGGAGGACTTGGCGGGGCGGGCGGGGGCCTCGGTGGTTTCGAGCAAGGTAGTGGAGGTGGCGCTGGGACAGGACCAGGCCTCCCACTGGGCGGCGGAAGAGGAGGGGAGGAGGAGGGTGAAGCGGTGGAACATGGAGCGAGCAAGCGTGAAGGCGGGAGGTTATTCTTCGCGGGTGATAGTGAGTCCGGGGCCGGTGAGGAGGAAGAGGCGGCGCTCCAGGGAGCCGGCGCGGACGAGGCAATCGGTGCGGCGAATGGGGTGAGCTAGGGTGAGGAGGGCCGCGCCGCGGCGATAGTTTCTTTCTGGTACGTCGAGAACGGCGCGGACTTCGGCCAGGGTTTTGAAAAGGGGATCATCCTCGTTGTCGGGAATTCCATCGGGTCCGCGGCGGGTGCGGATGAGGCGGCTGACCTCGGAGGGGGTGACATTGAAGAGGGCTTCGAGCAGGGGGCTGGGGGCGGTGTGGACGTCGATGGCGCCGTCGCCGTAGAGGGTGAAATAATTTCTCCAGTCGGGCTGGAGGCGCTCCATTTCCTCGGTGCCGCGGACCAGGGGGAGGTCATCGAGGGTTTCGAAGGGGCGGTTGTAGGGATAGTCGGGGTGTTCCAGGGCGAGGTAGAGGTCGCGCTCGGCTCCGCTGGGGAGGGGGAGGTCGTCGGGGTCGGTCCAGTCGGCGATTGATTCCGTTAGAGTGAGAGCTTGGGTGGAGTCGAGGCCCCAGATTTCGAAGAGGCGCTGGGCGAGGCGGCGGAGTTGGGGGTTAGCGGCGAGTTGATTGATGGCGAGGCGGGAACCTTCGGTGGTTTGGTTGATTTGGTAGGAAGTGGCGGAGGAGACTTGTTGGCGGAGGAGGGGGTCGCCGCGCTGGATGGCGGGGTGGGCGGC
This sequence comes from Verrucomicrobiales bacterium, assembly GCA_947460575.1. GTDB lineage: Bacteria > Verrucomicrobiota > Verrucomicrobiia > Verrucomicrobiales > V1-33 > CAIZWU01. The sequence goes on along the minus strand of CANHIJ010000011.1, from coordinate 33,529 downwards.
GATGGCGCGGGCGGAGTCGAGGAGGAGGCGGGCGCGGAATTCTTTTTCCGCTAGGATAGATTCGTCGAGGCCGCGGGAGAGGAGGTTGACGAGGCCCATGACGCTGAGGGACATGAGCATGATCGCGGCGAGCACGAGGAGGAGGGTGGAGCCGCGCGGGGCGGGGGCTGCGGAGGGGGGGCGAGTCATGGAGGGTTCAGTCGATGCTGAAGACGGCGCGCAGGGGCGCGAGGCGGCCGGGGAGGAAGAGGAGGAGTTCGACGAGGGGAGGGCGGGCGGGGGGGTGGACTTCGAGCCAGAGTTTTTTGGCGGGGTCGTAGAAGCGCCATTCGACGCGGTCGACTTCGGGGAGGAGGGGGATCCAGAAGCGGCCGTCGCTATCAGGTTTGAGGAACTGGTTGCCTTGGCGGGATTGGAGGGGGCTGTCGTTGAGGGGAGTTCCCTGGGGGTCGGTGCGGAAGAAATCGGGGACGCTGAGGCTGAGGGCGAAGTGTTGCAGGAGCGGGGGGGCGGATTTGCTGCGGAGGGAAGGGGGGGTGGGCGGGGTGGGAAGGGCTTGGTCCCAGGGGCGAGGGCTGAGGGTGAGGGTGGGCGAGTCCCAGCGCGGGTGGGGCCCCCAGATGAAGGCTTCGGGGACTCCGCGGAGGATGAATTCCTGGATGAGGGGGTCGGTTTGGATGATTTTGAGTTCGAGGGTGGCGCCCGCGGGGAGGTGGGCGAGGGCTTGGCGGGTGCGGTGGAGGAAGGTTTCGACGCGGCGGTCTTCGGATTGGACGAGGGAGAGGTCGGCGGTGGAGGAGATGGAGCCGCTGACGATGCCGTAGATGGCCCCGGCCATGAGGCCGAGGATGGCGAGGCCGACGACGACTTCGAGGAGGGTGAGGCCGCGCTGGGAGGTTAGGGGGTGATTAGGGGCGGTAGACATAGACCTCGGCCCGGTGGAGGGAGGGATGGGCGCCGCGGAGGTCGTTGGCGACGGCGCTGAGGAGGTAGAGGCCGCGGATGGGTTGGCCGGTGCGGTTGATCCATTTGACTTCTTCGAGGTCTGATTTGAACTCGAGGCCGAGGGCTTCGTCGCGGTAGGTGAGGGCCATTTCCTGACGCTGGGTTTTTTGGCGGGCTTCGAGGAGGATGGCTTCGAGGCCGCGGCGGATGGAGGCTTGGCGCCGGAGCAGGTTAGAGGAATCGAGGGCGGAGTGGAGGAGGCCGGCGAGGCCGGTGGCGACGATGGAGAATACCGTTAGAGCGATGATAATTTCGAGCAGGACGTAGCCCTGGTGCTGGGGCCGGGTCATGGGAGCTTGGGGTGGGGAAGGGTGCGCTGGCGGGTCAATTCTCCGGTGAGGAGGTCGAAGGAGGCCTCGAGGGCGGTGCCGCCGACGACGAGGCGGAGTTGCAGGGGATCGGCCATGCCGTTGGGTTGGAAGACCCAGCGGCGCAGGTGTTCGCCTTCGAGGAGGTCCCATTCGGGGTCGCCCCAGAGGAGCACCTCACAAGAGAATTCTGGGGCGAGGGGGATGGAGGAGGTCCAGGGCAGGGCGGGAGAATGGTGGGTGGAGGGAGGGGTGGAGGGCGCTATAGCGGGGGAGATCCCGGGGCCGGCGATGGGTTGGGCTGGGGGGGAGTCGGCGAGTTCGGGGAGGCTGGGGCTAATATTATTAGGGGGAGGGGGAGGGGTGCGGAGGTCTTCGAGGTAGCGGAGGAAGTCGTCGCGCTTGGGGAAGGAGCGGTTGCCGGGGATGGCGTGGAGTCCGGAGCGCTCGAGGATGATTTCGTAGGGGCGGTGCTCGCGGAGGGCGCGCTGGCGGACTTCCTGGACGAGGGCGGCGAGGGCGGCGAGCGGGGCCTGAGATTTTTCGTCGTCTTGGAGGCCTTTGAGGGTGGGGACGGCCACGGAGGCGATGAGGGCGATGATCGCCATAGCCACAATGATCTCGATGAGCGTGAAGGCGCGGGCGCGGGACTCGTGGAGAGACCCGCGGCGACGAGGTGAGGGCATGGTGGAAGGAGCCCTATTTTTGTTGGGCGAGCTTCCAGTTGCCGATGTCGTCGTCGCTTTCGACGCCGTCTTTTCCTAAGGAATAGACGTCGTAATCGGCTTTGCTGCGTTTGGCCGGGAAGGCGTAACAGAATTCTTTATTCCAGGGGTCCTTGGGGACTTCTTCGAGGAGTTGGGTCCAGCGCTCGGGAATGGGTTCGGCGTCGGGGCGCTGCACGAGGGCCTTGAGGCCTTGCTCGGCGGTGGGAGGCTGGAGGTTGCGGGCTTCGTAAACCTTTATTTGGGTGAGGATGTTTTTCACATCGGACTCGACGCGGGTTTCTTTGGCGACGTCGACGTTGCCTTTGATGAGGTTGATAGCGGCGGCGCCGAGGATGGCGATGATAGTGATGACGAGGACGATCTCGATCAGGGTGAAGGCCGCCCGGCGGGGCGCGGCGGCGCGGCGGGGGTAAGGAAGCGGGGACATGGACATGGTATACGACGCGGGTGTCGACACTTATCACACCATGGCGGAGGCGGCGGGGGGAGCGGTGGGGAGCGCCACGGGCACGGCCGCGGAAGGCGCGGGGATGGCGCGGGGAGGCGGGCGGTTTAGAATTGGCGGCGCAGATGGCTCGGGAGGATATTGAGTTCCTCGCGGTATTTGGCGACGGTGCGGCGGGCCAGTTTGATTCCCTGGAGGGCGAGTTGGTGGACGAGGTCCTCGTCGCTCCAGGGGTGCGAGGGATCCTCGCTTTTCACGATTTCCGCTAGGGAGGTTTTGACGCTGGTGTTGGAAACTTGGACGCCGCTTTCGGTGTCGACGCCGGAGGTGAAGAAGTAGCGCAGTTCGTAGACGCCGTGCGGGGTGGCGATGTATTTTCCGGAGATGGCGCGGCTGACGGTGGTTTCGTGGACGCCGACGACATCGGCCACCTGGGACATGTTCATGGGTTTGAGGTGGGCGGGTCCTTGGTCGAAGAAGTCCTGTTGTCGGGCGACGATTTCTTCGGCGATGCGTTGGATGGTTTGTTGGCGCTGTTGGATGGAGCGGATGAGGAATTTTCCGCTGCGGATTTTGTCGCGGATGTAGCCGCGGACTTCCTCGCGGCTGGCGGCGTTGGACATGAGGTCCTTGTAGAGGTTGCTGATGCGGAGGCGGGGGAGTTGCTCGTCGTTGAGGGTAATATGGTAGGATCCGTTGCTGCGCTCGACGTGGACGTCTGGGGAGATGTAGTGCGGCGCGGCGTGGGAGAAGGCGGAGGCGGGGCGGGGGTTGAGGGCGGCGATGTGTTCGGCGGCGCGGGCGATTTCGCTGAGGGGGACGGAGAGTTTGCGGGCCACTTGGGGGAAGCGTCGCCGGGCCAGGTCGTCGAGGTATCCGGCGACGATGCGGCTTTCGAGGCTGTGTTCGCGGCCTTGGCGGGCGAGTTGGAGGAGGAGGGATTGGCGGAGGTCTTCTGCGCCAACCCCTGGGGGGTCGAAGGACTGGATGACCGCGGCGGCGGCCTGGAGGTCGGGGAGGGGGAGGCGCTGCTGGAGGCTGATATCGCCCAGGGAGGCCTGGAGGAAGCCGCGGTCGTCGAGGCTGCCGATCAGCATTTCGGCTAGGAGGCGCACTTCGCGGGAGCAGTCGGCCAGGCTGAGTTGTTGGATGAGGTGGTCCTGGAGGGTGGTGGGAGAGGTGAGGGAATCGAAGAGGAACTGCCTTTTTTCGTCGTCCTCGCTAGTGCGGGGGCTGCGGCTAGCGCTTTGCTGGAGGTAGTCGCGCCACTCTTCATCCATGGCGGAGAGGCGGCTGAATTCTTCGTCGAAGCCGTCGTCGTTGAGGTCGCTTTCCGAGGAGGAATCTTCCAGAGAGATTTCCGGCGACTCCATTTCGAGGACGGGATTCTGCTGCAACTCGAGTTCGACCATTTGGCGCAGCTCGAAGACGGGGGCTTGGAGGATGTTGAGGCTTTGCTGGAGCTGGGGGGAGAGCCGCTGTTGTTGGCTGAGGTTTTGCCCGAGGTGGGTTCCGATGCTCATGGACAAAGCCTAAAGAGAACAAAGCGAATTGCAAGCACGTATCGTGCCATTCTCATTAATAAAATAAGAGGCGGCTGCCGTCCGGGGGATTGGCAGGGGGCAGAAGTGCCATTGCGGGGCGGCGCAGATGGGGTCAGGGGTGGAGTTCTGAGACCTTGACGTGGGCGGCGCGCGCCGCGGGAGGTTTGGTAGATCCCATGAAGAAATATTCCCGCAAAGAGGTCGCGAAAATGTCGCCCGCTGAATTCGCCGCGGCGGCGCGAGGGCCGTACGGCAAGCTTTTGGCCTACATGCGGCCCTATCGGACCCGGTTCATCCTGGGGATCGTGTCTGGGGCGGTGTACGGGGGGTTGAATGGGCTTTTGGTGTACACGGTGCACGGGGTTTCGGACAAGGTATTGCCGCCAGCGGAGGTGCCTGGGCGGCATGGGACGACGGCGGCGGAGGTTTGGCGGGAGGAGCGGGAGTTGCCGGAGTTGCGGGCGGCGCTGGCGGCGGGGGCGCTCACTGGGGCGGAGCAGGCGGAGGCCCTATCGGCCTACGTGGTTTTTCGGAAGGGATTGCAAGAGCGGAGCCTGGAGGTGTCAGCGGGGGATGGGCTTAAGAAACTGGCCTTGCCGCCGTCGCTTCCGGCGGAGTTTCGGCTGACGCTGGAGGCGGAGCGGCACCTGGTGGCGGAGCCGCGGGAGCTGGGGGCGGCGCGGGAGGCGCTGCGGGGGGTATTGGCCTTGCCGGCGGGGGAGCGGAAGCACCGCACGACGTGGGCGCACTATTTGAGTGCGCAGTGCGAGACGGAGCGGGCGGCGAAGGTACGGGCCTATGGGGCGCTGAAAGAGGCGGCGGCGGCGGGTGGATTTAGCGACGTCTTGGGGCTGGGGGCGCTGGCGCCGGAGGTGCGGCCGCTCGGGAAGATCATATTGGTGTGCGCGAGCATACCGGCGATCATGTTGTTGCGGGCGATTTTTGGGTATTTCAATTCGTACTGTTTGGTGTGGGTGAGTTTGAAATTGCTGGACCGGATCCGGGGGGATCTTTTCGCCAAGATTTTGGGGCAATCGCAGGAATTTTTTAACAAGCAGAAGGGGGGGGACTTGTTGCAGACGGTGATGAATCAGACGCGGGTGGCGCAGCAGGGGTTTACGGGGGTGATCAGCGATTTGGTCAAACAACCGCTTTCGATCGTGAGTGCGATTGGGGTCTTGTTTTATTTGGACTGGAAATTCACTTTGATGGCGATGTTGCTGTTTCCGCTGTGTATCATTCCGGTGGTGTTGGTAAGCAAAAAGGTGCGGCGGGCGGGAGCGGATGAGGAGGCCGAGGCTGGGGCCATGGGGGTGATCATGCAGGAGGCGTTTAGCGGGATCCGGGTGGTCAAGGCGTATGGGCGGGAGGAGCACGAGGTGGGCCGCTTCAACGCCTCCAACCAGAAGATGTTGCGGAGCATGATGCGCTGGAATCGGGCCCTGGAAGGGGTGGGGCCGCTGACCGAGGTGGTGGCCTCGCTGGGGGTCGCGGCGGCGCTGGTGTACGTGTATTCCCTGGGATTGCCGGCCTCGAGTTTTATCGCGCTGAATGGGGGATTGGTGATGTTGTATCCGCCGGCGAAGGCGCTGAGTCGGATACCGCTCATATTGCAAAAGAGCTTGGCGTCGACGAGCAAGGTATTTGAATTGATGGAGCGGCCATCGGAAGTGGCGGATGCACCTGGGGCGGTGGTGCCGCCGGGGCGGGCGAGCGGGCGGGTGGAATTCCGGGGGGCGGGGTTTGGCTACCGGAAGGATTTGACGGCGATTTCTGGGATCCAGTTGACGATTGAGCCTGGGGAGACCTGTGCCTTGGTGGGGCCGAGCGGGGCGGGCAAGAGCACCTTGTTTTCGCTGCTGCTGCGGTTTTACGATGTGCAGGAGGGGGCGGTCTTGGTGGACGGGCGGGACATCCGGGAGTTGCCGCAGGCGTGGCTGCGGGAGCAGATGGGAATCGTCAACCAGGAGGTATTTCTCTTCCACGACACCATCTATGAGAATATCCGCTATGGGCGGCTGGGGGCGACGCGGCAGGAGATCGAGGAGGCGGCGCGGCGGGCCTATGCGCACGACTTCATCCTGGCCCAGCCGCAGGGTTACGACACGGTGGTGGGGGACAAGGGCTGCCTATTGAGCGGTGGGCAGCAGCAGCGGCTCTCGATTGCGCGGGCGATGCTGCGGGAGGCGCCGATTTTGTTGCTAGATGAGGCCACCTCGGCGCTGGACACGGAGAGCGAGCGCAAGATCCAAGAGGCTTTGGAAGATCTCAGCACCGGGAAGACGGTGATCGCCATCGCCCACCGGCTGTCTACCATCTTGAAGGCGGACAAGATCGTGGTCATGGAGGAGGGTCGGATTGTGGATGTGGGGCGCCACGATGAGTTGCTGCAGAGTTCGGCGCTATACCGCAAGCTCTACAGCATGCAGTTCCACACCGAGCTGGCGGCGCTGGAGCCGACCGCGGGTGCGCTGGGGGAGGGCGCGCCAATTTTGAATGCGATAATTTAAAAACTATGGAACGCCCCGCCGCTATTTCTCAGATCCGCGAAGCCTGCAAAGGTATCGTCCAGCAATTAATGCGCATTCATCCTGCCGTTTCCGGGCTGGGGGATGCCGAGACGGAGGCGGAGTTTTACCGGACGCTGCACCAGATGACGGTGGAGTTGGAGTCGCTCAAGAAGAAGCTGGGAAAGCTGGAGCGCGACGATGGTTCGATTGCGCTGTGAGATGGGGGAGAATGGCGCGGGGGCGGGCGCGAGTGGACGAATGACAATTCCGTCATTGCTTTGAGAGACGTAAGACATTTTAAGACCTTGCCGTAGAACAGCTTCCCTTTCCGCCCTACATGCCTGCTTTTTCTTGTAAAACTTCTTCCGCCGCGGCCCTCTTGGGGGTTGCCCTGCTTTTGTCGGCCTGCGGGAGGGCGGGGCGGGTGGAGGTCGTGGAGTCGCGGGCCCCGTTTAAGAATGAGCCGCCTGCCAAGCTGGGGTTGAGCACGGGGCAGCGCTACGCGGCAAACGACGCCCAGGGGATGCTGCGGTGGACGACCCCGGCGGGGTGGAATTTTCTTCCGGCGACGGAGTTTCGGCATTTGAATTTTGATTTTGGGCCAAAGCGGGAAGGGGAGGCGTATTTGACCTTGCTGCCGACAGCGGGGGGCGGTGGGGTTTTGGAAAATTTCAATCGCTGGCGCAAGCAGATGGGGCAGGAACCGCTGGCGGAAGCGGATTTGGCGGCGCTGCCGAAGAAGACCATATTTGGGCGGCCGGTGCCGTTTCTGGACATCCGCGGAACCTTTGCTGCGGGGGGCGGTCCGGCGATGGCGCCGACCGCGCCGAAGGAAGGCTACCGGATGTTGGGGGCCATCTTTGAGGCTCCGGGATTTTTGTTTACGCTGAAGCTGACGGGCCCCGCGGCCTTGGTGGCGGAGCAGGAGGGGGCCTTTGAGGCCTTTTGTCAGTCGCTCGGCGTGGCGGGCACCCCAGCGGCGGCGCCGTGATTTTTGCAACCCTGCGGCGGGCGCTAGCTCGCTAATTCTGATCTAGACCGGCACATTTATTTTTCTCATGCCTGCTGAAACTCCCACCCTTTCTCCGCCCGAGACGCCGCGCCGCCGCGGCGGGATGGCCGACCGCCTCTTAGCCGTGCTGGGGTCGTATCACATCGCGGTCGTGTTATTTTTGCTGATGATCCTGCTGACTTTGGTGGGCACTTTTAGCCAAAAGACGCTGGGATTGTACGAGAGCTTGCGCATTTATTTTGTGAGTTGGATGGTGCCGCGGGAGGGCTGGCTTTTCGGGTTTATCCCTTTGCCGGGGATGGCGTCGGTGTTGGCCGTAATGTTTGTGAATTTGCTGGCGGGAGGGGTGCTGCGGATTCGAAAGAACTGGCGGACGATCGGCAATGTGATCGCGCACCTATCAATGTTAGGATTAATCGCCGCGGGAGCGATGTCGCTGTGGTACAAGCAGGAAGGGCACATGCGGATTTTTGAAGGGGAGAGCAGTAACCGGGTGCAGGCTTTCCAGGACTGGGTGCTGGAGGTGCAGGAGCCGGGGGGAGCGGACCGGTCGATCCAGATCATCCGGGAGACCGCGTTTCGGACAAAATCGCCAGGGGAGACCACGGTTTTCCATCGGGGAGGCTGGCCGTTTGAGTTGAAGGTTTCGGGGTACCAGCGCAACGCCACGATCACGACCACGGGGGACCCGAGCGTGGTGCCGGGGGCGCGGAGCGTGGACGGCTACACGCTGCGGCCGCTTCCGGTAAGTCCGCAGCACGAAGCCAACATGGCGGGAGTCTTTTTGGACGTGGTGGATTTGGGGGGGCAAGTGGTGGCCCAGACGGTGTTGGCGCAGGTGATTCGGCAGGGGGAGATCGTGACGCGGGGGGATGCGCCGTTTTCGTTTGCGGTGGGGGGGAGGCAGTTTGCGGTCTCGCTGACGCGGGAGACCTGGGAAGTGCCCTTTTCGATCCGCCTGGACGACTTCAAGGCGGAGTACTATCCGGGGACGCGCAAGGCCAAGGAGTACGAGAGCCAGGTCACGCGGATCAGCCCGGACGGGAGCGAGACCAAGTTCCGCATTTGGATGAACAACCCGCTGCGGGACAGCGGGTATGTCGCCTATCAAACCAGTTTTGACGATCAGTCGCCGCCGGGGCAGGAGCGCTACAGCGTGCTGACGGTGGTGAAGAACCCATCTGACCAGTGGCCGCTCTACAGTTTATTGGCGGCCACGGCGGGGCTGATGATTACATTTCTAACAAAGCTGGTGCGCTTTCTGCGGCGCGCGGCGGTCTCCCCCTCTGCGGTATAGCCTATGAAAAAAGCCCCTGTTATTCCGGCCATTTTGATGGCTTTGGCGGTCGCTGCGAGCGCCCTGTATTTTTCGAGCAAGGCCCGGGTGGCGGAGCCGGCGCGGCGCTTTGCGGCGGAGCAATTGGCGCCGGAGTGGACCAAGGAGGTGATCGACATCATGGAGCGAGTGCCCAAGACGGACGACGGGCGGACCAAATCGCTGCACACTTTTGCCTACTATGAATTGTTGCGAAACCGGGCGATTCCCTCGGTGCGGCTGAGCCTGGAGGGGGGCGGGTCGCGCTCGCTGCCGCCGGTGGGGTGGTTTTTGGATGTGTTATTTTACCCGGAGGTGGCGAATCGCTATCCGGTTTTCAACGTGGAGGACAGCGATGCGCTGCTGCAGGTGGGGTTGAATCCGCACGACAAGAAGCGGGACAAATACGCCTATGAGGAATTGGCGCCGGCGCGAGAGCAGTTGATTGCGGCGCGGACTCGCCTGGCGGAAGTGCCGCCGGAGAAGCAGAGTCGGCTGGATTTGCAGATCAACAACTTGGCGAGCAACGTGATTCGCTATGAAGAATTGATGCACTTTTTGGACTTTGCGCGGCAGGGTGTGGCGATTCCGGCCGACTTTCCGGACGAGCCGCTGAAGAGCAAAGCGGGGACCACGGTGCCGTTCAGCGAGGCCTTGGTGGGCTTGAAGGGTTCGGAGACGTTTGCGCGTTTCATGGCGGCGGCGCGGAGTGGGGACCGCTCGCCGATGCCGGAGTTGCTGCAGAAGATCGACCTAGTGCTGCGGGACACGAGCCGGATTAGCTGGTATGCGCCGCCGACGTCGGCCACGCCAGATGCCTGGGTGCCGGCCGGAGGGTTGATCCGGGACTATTTGACGGGCGGGCCGCACGGGGCCGCAGCCATCGGGCAATTGCAGACCTTGGAAAAGCTGGCGGTTTTGGCGGCGGACCGGGGCAAAAATGGGGAATTGCAGGCTGGGGTGGCGGCGCTGGGGCAAGGGTTAGTGGCGGCGGCGCAGGCTTCCAATTCCTACAAGAAAGTAGCGATGGATCGCGGGTATTTAAAGGCGGGGCTTTTCAGTTGGGCGAAGTGGGGATTTACTTTGCTCTTCTTGCTGATGGCGGTTTCCTGGTTAGCGCCGTCGAGCCGCTGGGGTCGGGGCCTGGGTCGGCTCAGCCTGTGGGGGGCGGTCGCGGGCTACGGGGCGATTTTTGTGGGGATTGGCTGGCGGGTCCTGATCACGGGGTGGGGTCCGATCACCAATATTTATGAGACGATCCCTTTTATTACCTTGATGGCGGGGGTGTTTGCGCTGGGGATGGAGATGCTATTCAAGAATCGCATTCCGTTGATTGTGGCGGTTTGTTGTGGGGCCGCGGGGATGTTTTTGGCGGGGCGGTACGAGGCGGGGGATGCGGCAGACACCATGCCGAGTTTGGTGGCGGTATTGCGGAGCAACTATTGGCTGTGGACGCACGTGACCTCAATCAATATCGGCTATGCTACGGTATTGTTGGCGGCGATTTTCTCGATGATTTATATCTTTTGTCGGCTTTTTGACATCACGCGGCAGAACGCGGCCTTGTTCCGGATGTTGACTCAGAGCGCTTATGGAATTTTGTGTTTTGGGTTGGTGTTCAGCCTGGTGGGGACGGTACTGGGGGGGATTTGGGGGAACGATTCCTGGGGGCGTTTTTGGGGGTGGGATCCGAAGGAGAACGGGGCCCTGGTGATTGTGCTGTGGTGCCTGGCGGTGCTGCACATGCGTTTGGCGGGGTGGATTCGGGAGATTGGGCTGCACGTTTGCACCGCGTTTGGGGCGAATTTTTGCCTCTTTTCCTGGTGGCACGTGAACCTGCTGAATGTGGGGCTGCACAGCTACGGGTTTACCCAGGGTCTGGACCAGAAATTATTCCTGGCCTATGGGATCGTGAGCTTAGTGGTGCTCTTGGGGGTGGCGGTGAAGGTTTTGGAGGGAATGGCGCTTAAGTCGGGGCGGTCCGGCGGAGTGGCTGGGGTCGAGCCCGGGGCGGGCTAAGGCTGGGCGGAGCGGGGGGGATTCTCCGTTGCTGAAATGGCCCCGCTTTGCTATGTTGCAGGAGCGTTATGGCAACCAACAAACTTCCCCTGGTCGAGATTCGAGTGAAAGGCGTCTTCCCGACGAGCGGGGGCTGTGCGGTTTTCATGGGCAATTCCCAGAAGGTTTTTGTGATCTACATCGACCACGGGGTGGGCTTGGCGATCAGCATGGCGCTGCGGCAGGAGAAGCGGGAGCGCCCGCAGACTCACGAATTAATCGGGAGTCTCTTGGTGGGCTTGGGGGCCAAGGTGGACCGGGTGATCATCAACCATTTTGCGGACGGGGTGTATTACGCGCGCCTGATTGTGGTGGCAGAGAACGAGATTCATCAGCGCAAGATCGTGGAGATCGACGCGCGCCCGAGCGACAGCATTGCTTTAGCCGTGCAGGCGGGGGCGCCTCTTTTCTTAACGCAGGATGTGTGGGAACAGGTCGAGGACTCCAGTGCGCTGCTAGAACAGATGGAGGGCCGCGGAGAAGAGGAGACTCCGGAGAGTTGAGGTGCCCACCGCCGGGCCGGAGCGGTAGAGCCTAGAGGTCTAGGATGGCGCGGGCTTTTCTCCCTGGAGGGGGACGAGGTCGAGGAGGAAGTCGAGGCGTTCTTCGACTTCGGCGAGGCCGAGGAGCGGGTGGCGGGCCTGGGGGTCGCGGATGAGGTTAGCGGCGACGAAGTCGACGAGGTGGTCTGGGTCGGAGAGTTTTTGGAGCTGGGCGGCGAGTTGGCGTCCGGAGTCGGTGTTTTGTTGGATGAGGCCGATGACGCGCTGGAGGAGGTGTTGGCCTTTGCGGGCGGCGGAGGAGGGGTGTCGGCAGCAGGTTTCGATGGGTTCGATGCGGGCGATGCGGAACGGTTCGTACTGGGTCCAGGAGAGGAGGCGGATGCGCTGGAGGCCTTGGAGGACGAGGTGGGAGGTGCCGTCGGGTTGGGCGACGCAGGCGCGAATGACGGCGGCGGTGCTGAAGGGACCGATGTGGTCATCGGCTTCAGAGTCGTCGTCTTCAGTGGGTTGGAGGCTGCCGATGCAGAGCAGGCGGTCGGTGTGGAGGGCATGCTGGAGCATGGCCCGGTAGCGCGGTTCGAAGATATAGAGCGGCAGCAGGCCGTGAGGGAAGACGTTGCATTGGGGAAGCAACATCACGGGGATGGCTGAGGGGAGATTCATCAGGGAAAAGGAAGGGCCTACCGAAAGAAACGCGGTGCCGCGCTGCGGGGATGCGGCGGACTGCGGGCGGGACCATTTGCCCGAGGGCGGGGTCAGAGGTTCCAGCGGCGAAAGGCTTCGATGGCTTCGTATTCGGCGGTGCCGAGGGCGTCGTAGGTGCGAGCGGTCTCGCGGTTGCGCTCGCCGTCGAGGAGGTCGGGAAGGGTATGGGACTGGAATTTCTGGACGGCCTGGAGTTTTTGAGCGAGTTGGTCGGGGCTGAGGGGCACGGCCATTTCGATTTCGTGGGGGGTGTATTCGGACTGGTGGCCGCGGTAGAGCCAGACGCGGCAGTGCTCGATCCAGGGTTGGGCGATGCGGGCTTGCCAGGCTTCTTTGAAGGCCTTGAAGGCCATGCCCTGGACGCTGCTGGGGTCGGCTAGGTCTCCTGTTAGATAGATTTGGTGGGGTCGCAGGGTGGCCAGGACGGATCCGACGAGGGAGACGTCGGCGGGGCCGAGGTGGAATTGGCGGTAGCGGCCTTCGGAGTAGAAGGGGAGGTCGAGGAAGCGGATTTGGGCGGGTTTGACGCCGAGGCTGATGGCGGCGTCGCGGGCTTCGCCGCGGCGGATGAGGGCTTTGAGGCGGCGGAGGCGCGCTGGGGGGTCGCCGAAGGGGCCTTTGGCTTCGATTTCGTCGAGAATGCCGCTGGCGTAATCGATTTGTTCTTTCCAGCGGAGGGGGTCTTGTTCGGCGGTTTCGAGGAGGACGCGGGCGAAGCGGACGGCTTCGGCGTCGGTGATGCGGAGGTCGCCGCCGGTGAGGTAGCAGACGTGGACGTCGTGCCCTTGGCTGATGAGGCGCTCCATGGCGCCGCCCATGCCGAGGACGTCGTCTTGGGGTTCAGGGGCTAGGACGAGGACGGTTTTGGGGAAGGGGGCGGCGCGCTCGGGGCGGGAGGTGTCGTCGGCGTGGGGCTTGCCGCCGGGCCAGCCGGTGATGGTTTGCTGTTGGCGGTTAAAGACCTCGATATTGAGGTGATAGGCTTTGCCGTATCGGGTGAGAAGTTCGGCCATGCCGTGTTCGTTGTATTCGCCGTCGCGGAGTTTGAGGACGGGTTTTTGTTCGGTGAGGGCGAGCCAGAGGACGGCGCGGCGGGTTTCTGCGGGGGTCCAGGAGGCGCGGCCGACGAGCCAAGGGAGGCGAATGCGGGTGAGGGCGGCCGAGGCGGCGCGGTCGAGGAGGCAGCGGGCGTCGGGGTGGCTTTGGAGGAAGCTGGCGGAGACGGCTTCGGTTTCTGGGCCCTCGATGGCACGGGCGGCGATTTCGGCTTTGTTGCTGCCCCAAGCCATCATGGCGAGGCGGCGGGCTTGGAGGATGGTGCCGACGCCCATGGTGATGGCGAAGCGGGGGACGTTTTCTTCGCCGAGGAAGTCGGCCGCGGCATCGAGGCGGGTGACGCGGTCGAGGGGGATGAGGCGGGTGAGGGAGGTGCGGGAGCTGCCTGGCTCATTGAAGCCAATGTGGCCGGTGCGGCCGATGCCGAGGATTTGGAGGTCGATGCCCCCGGCGTCGCGGATGGCGTCTTCGTAGGCGGCGCAGTGGGCGAAGACCTCGTCGAGAGGCACGGTGCCGTCGGGGAGGTGAATATTTTCGGGTTTGAGGTCGATGTGGGCGAAGAGTTGTTCCTGCATGAAGCGGAAGTAGCTTTCGCGGTGCTGGCGGTTGAGGCCGTAGTATTCGTCGAGGTTGAAGGTGATGACGTCGGCGAAGCTGAGGCCCTCTTCGCGGTGGAGGCGGATGAGTTCGCGGTAAAATGGGACGGGGGTAGAGCCGGTGGCGAGACCGAGGACGGCGGCGCGGCCGCTGGCGCGGCGCTCCAGGATGAGGTCGCGGACTTCCTGGGCCAAGGCGGCGGCGGCCTCGGGGGCGTCTCCGTAGAGGCGGGTGGGGATTTTTTCAAAGGCTTCGACCGGGGAAGTTCTTGCAGACATGGCGGCTGGGGTGGACAGGTGGGGAATAGTTTACTATGAACGTGCCGCCGCCGCCTGCAACAACCGCCAGAACCGATGTTTTTCAGATAAAGGTGCTAGTGTTGATGGGGGTGAGTGGGTGTGGGAAGACTGAAGTGGGCCGGGCGGTGGCGGAGCGGTGGGGGGCGGCATTTCAAGACGGGGATGATTGGCACACCGCGGCGGCGGTGGCGCGCATGGCGGGGGGCACCCCCTTGAGCGACGTGGAGCGGGCCCCGTGGCTGGAGCGACTGCGGGAGAAAGTGGTCGAGGCGACGCCGGTGGGCGGGCGGACGGTGTTGGCGTGTTCGGCGCTGCGCCGGAAGTATCGGGAGGCCCTGGCGGGGGGCGCGGCCGGGGTGCGGGTGGTGTATTTGGCGGGGAGTCGGGAATTGATCGGGGCGCGCCTGGCGGAACGGCGAGGCCACTACATGCCAGCGGGCTTGCTGGATTCGCAGTTTGCGGCCCTGGAGGTTCCCGGCGCGGAGGAGGCCGTGGCAGTGTCGATTGCGGGGACGGTCCCCGAAGTGGCGGAGGAAGTGATGCGTGCGGCGGGGTTGGATTATTGTGGGGAATGGGCCGATCGAGGAAGGGAGGGGCGGTGAAAGGGGGATGGTGGCGGCGCTTTGCCTGTGCCGGGCGAGGTCTGGGCCAAGTGCTGTGGGAGGAGCCGAGCGGCCGGGTGCACGCGGTGGCGGTGCCGTTGGTGGGCGCGCTGGGAATGTGGGCGGAGTTGGGGCGCGCGGAGTGGGCTATGCTGGCGCTGGCGGCTGGGGGGGTGATCGCGGCCGAGGCCCTCAATACCGCGGTGGAGCGCCTGGCGGACCGGATCAGCCTGGAGCAGGAGGAGGCCTTGCGGGTGGTCAAGGACATGGCCGCGGGCGGAGTGCTCGCGGCAAGCGTGGCCGCCGCGGCGGCAGGAGCGGCCCTCTTGGGTCCGGCCTGCTGGGCTAAGCTGGCAGGCGCAGGCTAGGGAGGGCCGCCGCGCATTCCTCCCTTGGCAGGTGGGCGGGGCGGCGCGTAGAGAATAAAGCAAGCGGCGCGCCGACGGCGCAGGGGATCGGCCTTGCCGCCGGAGCGCTTTAAAATTCTAGCGGATTACTAAAAATGAAATACACCACATGGGGCGCTTGGCTAGCTTGGGGATCGTCGATGTGGGGGATGGCGCTGGGGATGGCGCTGGGGATGGCGCTGGGGGCGGGGGAGGTGGATTACTTTGCCGACAACGGATTCGGCAAGCCCCTATCCACTCTGCAGCATCCCAGCGGAGAGCACTACCGGGGCACCACCTATGTGGCCTACCAAGGGCCGCACGAAGACGCCTATGTGTGCGCTTATAACCACCGCAGCAAAAAGTGGACCGGGCCGATTTTGGCCGGAGTTAGTCCGCTGGGGAAGTCCCCGGATCCGATCGACAATGCGGAGTTGGACAACCACG
This sequence comes from Verrucomicrobiales bacterium, assembly GCA_947460575.1. GTDB lineage: Bacteria > Verrucomicrobiota > Verrucomicrobiia > Verrucomicrobiales > V1-33 > CAIZWU01. The sequence goes on along the minus strand of CANHIJ010000011.1, from coordinate 18,009 downwards.
GGAAGCCCGCCATGATGGTGGATAACGCGGGGTACTTGCACGTGGTTTTCGGGGGGCACGGGGGCAATGCGCTGCTGGGAAGCAATGCCCTGGGGACGCCCGCGGGCCCCGGGCGGGGCGGGAAGTTGATCCATTTGGTTTCGCGGCAGCCCGAGGATATCACTGCGTGGCAGATTTTGGATAACATTGCGCCGTTTGGCACCTATCCGCAGTTTATACAGATGGAGGACGGGCAGATTTATTTATTTTATCGACATGGGACGCACCAGAGCGATTGGGTGTACCAGAAGTCAGGAGATCAGGGGCGAAGCTTCGCGGCGCCGGTTTCGGTGCTCAAACACCAATTGCAGGGCGCGGGGCCAGTGCACGACGCCTGGTATGCGTGGTTCGGCAAGGGCCTGGGAAATACCATCACCGCGGCCTACTGCTACCACCCCTGCTCGTACCCGGGGCACAGTAAGGCGCGGCTCAACGTGTATTACATGAAGCTCAATGGCGCCGACGACACCTGGGAGAATGCCCTCGGGGAACCCTGTGCGGTGCCCCTCACTAAGGAGGTGGCCGACCAGAAAACCCGTATCTTTGATTCTGGGGAAGCGCGCTGCAACCACGGGACCTGCCGGGTGGATCCGGAGGGGCATCCCCACGTGTTGTTTCGCTACCAGTCTGGGCAGGCGCGCTATCTGCGTTGGACCGGCCGAGCTTGGACGGATCCGGTGGCGGTGATTTCCGATGGCCAAGCAAGTGGTCAGGATGGGGACTTGCAGGTGGAGTCGTCGACGCGGGTGCGTGCCCTTTTGATGAGAACTAAAGGTGGCCAGCAAGAAGTCGGGTGGTGGGGGACGGTGGATGGGGGCCAGCGCTGGGTGCCGGAGGCGCCGCTTTTTTCGCGGCCTGGCGGGGGATTGGACATAGGGGCGCTGATTGAGCATGGCGGCCCTGAGGGGCTGGTGGTGGTTAGCGAGGGGCGGGTCGCGGAACACCTGTACCGAAAAATGGTTTTGCTAGGAGAGAGCGGGCCGGTGGGGAGGCCTGCGGGGGAGGCATCGCAGATCGGGCCGCAACTGGAGCTGCTGCGCCGGGCGGGAGCGGCGGCGCCGCGCGGGGGGAAAAAGGGGCCAAAAGCGGAGACCGAGGAGGACTGAGGGGATGGGCTGGGGGCGGGCTTTTGCAAGATTGCCAGGGCTGGGAGCGTTTGGGAGGCCTGATGTCCAGAAATTGTCTGTCGGCGGCCGGGTGGCTATTGATGTTTGGCTTGCGGAGCTGGGCGGGTCCGGTGTTTGAGAAAGACATCCGCCCGATTTTAAAGGCGCATTGTTTTCACTGCCACGGCGAGGGCGGCAAGAAAGAGGGCGGGGTGGATTTGCGGCTGCGGCGCTTGATGCTGCAGCCGGGGGACGAGGGCCCAGTGTTGCAGCCGGGCAACCCGGCGGGGAGCCCCATTCTGCAGTTAGTGCGCCGCGGAGAAATGCCCAAGGGGGAGAAGAAATTGAGCGGGGCGCAGGTGGCGCTTTTGGAACAATGGATTGTGCAGGGGGCGCCGGTTTTTCGAGAGGAGCCGGAGAGCATCCCCGCGGTCTACATCACCGACGAAGAGCGCCAATTTTGGAGCTTCCGGCCTATCGCCAAGCCCCCCGTGCCGGAGGGGGAGGCTAATCCCATTGATGCCTTTATCGCCGGGCCCCTGCGGGCCGCGGGGCTCGATTTTCTGCCGGAGGCGGAGGAAGCGATTTTGGGGCGTCGCCTCAGCTTTGATTTGACGGGATTGCCGCTGGCGGCGGACTGCCTGGGTGGAGCGGTCCAGGCCGCTGCGGCAGGCTATGCGCAGGCAGGGGACTCCGCTGCCTATATGAAGTTAGTAGAGGCCCTATTGGCATCCCCGCACTACGGGGAGCGCTGGGGCCGCCATTGGCTCGACAGCGCTGGCTACGCTGATTCTAACGGCTATGAGGAAGATTCTTTGCGGCCGCACGCTTGGCATTATCGGGATTACGTGGTGCGGGCCCACCAGGAAGACATGCCGTGGGATCGGTTTATCCAGGAGCAACTGGCTGGTGACGAGATGCTCGGGACGACTCATCCCGAGGTGGCGGGGGTGATCCAGCAGGCGGGGGCGGCGGCGAAACTGGCGGCGACGGGCTTTCTGCGGATGGGGCCGGACGCGACTGGAGGGGAGGTGGCGGACGCGGGCTTGGCGCGCAACCAGGTGTTGGCGGAGACGATTAAAACGGTGTCGACGGCCTTGATGGGGCTGACGGTGGGCTGCGCGCAGTGCCACGACCACCGCTATGAACCGATTTCGCAGCAGGATTATTTTCGGCTGCGGGCGGTTTTTGAGCCGGTGTACGACTGGAAAAACTGGCGCCCTCCAGGCGAGCGGCTGTATTCGCTGTACACGCCCGAGGAGCGGCAGCAGGCCGCGGCAATTGAAGCGGAAGCTCAAAAGTTAGACGCCGAGCGGGTGGCGTTCGCGAGTCGGCGGCTGAGCGAGATTTTTGTAGAGCGCCTAGCCAAAGTGCCCGCCGGGGATCAGGAGGCGGTGCGGGCGGCGCGGGAGACGGAAGCGGGCCAGCGCAACCCGGCGCAGGTGGCGCTTTTGCAAAAGTACATCGAGGCCAATGTTGGGACCGACGAGGGCCTCCTGCTGCTGTTTGACGTCCCCTCGAACAATAAGCGGACCGCGCTGCAGGCCTCGGCGGCGGCGCTCCGGGCCACCAAGCCGAAGGAAGGGTTTTTGATGGCGGCGACAGAGCGCGGGGGGGCGGTGCCGGACACCTTTTTGCACCACCGGGGCGACCATGAACAGCTAAGGGAAAAAATTCTGCCGGGGCCGCTGGAAGTGTTATCCGCTGAGCCGGGGGCGATTTTTGGCAGCGCGGAGGCGAGGTCGGGAAGCAGCGGGCGGCGCTTGGCGTTTAGCCAGTGGCTGACGAGTGGGCGAAATCCGCTGACCGCGCGGGTGTTAGTAAATCGCTTTTGGATGCACCATTTTGGGCGCGGCCTGGTGCGGACGCCGGGAGACTTTGGGGCGCTGGGAGAGCGGCCGACCCATGCGGCGCTGCTGGACTGGCTGGCGGCAGATTTTATGGAGCACGGGTGGCAACTGAAGCGCCTTCATCGGCTGATTTTGAGCAGTCGGACTTGGCGCCAAATGAGCGATCCGCAGACTACCGCAGAGCGGGAGCGGTTATACTGCGGAGCCAAGTTGCAGCGCCTGGATGCGGAGAGCTTGCGGGATGCCATGCTGGCGGCCAGCGGGCGGCTCAATGCGGCGCTGGGGGGTGAGGCCGTTAGCGTGGCTCGGGACTTAGCGAGTGGCCGGGTGGTGCCGGGCAAGGAGGTGATCAATCCTGGCAACGGAATGATCGACAAGATTGAGTCCGCGGGGGACGCGGCCTTCCGGCGCAGCCTCTACATGGAAAACCGGCGGTCGCGCCCGCTGACGGTGCTAGAGACCTTCGACCTGCCGCTGTTGAACCCTAACTGCACCTCGCGGGTGGTGACCACAGTGGCGCCGCAAGCGCTGCTCTTGATGAACGACGCCTTCAGCCTGGAACAGGCCGAGGCCCTAGCGGAGCGCTTGGAGCGGGAGGCGCCGGAGCATGACCTAGCCAAGATCCAGCGGGCCTGGAGGCTGCTCTACGGGGTGGCTCCGCAGAATCTGGCGATATCCCGCAGTTTAGTTTTCCTGCACCGCCAGCGCGCCGAGTGGGAAGGGGCGGGGAAAGAGCCTGGCGCGGCGGGCCGCAAAGCGCTGGCGGCCTGGTGCCAGGTGCTGTTGAGTTCCAATGCATTTCTCTACCTCGAATAAGCCGTGTCCCAGTATTCTCGCCGCCATTTTATGCGCGCCCATTCCTTTGGGCTTGGTTCCCTGGCCTTGCCCTGGCTGCTCAGTCGAGAAGGGTTATGGGCGGCACCGACCAAGCCCTTCACGGAAGCGCTGAAGTTTGACCTCAGCCCCAAAGCCCCGCCGCGCTATGGGCAGGCCAAGGCCATGATTTCCCTGTTTATGATTGGGGGGCCGAGCCAGATGGACTTATTTGATCCCAAGCCCCAGTTGGCCAAATACCACCTGCAACCCTTTCCCGGCGAGATCCGCTACGACAACGCCGCCGAGGCCAGTAGCAAGGTTTTCGGCAGTCCCTGGAAGTTTGCCCCCCGGGGCCAGTGCGGCATGGAGATCAGCGAATTGCTGCCTCACCTGGCGGAAATTGTCGACGACATCACCCTGATTCGCTCCATGAAAACCGGGGTCAACAACCACGGGCAGTCGGTCTCCGCTCTCCACACTGGCCGCATCACCTCGGGGCGGCCCACTCTGGGTTCGTGGCTCAGCTATGGGCTCGGCAGCGCCAGCGACGAATTGCCAACCTATTTGGCCCTAACTAGCCCGCAGGGGCCGCCGCTGATGAACAATGAGAACTGGACGGCTGGTTGGCTGCCGGCGGTCTACCAAGGCACCATGGTGCGCCCGACGGCCCCGCACATTCTCAATCTGGACGCCCCACCGGACCTCGCTGGCGCAGGGCAGAAACGCCAACTAGACTTGCTAGAGTCATTTAATCGGGATCACTTCTTGCGCCACGGCGGGGACAGCGATCTGGATGCCCGCATCCAAAGCTACACCCTGGCGGCTCGCATGCAGGATGCCGCCAAGGAGGCCTTTGACCTTTCTGGTGAGCCCGCTTCGATCCGAAAAATGTATGGATTGGACCAGGATGCCACCCGGGATTACGCGACGCGCTGCCTCATTGCGCGGCGGCTCGTGGAGCGGGGGGTGCGGTTTGTGCAGGTGCTCAACAATGGCCAATCGTGGGATCACCACGGATCCATTCGCAGTGCCTTGCCGGACCGCTGCCGGGAAGTTGACCAGCCCTGTGCCGCCTTGGTGAAGGATCTGAAACAGCGGGGCTTGCTGGATAGCACGGTGGTCCATTGGGGGGGCGAGATGGGGCGGTTGCCGGTGCTGCAAAACGATGGTGGGCCTGATAAATGGGGGCGCGACCACAACACCCACGGCTTTTCCTGTTGGATGGCGGGCGGTGGCTTCAAGGGCGGCCACGTGCAGGGGGCAACCGACGAGTGGGGCCATCAGGCGGTCCAGGGAGTGGTGCACCACTTCGATTGGCACGCCACCCTGCTCCATCTCTTCGGGCTCGATCACGGGAAGTTAGTGTTCAAGCGCAATGGCCTCGATGCCAGCTTGGTCGACGGGCAACCCGCCCGCGTCGTCGCGGAGATGCTCGGCTAGCATTTTTCGGCCACGCCTGCGCGCCGCCCCGTGGGCTCCTCGCGGGGGCCGCGCATTCAAAAATGAAGCTTAAATAGGCGCTCTGCGAAGGCGTGGTAGAGGGGAATCCCGAACACAATGTTAAAAGGAAAGGTGATGGCCAGGGAGGAGGTCAGGTAGAGGGCGGGACTCGCTTGGGGGAGGGCGATGCGCACCGCGGCGGGCGCGGCGATGTAGGAAGCGCTGGCTGCGAGCGTAGCCAAAACCGTGGCGCCGCCCAGGCCCAGGCCGCACCACTTGCCAACCACCGCACCTAGCATGCCGTGGAGCACTGGCATGATCAGGGCAAAGGCGACCAACCTCCAGCCCGCTGATTTTAAATCGTGAAGGCGCCGCCCCGTGACCAGTCCAACCTCGAGCAGAAAGAGCGCGAGCACGCCTTTGAATGGCGCATCAAACAGCGGAGCTACTTGTTCAAAGCCTTTCTTCCCGCTGAGCAGGCCGATGGCTAATCCTCCCAGCAAAAGCAGGATTCCCTTTCCTGTCAGGAGGTCGTGGAGCAACTTTTTGAAGTCGGCAGGTTGGGAACTGGTGGCTTTGCGGCGGCTCAAGGCGAGAAACACGGCCACGATGATCGCGGGGGCCTCCATCACGGCGAGTAAGGCCGGCACATATCCCTCGACCGCGATTTGTTCCACTTCGAGATAGGCCAGTACGGCGCTGAAAGTCACCGCCGAGACGGACCCATAGTGCGCCGCGATGGCTCCAGCGTCGACGGGGTCTAGCCGCACCGCTTTTTGGAGGAGGAAAAAGCACCACGTCGGAATCGCCGCACTCAGCGCGATCGCCGCCAACAGAGGTCCGCCGACGACCGCTAAACTCATGCCGTCGAGTTTCATGCCCCCCTTCAAGCCGATCGCGAAAAGCAGATAAATAGTCAGGGCAGTCGACAGCTCATCGGAGAATTTGAGGTCGCTTTTGACCAAGGTGGCGAATAGGCCGAGCGCGAAGGCCAATACCATGGGCGAGAGCAGACTGCTGGGCAAGGCGTGGAGGATTTCCATGGGGGAGGGATTGGTTGCAGGGGAGGCTTGCTCCGCCGCGCGATGTGGGGTTAAAATGCCTGAGGGTGAAAGTACGAACTATGATTCGTGTATTCAGCTACGCATTTAAACCCGCCACTGCCAAATGGAAAAAACAATTGTTTCGCGCGCGGAAGCCTCTGGCTGGTCGTTTTTCACCAATCATGCCCACGTGCTTTTGTGTCTGGCGGAAGATCCGGAAATGCGGTTGCGGGACGTGGTGGCGGCGGTGGGCATCACCGAGCGCGCGGTGCAGAAAATTATCGCGGAGTTGGAGTCGGGAGGATTTCTGGAGCGCGCGCGGGTGGGGCGGCGCAATGTGTACCGGATTCACGGAAATCTCCCGCTGCGGCATCCGGTGGAGTCGCACTGCACGGCGCAAGGCTTGATTGGGTTTATCCTCGGAGCGAAGGGGGACCGGGCCGGGCCAAGTGGGGTCGCGGCAGCGTTGCCGCCCTTGAAATAAGAGCTAGGAAGTGGGGGCGGCGTCGCGGCGGGCCTGGTTTCGTGGAAAAGGGTTGGGGATCTGAAATATCAGAGGACCTTGCGGCTTACCCATGAGGCTAACACGCCAACAGTACAAAACTCTCATTATGAAGCAACGCCGCTACCACTTTAAGCCCTGGTTTCGGGTGAACCGCACCCTGTTGACCATGGCCGCCGCCAGCTTGGCGGCGCTGACCTCAAGCGGTGCGGCCACTGACGCCACGGACGTCACCGCAAAGGTTGCCACCGCCGTGAAGGACGCGAGCCTTTCTATCATTGTTAGCAACGACCTGTTTGGAGATACCGCCTCCGGGGTCTTTAAAAAACTGCGCGTGGAATACCGCCTTGGCGATTTAAAAGGGGTCAAGGAAGTGGATGAAAACGGCAAGCTGGAAATTTCCGCGCCTCCTGGGCAGCAGTTGGTTATTGTGAAAGCGAGTTATGGCCCGGCGGACGGATCGGTGCCGGTCCCGGCGGTGGCGGTCGATTTTGCGGAGAATCCCCAGGAAGCCCTGCAGGTGTTGGAGGGCTTCCAGGTGGAGCACGTCCTGCGGGCGAACCTAGCCAAGAACGGTTCTTGGATCTGTCTCCAAAAAGACCCCCAGGGGCGACTCCTGCTGGGAGGGCAGGGGAATCAACCGATCACCCGGGTGACCCTGGAGCAGGGCAAATGCGTCAAGGAAGAGGTGCTCCACATTCCTGTTAGTGAAGCCATGGGCATGCTGTTCGTGGACCAGGCGCTTTATATTAACGGCAAGGGCAGCAAGGGCTTTGGCTTGTATCGCTGCAAGGACACCAAGGGGGATGACAGCTACGATGACGTGGAAATGTTGCGCGAGTGGGTGGGGGGATCAGGGGAACACGGGGCCCACGGGCTGGTGTTGGGGGCGGACCGCATGCTCTACGCGGTGTGTGGTAACTTTACCGATGCCCCCAAAGACTTGGCCCCCAGTTCGCCACACCGGAATTACGCGGACGATTTGGCGCTCAAGCGCATGGAAGACGGGAATGGTTTTGGGGTGGGCAAGCCCCCTCCCGGAGGCTATGTGTTGCGCATGGATCTCGACGGCAAGAATGCCGAGTTGTTTTCCGCGGGGCAGCGCAACGACTATGACATCGCCTGCAATGCGGACGGCGAATTGTTTGGGTTTGATAGCGACATGGAGTGGGACTGGGGCAATCCGTGGTATCGCCCGGTGCGGGTTTTTCATGCCGTGCGCGGCGGGGACCACGGCTTCCGCGAAGGCAGCGCCAAGTGGCCGGAGTACTATCCCGACAGCCTGCCAGCTTCGGTCACCATCGGCATTGGGTGCCCCACTGGGGTCGTTTTCGGGACCGGGGCCCATTTTCCGGCCAAGTATCAAAAGGCCTTCTACATTTGCGATTGGACTTACGGTCGCATCATGGCGGTGCACCTGACACCTGATGGCGCCAGCTATCGCGGTTCCTGGGAAAACCTCGTAGCGCCAAAGTCGCTGCTGAGCAAAGCCGGGAAAGCACCGCTTAATCTAACGGATGTCGTGATTGGGGGAGACGGCGCGATGTATTTTACCGTGGGGGGACACAGCACCCAGTCCGACTTATTCCGGGTGACTTACGCTGGGGGCGAACCTGCCAAGGCGCTTCCCGAGAGCGACTTGCGAGACCAGGCGGGACGGGAGGCGCGGGCTTTGCGCCACCGCCTCGAGGCGCTCAATGTGCAGGAGGACGCCAAGGCGGTGGAAGCGGCCTGGGGACAACTGCGCCACCCCGATCGCTTTATTCGCTATGCGGCCCGGCTTGTTTTGGAGCGCAACCCGGTCGCTACTTGGCAAGGGCGGGCCCTGGCCGAGCCACAGGCGGATGCGGCTTTTACGGCCTTGCTGGCCCTCGCCCGGGTGGGAGCGGTTTCCACTCAGGCAGACATCGTTAAGGCCCTAGCCGCTTTTCCCTTCGCGCAACTGAGCGAGGAACAAGTGCTTCACAAATTGCGCGTCATCGAGGTCTCCCTGGCCCGCCAAGGGCTTCCCGGAGAGGCGGTTGCGGCCCAATTGATTGCCCAATGTGATCCGCTCTATCCCGCCCGGACCGAGTTCGCCAACCGCGAATTGTGCCAGATTCTGCTGGCCCTCCATGCTCCTCAGGCGGTGGCCCGGACGGTGGGGCTGCTGCGCTCCGCTTCCACCCAGGAGGAGCAAACCAGCTATGCCACGGCCTTGCGCTCCATCAAGTCTGGCTGGACGGAGGAACTGCGGAGGGAATATCTTTCCTGGTGGAATGGGGGCAGCTCCAGCCAGCATCCGGCTCACGTCATGCAGTGGTTCGCCGACGTGGGCATCGATTATCACAACGGTTCTAGCTTCAAGGGATTCCGCAGCCAGGCGCTCAAAGAGGCCAAGGCGAGCATGTCCCCTGCCGAGCTAGCGGCTATGGGCGACCTGACCCAAATTAAACCAGCCGCTGCGGCGGTGGCGGCGCCGGTGCGCCAGTTGGTCAAGGAGTGGAGCACCGCAGACTTGCAGCCTTCCCTGGGCAAGGTCAGCGGGGGGCGGGATTTTGCCCGGGGCCAAGCTGCCTTCGCGGCCGCGCAGTGCGCGCTCTGCCATCGCTACGGAGACCAGGGCGGCGCGGTCGGACCGGATTTAACCAATGTGGCGAGCCGCATCAAACGACAGGACTTGTTGGAATCGACGACCGAGCCTTCCAAGGTTCTCTCCGAGCAATACCTCAGCACGGTTTTCACGCTGCAGGATGGCACGGTGGTCGCCGGGCGCATCAGCCAGGAGACCCCAGATCAAGTTGCCGTTTTGACGAATCCCTTCGACGCCACTGCCACCACCGCCGTGGCCAAGGCCAACATCAAATCGCGCGAGGCCTCCAAGGTCTCGCTGATGCCCGCCGGGCTGCTCAATACATTCAAAGAAGAGGAAATCCTCGATCTGCTGGCCTACCTGGAATCCATGGGAAACCCCAAACACCCTAACTTTGAAAAATAAAAGATAAGCCTAAAACCGGGAGTCGAAACGCGACTAGGGGGCCCTTTTACAGCCTAAGCATGGGGCCTGATTCGTTTTTACTGGCCTCCCCAGGCTCACCCGTTGGGTGAGTCCCTTTTGTTGTCAAAAGCCACCACCGCACCGCGATCGATGGACCCGCCCGCCGGGCGGGGGCACGCCCCAGCGTGCCATGAGGTACCCGCGATTGGGGTGGGGTTGCTCCGGTTTTTTCTCCTTTCCGGCGACCGGGTGACGCTGTCACATTCGAAGTTATGGCGCCCCTACAGGGCTCGGCATTTTTTCCGACATCGGACCCAGGGCGTTGCCCTGGGCTATCGCATTTTGCCCCGTTGGGGCACCCATGTGGAGCAACCCATGTGGAGTGGACCATGTGGAGTAGACCATGTGGAGTAGACCATGTGGAGTGGACTACTGGAGCGGACCATTGGAGCGGGGCATTGGAGCGAACCGTGGGAGCTTGCGCGCCGCGCGCAGATCGCCGCCAAGCCCTGACCATTGGATCGGCCCATTGGATCGGACCCTCGGGCCGCCAGGTGGAGAGCGCCAACCGGGCGGAAACAAATTCCTGTTGCGGCGCATCGTGCGGCGATGTGGCCCCTTGAGCCGCCCGATGGAGAGCGCCCACGGCGCGGCCTGCGCTAGCCCAGGGCAATGCCCTGGGACTCCGGCCAAAAACCGAACCCAGCCCTGAAGGGGCGGTCCATCGGTCGGCCACCCCGCCCTCTTTTCCAGCAAAGCACCGCTGGGCAAAGTGATGGTGTCCACTTTATCCTCGAAGCGGGAGTGAAACCGCGACCCCAGGGCCCTTTCTTGGGATCGGGAATGATCCGTGTTCTCTCACCTCTCTAGGCTCACAGTTAGGTGAGTCCCCTCCGCGGTCAAAATCCCTCTCAAAATCGGGTCTGCGAGACATGCCCAGGAAGATGCCGGAGGCATCCCAGAAGGTAGCCGGTGGTTGAGCGGAGCGACACCACCGGATCCGCGTCCCACGAGGGCCTGCACCCCGGCAGGGGTGTCAGCGCGGCAGCTCTCAAAAAGCCCACGAGAGAAGCGAAAGCCTCCCGCGCTAGCGCTCCGCGCCTCCCCGAATACGATAGTCAACTCACGATTTTAGGATAAGCAAGGCCGCGCCCTGAACTGCGCTGGGCAGTTCAGGGCGCGTGGGGAGGAGGTGATGCCAAGGTGCGGGCGCAGCGCGCTTTACTTGGCCTGGGGCCGGGAGCGGTAGCGCTCTGCGAGGCGGGTGTGCCGCGTGGCGAGAGACTGCGCCACGCCGGAGATCCAGAGGTGTTTTACGACCGAGCGGATATCGAGGATATCGCCGGTGGCGGCGAAGAGGGAGGCGTCTTTGCCGGGTTCAATGGAACCGAGGGTGTCGCCCATGCCGTGGATTTGAGCGGGAATCAAGGTGATGGCGGCGAGGGCGGCCTCAGGAGGCAGGCCGAAAGCGGCAGCCTGAGCGGCGCTGTAGGGCAGGTTGCGCTGGCTGGAGGCGCTGAAGCGGCCGAGCCCTTCGCTAATGGCGGTGACGACGCCTGCCTGGTGGAGCACCGCCGGGGCGCGGAACTGCACGTCGTAGGCATCGGCGCTGCTTGCGGGGAGGGCAAAGACTTCGCTGTAGATTACCGGAATTTTGCGTTCGGCTATTTCTTTGGCTAGGATCCAGGCATCGCGGCCGCCTTCGAGCACCACGCGCAACTGGGGGCGCAAGGCGCTCCATTGTAGAGCGGCGCGGATTTCGCGCAGGCCTTGGGCGTGGATCATCAGGGGCAATTCTCCCCGGACTACCGGACCCATGGCCTCCCAGGCGGGCACGGTGGGGCTGCCCGGGGTGCGTTTTTGCCAGGCTTCCGCTTCGCGGAAAAAATCCTCAATGGTGCGCACCCGCTCGAGTCGCTCCCGGGACTGGTCCTCGAGGGATTTGGTTTTTTCCGCCGCGTTAGGCCCGGGGATATTGAGGGAGTGGTCGGGCCAGAACAGGTGCATGGCCGTCTGGCGGCGCAGGGTCATGTCCTCCAGGGTCCAGCCTCGTGCGGCGAGGAGACCGGAAGTTCCGGCGAGGAGTTTGCCTCCGGGCACCGGGACAAAGTGGGTGATGCCATTGGCGCGGGTGACCGGGATGAGTTCGGAGTCGGGATTGACGGCGGTCCAGGACTGGATTTCGGGAGTGAATTCGCCAGTTTCCTGGTCGTCGAGGGAGGCGCGGATGCCGGAGATTTCGACCAAGCCGAGGTCCGTAGCGGCGCTGATGAGGCCGGGGAAGAGGTGGAGTCCCTGGAGATCGAGGGTGCGGTCCGCGGGTTGGTCGAGGTGTGCGGCGACGGCTGCGATGCGCTCGTCCTTGATGAGGACGTCGCCGGGGGCGAGGATGCCGTGGGATACGGTGTGCACGGTGGCGCCGCGCAGCAGGAGGGTATCGGCGGCAGCGGCGGCGGTGAGGGCCAGCAGAGTGGCGAGGGATAGGCTCAGTTTTTCCATGGCATTTGGTGGTCCAGGCAGCAGTCCAGGCAGCGGTGGCTTTGGCGGTCTTCGAGCGCCCGGTAAAAGAATTTGGCTTGGGCCTTCGCGGTGGCGGGGTCGGCGGGGGCGTCGCCGGAGAGGGTTTTGGCTTTAGCGACGAGGGCTAGGCGTTCCTTTTGGCGGGCTGCGGCGCGGCGCTGGGCGGCGTCGATTTGAAAGTATTGTTTTCCGTCGATCCAGGTTTCCTGACAAACGCTCCGGGTGTCGAAGGGGTGTCCGCTCCAAATCGCGAAATCCCCGTCCTTGCCTGGCTCCAGGGAACCAACCCATTGGTCGATGCCGAGTTGCTTGGCGGGGTTGAGGGTGACGAATTTCAGGGCTTCGGCTTCTGGGGTCGCTCCGTATTTCACGGCCTTCGCGGCTTCAAAATTCAGGCGGCGCGCGTGGTCGGAGGAATCCGAATTAAAGGAAACCAGGACCCCGCGTTCGCGCATGATGCTCCCGGCGTCGGGAATGGCGTCAAAGACTTCGAGCTTGTAGGCCCACCAATCGGAGAAAGATGAGGCCCCCGCGCCGTGCTTGGCGATTTCATCGGCCACTTTATAACCTTCCAGAATATGCTGCAGGGTAGCGACGCGCACCCCGAAGGACTCCATGACCCGGAGAAATACGAGCACTTCATCCTGGCGGTAGCTGTGACAGTGGATGAGGCGCTCCCCTCGAATAATCTCCGCTAGGGTTTCCAGTTCGAGGTCCCGCCGCACCGGTGGGCCGCCCAGGCGCTGCTGCGAGGCGAGGGCCTCGGCGTATTGTTTGGCGGCCGTAAAGCGATTGGTGTGGAAGGCGGGGACGCCCATGCGGCTCTGCGGAAAGCGGCTGCGGAAGTTGTCGCCCCAGTTGGACTGCTTGACATTTTCTCCGAGGGCAAACTTGATTCCGCCGGGGGCTCCCTTGAGCTTGAGTTCTTCTGGGCTGGCTCCGTCGCGCAATTTGATGACGCAGCTTTGGCCGCCGATCGGGTTGGCCGAGCCGTGCAGCAAGTTAGCGGTGGTCAGTCCGCCGGCGAGTTGTTGGTGAATGGTTTCGACTTCAGAGTTCACCACGTCGCCGATGCGGACCATGGCGGTGGAGGGCAGGGTGCCCTCATTGACCCCACCGATGATCATGCTGTGGCTGTGGCAGTCGATCAATCCGGGAGTGACGTGGATGCCGGGGCGGTCAATCACGAGGGCCGAGGTGGGGACATCGACGGGATCAATGGCGCCGACGGCGCGCACTTTTCCGTCCACGATGAGCACGCTAGCCCCGTCTAAACGGCCCTGGGGCCCGCTGGTCCAGACGGTGGCGGACTTGATAAAAATGGCTGGGGGCGCCAGCAGAGGCCCGCGGTCTTGCTGGGCGGGCGCCGCGGTGAGCTGGGCCCGCAGGGCTTCGAGTTCCTTTTTCGGATCCGGTTGGTCCGGTTTTTCGGCCTCGGCGGGTTTTTTGGCGGGTTTTTTTTCTTCGGCGGGGAGCGGCGACGCGAAGCGCTGGCCATCGATCCAAACTTCGCGGACCCGGGCTTCGGGGTCGAAGTAGCCGCCGTTTTCCACCACCGTGAGATGGGCGAGGAGGCCGGGTTCGATGCGGCCTAACTGGTCGGAAAGGCCGCACATTTTCGCCGGCGCGGTGGTCAGAGCGGCTAGGGCATCGCTTTCACTTAGGCCCCGGGCGATGGCGAGGCGGACATTATGGCGGAAGCGGTTGGGCTTTCCCAGGCCATGGGTCGTCAGGGCGATTTCGAGGCCTTCGCGTCGCAGCAGCGCGGGGTTGCTGGGAGCCTGATCCCATGCCCGCAGTTGGTCCGCGGAGAGCGCCACCCAGTCGTCGGCTTCGGGTAGTTTGACTGCTTCCGGAAAGTCGACGGGCACAATGAAGGGGACCCCCGCAGCGCGCGCCAGGTCAAGGCGGCGCCACTCCTGGCCGGTTGCTAGGATAATTGGCTGCAGGCCGAATTCGCGAGACAACTGCATGGCCCGGTCCACCATGAGGACGCCCCCGGGCTCAAAGAGCACCGGCAGGGTTTGGCGCGCCGCGGGCATGAGGGCTTCGAGGGATTCATTAAACGCCGGTCTTGGTCGTTCGTTAGGATGGGCGACGTAGTGGGCGGTGTCGGCGGCCTGAAACTGGGCGTCGCAGAAGGTTTGCCGGATCACCGCGATGACCCCCATGAGGGAGCCCGGGTAGGCCTCGGGTTTGGAGCCACTCCCTTCTTCGGGGGCAGGTACATCCAGGGCGATGTGTTGAAAGGTATCCGGGCGCAGAATAGCGGCGTCGGCGGCGCTGGAGGAAAGTGATGCTAGGGTGCTGGTGCCGCGAATCACCCCGCGGTCCGGCACCAGGTTGGCGGCGGTGAAGCCTTCGGCCCGCAGGCTTTCCAATTCCTTGGGTTCGGGGGCGTATTCGCGGGACATGCGGCGCTCTGGGGTGACCACGGAATGGGCGCTTGGTCCGCCCGCGGCGGAAGGTGCGCCGGGAAATCCCATGCCTGCTCCTGAAGTGAGGCGGTTTTGCTGGGGGGCGTCGATCTCGGCGGTGGCGGCGGGATGGGCTGAGCCCTTTGCAGATAGGGAGAGGTGGGCGTCGATGAAGCCGGCGTAAATGGTGGTGCCGGTCATGTCGTGGATCTCGGCGTTAGGAGGAATCGCGGCATCTGGCCCCACCGCGGCGATGCGCCCATCCGTTAGGAGGATGGTTCCCTTTTCGAGAACGCGGCCTGGCTGGCTGACGACGCGGCCGCCGACCAGCGCGTGCACCGAGCCCGGCAGCGGGCGACTGGCGGGCGGGCGCAGCGGTTCCGCGGCTGCCAGCGGACTGGCGGCTAGCACCGCCCAGAGCATGGGCCAGGAGACGCGAAGCGGGGGACGGCACATTTTCACCATAAGTGGGCCCATGCTGTCGCGTTTGGGGCCAAGGCGCAAGCTGGACGCGGCGCCCCGGTCGCTTTTGTGCCGGATGGGGGTGCTTTGCCAAGCGAGGCTTAGCGCTGGGCTGCGGGATCCCGGGTTTTAGGGGTTGGGTTTGAGGGCGGGGTCGCGCAGTCGGTAATAACCTCGGCGAGCGGCCGCGCCGACGCGGGAGGTATCGGTGTCGGACCAAATGGCTTCGCCGTTGGCGCTGGGCACGAAGGCGCTATTCACTTCCTGCCAGGCCGCTAAATTCGCCGAGTAGTCGATGCGATAGGTCTTTCCAGGGGTGCCCACGGCTTGGAGGATGACAGTGGAGGGGCCGCGGGTCAGGCCGGTGATGCGCTTGAGATCGGGGGGGGCCAGGCCAATCGATTCGAGGGTGATGCCGTTGAGGATGGGGTTGTGATCCGTGATCGCGGGGTCGGTGGTGAGGTCGCTGGTCAGTTGGATATTGAGCACGCTGTCGGGGGCTTTGAATTCATAAGTGACGACCACGCCTTGGCTAGTGTTGCCCGCGCCGCCCTGGATGAGGGCTGGAAGAAAATCGTTGACGAGGAGGAGGCCCTCGATGCGGATGTCGAAGCCGCGGTTAGCGCAGCATTGCTCGGCAAAGAGCAACTGCAACTTGTAGGTCTGGCCGGGGATGAGGTTGGCGAGGTTGACGCTCACCGGTCCGGTATTCCAGCGGATCGACTGCATGACCTGCTCGATGACGTCGTCTTCAGGGGTATCTCCGTAGGCGGGGTTGTGCCAATTGGGAATCTGGTTGGGGGCCGACCAGGTGATGCCGGGGTCGCCATCCGAGGTGAAATTGGCGTCGCGCGCCTTGCCCACCGCGCCAGGGGTCCCAAAGTTGATCGCGTAGGCAAACGCGCCGTCGAGATCCAATCCCTCACCGACATCGCCTCCGGTAAAGGTCTCCGCGGCGGCGAGCACGGATGTCGCAAAGTCAGTTTGGTTGGCGCCGATGACGTTTTGGCTAATTCTGAGGTCGGTGACTCCAGCTACGCTGAGGGAATAGCTGTTTCCTGAAACCATGCCCGCGGTGATGAGATCGACCACGGCGGGGTCCGATGTCGGGGTCACCCCGAGCACGGCGAGGCCTCCGGCGAAGGTGTAATTAGCCGGATTGAACAGTTGGTCGTCGGCGGTCATGGGCCGATTGAATCCCACCCGGACGCGGTTCAGGATAGTGGTGGCGACGTAGGCAATATTAGGCGGCGAGGTGTCGAGCGCGACGTTGACGGTGGCGGAATTTGACTCCACATCGCCGAGGGGATTGTAGACATTGAGGCTATAGTTTCCAGCGTCGCTGGGGAGGGCCTGGGTGAGGACCAGGGTGGTTCCGCTGGTGCCCTGGGGGTATTTGCGCGTGCCGTCGGCGTTGGTTTCGCCGGGGTAGAGCGGGCTGCCGTTGAGGAGCCAATCGTAGGTGTTGGGAAATCCGGTGACGTTAGCGGTGAGGGTGATCGTGCTGCCTTCCACGGCATTGGTGAGCGCGGCGGGGTGGGCGCTGATATCAACCGGGTAGTAGGAAATGCTGAAGTGGCGCTCCACCTGCTCGGCGGTCAGTTCGTAATTATAAAAGGCGACTTCATCGATGGCCCCGGCAAAGGGCAGTTCTCCGCCGTTGCGGCTTCCGATTTCCAGGGGAACCGATAAATTGTTGCGGAGGGGCAGCACGAAAGTGGCGCTGCGCTCCAGGGCGCCGTTGACATAGAGGTTAGCGGTCTCGGTGCCATTGTAAGTGAGGACGAGGTGGTCCCAGCGGCCCGCCACGATGGGAGTGCGCCCGCCGAGGGCCACAAAGCCTCCGCCGCTGCCGAGTTGAGCGTCCCAGAAATTGCCGCTGTTCCCTTGGTAGATCACGTAGCCCGCCCGGCCGGTGCTGCGATTTTGACTGGAGAGCACGGCCTTTCCAGTATTTCCGGAGAGGTCCGGCTTGACCCAGCACTCTAGCGAAAAAGCCCCCGAGGGGTTGAGGTTGGGGGTGTACGGCACGCTAGCGGAGATGCCAGTCGTGCTCGATTTCATGCGCGTGGCTCCATCTGGCGCGATTCCGCGGGGGCCGCTGATGCCGCGCTCAATGCGGTTGAGATTGGTGGTGCCCTGGTGGCCCCCGGCGACATCGCGGAGGATCGTGCCGCTGGTTTCATTTAATTTCCAATAGGCGGTGGGTCCATCCGCCAGGACCGAGGCCGTGTAAGCCTCCCCCGGAGGCGGGGTGGCTACATTGATCGCGAAAGGGGCACTGGTGGTGGATCCCGTGGCATCCGATACCGTGACGGTGTAGCTCCCGGTGGAGGCCAGGGTCGAGTTCAGGAGGGTAAAATCAGCCGTGGTGGCGCTGAAGTTGTCGGTGATCTCTTGGCCGTTTAGCCGCCACGAATAAGCCAGGGGCTCGGCGCCCAACGCTTTGACGTGGTAAATGGGGCTGCCGCCCGCCCACAGGCTCCATGTTCCCGAGGGGGCGGTTTGAATCACGGGAGCCGCCATGGCGGTGGCGGCCAGGCAGCCACTCAGAACCCCAGCCCAAAAAAATAGGCCACGGCGGGGGCAGGTTTTGCCAGGGGAAGAAAATTCAAGCGCATTCATGCCCGCCGAGCATAGGGGCGGCGGGTTTTCTGGCAAGCTCAATCAAAGCCTGGGCGCATTGACCGCATTGACTCATAAATAATGACACCGGAGCGGATTTCCGGAAAGTCTCCATGGGGGGTGGTTGACTCAAAAAGCATGACACCGTGGGCATGCCACACTCCATGAGTCAAAAAGCCACCCGTGAATACCTTCAAATCCAGCAGACACGC
>CANHIJ010000010.1 GCA_947460575.1 Verrucomicrobiales bacterium | reverse complement strand
GCTCAGCGCCACCGCGGCCCCGCCGCCCTCGACCCCGCTCAGCGCCGACTCCGCCGCCGCCACCAAAATAACCCGCGCCGCCAGCGCCGCATGCGGGCCCTCATTTTTCACCGTTAGGGAAAATTCCCCCGCCCGATTCTCCCACAGCGAGCCCTCCGCCTCGTCAAACGCCACCCCCAAATCCGCCGCTGGCCCCGACGGCGCTACATCCGGGTGCGTCACCAAGGCCACCGCCCCGCTCGCCAACCGCAGCGCCAAGCCCTGCTCCCCCCAGCGCTTGATCTGCGCGATCGCCCCCAGCCCCGCCGGCAGCGCCAGCCGCCTCACCAACTGCAGCGAAACCGCATCAAAAATAAACAGCCCTCGGCTGGCCTCCGCCGCGTAAAACCGCCGCGCCCCCGCATCCGCCTCCACCGCCCAGCTCGCCGCCCCTTCCGGCAGCGCCAGCCGACCCCGCCCCAACAAGGTTTTCCCATCCGCCACCACCCCATTGCTCCCGATCACCAAGTCCCCCGAGGCCTCAATCCCCACCCCATAGCCCGCGAACGGCGAGCGAACCGAGCGCTGCAAAACCAATTCCCCGGCGCTGCCAAGCAGGCTTCCAAAATCAAACCCGCTGTCGCCATTGTTAAACCCAAAAATCACTCCCGGCCGCTGCGACCGCGCCAAGGAGCCAAAATCCGGATTGGCCCGGTCCGCCACGATGGCCCCGCCCGCGTAAAGCGCCGTGGTCCGATAGCTGCTGCCCGTCGCCTGCTGCGCCACCACCACCCCCTCAGGCCTTCCCGGCACCGTTTCCAGGTCTACTGGAAAATAGCTAAGGCTGTTCCAGGGATAGCCTTTGCCGGACAAGCTAAAGCTGCGCCCCAGCGACTGGCTCGCCAGATTGTACGGCACCACCTGCCCGCTCGACCACAGCCCAATATAGGCGAGCGCCCCGTCGTCCGTCACCGCCAAGCCCCGCGGGTCGCTCCCGATAAATCCAAACGAAGTCAGGGCCCCCGTCGCGGGGTCCAGCGCCACCAGGCTATTGGCCCATCCCGCCCCCGCTCCCGGCCCGGAAGTGAACAACAAGCGCTGGCGTTGCCGATCCACCTCCAAGGCCGCCGCCTTCACCTGCAATAGCCGATAGGGCCAAACCGCACCGCTCCGCGCCGTCTGCCCGCCCGAGCTCAGCCGCAGCCGCAGCGGCTCCAAAATGTTCGGCACCTCCACAGATAGGTTAGCAACCCCGCCGCTAAAGGCACCCTCCCGCGCCGCCCCTACCGCTTCGCCCGTGGCAGCCTTTTCCCACTCCGCCTGCAGCGGCTCGCCATAACTAAGCAGCGCCCCCCCATCCACATTCCGCGCCCCCGCGGTCAACGAAACCGCCGACCCCATGGCAGCCCACTGCGGCGCGCTCCCCAACTCCAGACTGGCCAGGGTCGCGTCCGCAACTGAGACCTCCGCTCGCACCCGATCAAAACCAGGCGCCGCCGCCTCGATCGCCGCCACCCGAGCCCCCGTCGCCAAGGGATTATTGACCGGCTCCAGGGCAAAAACCGCTTCCCGCGCCCCCGCCGCGATCGTCACCGACGTCGGCACCCGCAGGGCGGCTGTTTGGTTGCTTGTCAGGGCAACCTCCAGCGCCGCTTCCAGCGTCCCCGCAAGGCGCACCTTCCCCGTCAAGCCCACCGCGTCCTCCGACACCGACCCGGGAATCTCCAGCACCAGGTTGCGCAAGTCGTCGTTCGCCACCTTCACCTCCGCCGACGCCCGGACCCCCCAGGCCGCAATCGAAGCCGACACCGCCACCGAAAAATCATCGTTGATCCGCTCGTCCTGGGCCGCGGCGAACGCGAAGCTGTACCGCGTAAAGCCCGCCGGAATCGTCACCGACGTCGGCAAAACCAAGCCCGCCGGGGCCGCCGCCAGGCTCACCACCACCGGGTACCCCGCCGCGCGGCTCAGGCCCACCGCGCCCGCGCCCGCGCCGCCCTCCCGCAAGCTCGCGGTTAGTTCCAAGCTGAGCTCTGCCTGGTCGTCATCGGTGATCAAAACGGCAAACCGCGCCGCCGCATAGCCCTCCGCCGAAGCCCGCAGCACGGTCTGCCGCGGCCCCTGAATCAGCGCGTCGTCCTCCATCAGAAATACCAAAAATCCCCGCCGCGCCCCCGCCGGGATCGCGATTTGCTGCGACGGCGGCGTCAGCAGGGTCGCCGTCACCGTCACCACCGTATCCGTGCCCACCGCCTTCGGCAGATCCACCGCCACCGCCAGCGCCCCCTCCCCCTCCGAAAACGCATAGGGCGCCGCCAGGCTCAGCGCCGGGAGCGCCTGACCCCACAGCCCGCCGCGGCCCATAAATAAGGCCAAGACCAGAATGAGGAAGCCGGAGTTCATTAGAAGAGGTCGCACAATGACAGGTACGGTAAGGTCTATTTCCCCAGCGCAAAAAGAAATTTCAAGAGATCTAACCGCTGCCCCGGACTCATCCAGGCCGTCAGCCCTTCCGGCATCAGGCTGCCGCTGTCGCGCCGCTCCGCAATCTCAGAGCGCCGGAAGGACTGCACCGCCTCCGTCCCCGGCTCGCGCAGGGCCAATACGTGCTCGTCCTCACTGACCTTGTACCCGCTCAGGATCCGCCCGTCCCGCAGCGTCACCGCGCTCAAAAAGTAGCCCTCCTTGATCTGGCGCTGCGGCCACAGCACCGACTCCACGATCAATTCCGGAGTCATGCCGCGCCCCGCCGCGGTGAGGTTAGGCCCGGTGACCCCGCCCTCGTCGCCCACCCGATGGCAGCCCAAACAAGCCGATAACGCCTGGCGGAAAACCTCCCCGCCCCGCGCCCCATCCCCCTGCGCCTCGGCTTGGGCCACCAACTCCCGCACATAGGCCGCACTGTATTCCGGGATGACCTGGGCCGCCCCCAGGCCCGCGGCCGGGCGCAGCACCCCGTCCAGCTCCGGCTCCCGGCGCCCCGCTTGGGCTAGGGCTTCGAGCAAACGCGACGCCACTTCCCGCGGCAGCGCCACCTCAGCGAGGGCCGCCGCCCAGGCCGCCGCGCCCCCCGAGCGCTCCAGAAAAATCGCCTGGATCCCTTGGAGGGCCTCCCCCGGCGACTGCGCCGCCATCCCCGCTCCCAGGAGCGCCGCCCGCGCCAAATCCAGCGGCGCCAAGGCCCGCAGCGCCGCCGCGCGGAACTCGGCCGATCCCGATCCCGCACTCAGTTCCGCCAATTCCGGAATCGCCGCCGCCCCCTCCAGCGCGGCCAACGTCTCCACCGCCCGCGCCTCCCCCCCGCGCACCTGAGCCCGCACCGCTTCCGCAAAAGCCCCCAGTTTAAAAGCCCGGATCAACTGCAGCGCCGCCGCCCGGTCCGATGCCCGAGCCGAATCGAGCCAGGCCGGGATCGCCGCCAGCCACTCTGCGGGAACCGCTAAGCCGGGCACCTCCGCCGCGCGCGCGCTGACCGCCGCCACCACTTCCGGCCCCACTGGCCCCGCCGCCACCGCGGCCGCCACGTCCTCCGCGGAACCCCCGCGAATCAACAGCACGCGCAGCGCCGGGCGCGCTTCCCCCTCCAAACTAGCCCGCCCCAGCAGAGCCCGCAGCACGGGCCCCAAGCCCTCGCCGCCGTCGCTCTGCAGCACAAAGGCGAGGTGCCCCGCTTGCCCCCCAAACGTCAGCCGCCCCGCCTCCAGCGCCGGACGCCACACCCCCTTCAAGGCCTTTACCGTATTAGCTAGAGCATAGTCGATAAAGCGGTCCCGCGGCAGATCCAGCACCCGGCAAGCCACCTCCACCATCCGCTCTCCAGGAAGATAGCCCGCCGCGATCGCCGCCTCCAAGCGCACCCTCGGATGCGGGTCCTGCACCGCGACCGCCAACTGCCGCAGCGCCTCGACCTCCCCAGCCACACCCCGCGGCCCCCGGTCCTGCCAATGCTGGGCCCATACCCTAACCGCAAAGGCGCGGAGCCGAGCCTCGGGATGCGCCAGGCACTTGCCCAGCAATGCCTCGCTGATCTGCCCCTGCCCGCACTGCAGCGCCAACCATTCAAAAAGCTTCTCCGGCGCCGCCTCGGCCGCCACGGCCTCCTCTCCCGGGCCCGCCCCCGCCCCCGCACTTTCCAGCAGGCGCCGCGCCTGATCGCGCACCCAGCGCTCCGGCGAGCCCAGTTGCTCCAGCAACTGCCCCGGATTCATCTGCTCCAAGGCTGGGCGCACCGCCAGCGGACGCCCCGCCGCCGCCACCCGCCAAATGCGGCCGTGCACCCGGTCGCGCTGCGGATCCCGATAGCTCGCCTGGTAGTGCCCAATCACCGGATTATACCAATCGCACACATAGAGCGCCCCGTCCGGGCCCACCTGCACCCCGAGCGGTCGAAACGCCCCATTCGACGAGGTCAGCAGCGGGCCCAGTTCTTCCGTTTTAAAGCCGCTCCCGTCGTCCACCAAGCGGTACAGCGAAAGCGTGTTAGCAAAGTAAACCGGCTTGCACAGCGCCCCCTGCAGTTCCGCGGGGAGATGGCTCCCCTGCAGATATTCCAGGCACATTCCCTTTACCGAAGAAACCGCTAGGGAACCAATCCTATCGTAGGGCGGCGGCGTCGGCCAGGTGCCCAGCCCCGGCGTGCTATAGAAGCCCGGGGTATTGTCCGCGGCGCAGTGGAATACCTGACCCCAATCGTCAAAGGTCACCCCCCAACAATTGGCCCCCGCCGCCGCGTTGCCAAAAAATCCCTGCAGCTTCCAGCTCCGCGGATCAAAGCGCCACAGCCCCGCCCGATCAAAGCGCACCAGTCCGTAGGGCGTCTCAATCCGCGAAAAAATATGCAGCCCCTGACTAAACCACAGGCACCCGTCCGGCCCCCGCCGCAGCGAGTTGATCATCTGATGCGAATCCCCCGTGCCAAACCCCGACAGAATGACCCGCCGCTCGTCCGCCACCCCGTCGCCATCTTTGTCCATCAAAAAAGCCAGCTCCGTGCTCTCGCAAACATAGACCCCGCCGTCCCCAAACTCCATCCCCATCGGCATCGTTAGGTTTTCGGCGAATTTGTGAAAGCGGTCGGCCCGGCCGTCCCCATTGGTGTCTTCGCACACGAGCAGATAGTCCCCCGGCGGCTCCCCGGGGATCAATTGCGGATAGGACGGCGAGCAGGCCGCCCACAGGCGACCCCGCTCGTCCCAGCGCATCGCCAGGGGCTTGACTAGGCCATCGGCCTCGCTGGCGAAAAGGTTGACTTCAAAGCCCGGCCGCACTTGAAACGACTGCCGCTCTTCCTCCGGCGGCCGCGCGGGCCCCGGCCCGGGCGAGGGGCGCGCCGCAGCGGACTCCCCGGAAGCCACCCCGCCCCGCGCCAAGAGTTCCGCGATGGCTTCGTCGGCCTGGCGCAACCTAGGTTTATACTGCTCCAACTCCTGGGCCAAAGCCGGGTGCCCCCCCGCGGCCTTGCCAAAGGGCTGCTCGGTGCGGTCGCTGTAGGCAAAAGCCCAATTGGTGGCCCGCCAGCAATCAAACCACGCGCGGTTCTTGCGCACAATGGCCTGCCGCGTGGCCTCATGCCCTGCCCAGGCCTGCCGCGGCCGCCCCAGCAGGCTGGCCGCCAGCGGCCCGCTCAGCTCGGCCCACCCCGCCGCCGTGGCGTGCACGCCATTGCTCGTCCAGGCCGCTCCGCCCGGCATTGCAGGCGCCTCTACATCCACAAAGGGCAAGCCCTGCTCCGCCGCCAACTGCCGCACCGCCGCGGTCCACTGCGGCAGGCGCGCCGCCGCCGCCGCCACGGCCGATCCCGCCGGAGCCGCCGCCGACTCCAGCGGCAGCGGCGCCAAAAGCGCGATGCGCGGAGTCACCGCCTGCAACTCCGCCAGCAATTTTCCATAAGCCGCCCGGAATTCCTCCGGCCCGCGGCTAGCGTCCATCGCCTCCATTTGCCCAAAACCCAAAATCACGCAGGTGGCCCCCATGGCTTCGAGCTGTTCCCGCCAACTCCCAAAATTCAGGTCCCGCCACTGCTCATAAACCGTGTCCCCTTCCCAGGCCAGATTGCGAAACCGCGGCTTGCGGCCCGCCGGTGCCCCCACCGCCAAAGCGGTCTCCAGCCAACCCGTCCGACCCTCTTGGACCAGGTTCGTCCCCCCCAAAATGGCGATCACTTCCCCCGGGCGCATCGCAAACGTTCCGCCCGCAAACGCCTCCCGCGGCAGCTCCGGCGCTGCGTCCGCAAAGCGCTGCTGCACCGGACCCGTTGGCGCCGCGCGCTTCTCCCCACCTTCCCATTCTTCCACATCCAAGTCCTTGTACCACACCTGCGACTTGGCCCCCCCGTGAATCTGCACCGCAATAATCCCCTTCCGCGGAATCGCCGGATCCGCTTCCGTATAATCAACTGTGGCCACCCCGTTCAGCCAAATTTGAATCCGCGCCCCCTTTGCCCGAATCCGGTAGTCGTTCCATTCCCCCAACGGCTTGCGCGCCTGCTCCAGCACTTCTGGAGTCGGCTGCGCCAACATTTTATTGCGGCGGCTCTCATCGTAGAGCGCCCCATCAAAGCCCGCCCCCAAATCAGCCTGGTAACCCGAAACCTCGTGGTCGTTCGGAATCACCTGCGTCCGAAACTGCACCCCCCCATTCACAAACCCCTCCGTCCCCACCAATTTCCACTTTAAGGTCAATTCAAAGTCCCCGTACTCCCGCACAGTCCGCAAAAATTCATTGCGCGGCTGCATCACCTCCACCCGCCCCGCCGTGAAGGCCCCGTCTTCCAACCGCCACGTCGTCTGCGTGTCCCCCTCCCAACCCCGAAAGCTGCCATCGCTCAGCGGCACTGCCAGCGCCGCCCGCGGCGAACTCGCCCCAAGGGCCAGAAAAAATAAGAAAAAGTAAGAGGGAAGTCTCATGGGAAAAATCATTCTCCCACCATGCTGCCCCAAACGCCAGCTAAAGCCAAGTCAGCTTCCCCGCCCGACCTCAAATAGCCCCCAGCCTGCCTTCCGTCCCGATCCGCCCGCGTCGCCCAGCCTATCCCATCCCATCCCAAGGCAACGCCCTGGCTTGCTGCGACCCTAAGGCAGCCCAGGGCAAGGCCGGAGGCCGCCCTGCCGCCGAGCGTTCCTGAAAAGCGTTGCCAAAGGGAGCGCCGCCCCCCCTGGCGCCTCGCGGCCCGCGATTTTTCTCGCGATTTTCCCTTCCCCCGCGCCCTCCCCCGCGCCATCCATTTGCCATGAGCACTGCTTCTCTTTCTGCCCCCCAAATCCAATCGATGCTGCTGACCGTGGCCGACGCCGTGATCGCCGCCGAGCCTTACCTCAGCGAGGCCGACCGCAATTTGGGCGATGGCGACCACGGCATCGGCATGGCCCGCGGCTTCCGCGCCGTCAAAGAAAAGATCCAGGCCGCCGATCCCGCCGAAGGCCTCGGCAAGCTTTTCTCTCAAGCCGGCATGGCCATGATCACCTCCATGGGCGGCGCCAGCGGAGCCATCTTCGGCACCGTTTTCCGCGATGGCGGCAAGGCTATCGCCACTGCCGCCGCCTTCGATGCTCCGGCCCTGGCCACGCTCCTCCAGGCGGCCTTGGATGGGGTGGTCGCCCGCGGCAAAGCCAAGCCAGGGGACAAAACCATGGTCGATGCCCTTCATCCCGCCGCCCACAAAGCCGCCGAAGTCGCCGCCCTCCCCCTGAGCGAAGCCCTGCTCGCGGTGGCCCTGGCCGCCGAAGCCGGACGCGACGCCTCCAAGGATATGATCGCCACCCTCGGCCGCGCCAAGACGCTCGGCGCCGCCTCCCTGGGCCATCCCGATGCCGGAGCCTGTTCCATCGCCCTGATCTTGCGCACCATGAGCGATTTCGCCCAAAGCGCCGCCGCCTGAAACGCCGCCCGCCCTCCCCGAGCGCTTTCTCAGAGCGTCCCAGGAGCCAATACGGGAAGCCGCAGCACCTCCACGAGGCGCCACACCACCGCCGCGTTGAGCAGCCAGAGACAGGATTGATACAGCCAGGCGGTCCAACGCGGGGCGCGGCGCATCGCGGCGAGATCCATCAGGCGCTCCGAGCCCCAGACGAGGCAAAACACCAGGGGCAAGTACAGGGAAAGCATGAAGCGGTCGCCCCGGCCGATGGGCTCGTACCACCCGTAGAGCAGGGCGTAACCCACCGCGCTGCCCCCGGTAAACAAGGCCACCGCCCAAGCGCCCGACGGCAGGGCCAGCCCCCAATGGTCGACCGCGCGGCGCCGACTCCAGACCAGCAGGGCGGCTCCCGAGATCACGGCTGCCAGGCCCCCCAAATACAGCCCGCGCTGTTCGAGCAGCACTTTCCAGCCCGCAAAGCTGCCGTCCTTTTTGGGCTTCACCGGTTTGGGGGCCAAAAACTGCGTGACCTTCTCGCGCGTCCCATTGAAAAGGCGGTCTTTGGCCTGCTCGACCGAGTGCGTCCTAAAATAGCGGGCCGCGGACGGCCGCTCCTGGCCGGGAATCGCCTCCAAGGCCGCGCGGTTGGGATGTTGGCTCATCCAGGCGAACCCGTCCTGGAAGTCGTCCATCCACATCCAAGCGGCGGGATAGGAAAAACGATATTCGCCCCAGCGCTCCTCCGCGGCGGCATAGCGTGGACCGGTCACCGCCAGCCAGGCGAAGGCGAACACCAGCAGCCCGATCAAGTGCTGGCGGCAAGTCCAGGACCGCTCCTCTGCGAACTCGCCGCGCCGCAGCCCCTCCCGGCAAAACCGCAGCCCGGCGACCACAAACCACCCCAGCAGCAGCGGCTCCACCGACGTTTTAGCCAAATACGCCAATCCGCCCACCAGCCCCAGCAAGGCGTGCATCCAGACGTCGTTCTTCAACAAAAGCTTGATCGCGCAGACCCATGTCAGGAAAAAAAACAGGTAGTAGAGCGGTTCCGGCTGAAAATAAACCGCCCGCGGCACCAGCGCCCCCAAGCCCCCCAGCAGCAACACCGCAGTCGTGGCCGCGATCCCAAAAGACCGCGCCATGGCCAACCCCAAGGCCCCCAAAAACAGCAGCGCCAAGGCCAGGTTGGCCCCCTTGCCCTTGGCAAACAACACCTCGTCCTGCGGCACCACCTCTGTTTCCCGATACGGGTGGCCCGGCGTGCTCAACCGCGCCGCCACCCACGGCCACAGCGGAGCCACCACCCCATCCGTCCGGTGCGGCCACCAGCGCAGCAAGTTCTCCATCGCGCCCAAATCCGCCCGCGGCTCCTGGAAGTCCCGGGCCAACAGCGCCTGATTTATGTTGTGCTTTTGGTCCTGGTCCCCCCGCACCGTCCCCGTCTTGGCATCCGTCTGCGGGCCCAACTTCAAATTGGTCTGGGCCATCAGGAGCCCCCCAAAATGCCAGCAAAGCCCCACAATTAGCAGGGTCGCCAAAGCGCTCAGCCCAAAGGGCCCCCAGCCAGGTCTCCGGGGCGCCACTCCCACGGCCAAGTCCTCCGGCGGCGATGTGAGCGGCTTGCGAAAGGGGTAGCTGACGGGCATAGGAGCAAATTCAGCCAACGCAAGCACTGCCCTGCCCCGAAGCAAACCTCATTTTCGGCCCTCAGCGCCGCCCCGCCCAAGCCTTCCAGCGCTCCCCCAACCGCGCCGCCCCCGCATCCCCGCGGTGAAATAACCAGCGATACCGCAGCCGCAGCGGCGCCTCCGGCTTCAAAACATAGTCGCCCGCCCCCTTCGGCTTCTTTTGAAAATCGTGCAGCCCAAAGGGATTCGCCGCCACCAACCCGTAGTCGCGCGCGTGCCAAGTAGTCGGATGCCGCAAGTTGTCAGGGTGATCAAAGCAGGCCACCCCCACCGCCCCGCCGTCCAACACCGCGCTGTAATCGATCCACTTCGCCGCCGTGCCCCACACTTCCAGGCCCGTCTTGCCCTCGCTGGTCAGGGCCTGCCCGCGCGCCCCCGCCCCCTTCAAGTTCAGCCAAGCACTGGTGCGCAGCCCCATGCTCCCCTCCTTGGTGTCGCCAAAGACCACGGGACGCTCGCCCGCCATTAAGGTGATCGCGTAGTCGATAAAGCGGTCTTCCCCCTCCGCCCCGCAGGTGATCTCCGTAGCCGAAGTCAGGACCACCGCGCCGTCCGGCTTTTGCCACGACTCCCGCGTCTGCAACATGACCCCCTCGGCGACCGGCACTATTTTCGGCACCCCCTGCACCGCGATCCGCCCCGCGTCCGGCCCTTCCTTCCAGAAATCGACCCCGTCGACGCTGCCGTGGGTAAACCACATCCCTTTGTGGTGCGGGTGATCCTGCTCCTCATCCGGCGCGGCCGGGCGCAGCGGCCACTGCCGCACCATCGCCACTCCCCCCGGCCCCACGATGGGAAACAGCACCGGCTTGGCCTGCCCCCCGTAGATCAACTCCGTGAACAGGCTGCCCTCGATTTCCACCCGCACGGTTTGGGCCGCCGCATCCAGCCGCGCCGTCACCGCCGGGGATTCGGCCCAGGCCCATCCTGTTAGGAAAACCCCGAGGGCGGCAGAGCGGCAGGCCGAGACTTTCATGGCACAAAATAAGAGTGAGAGACCAGCGCCGCCCCCTCAGGGAGCGGTGGCGAAACAAGCGGCCTCTTCCGTGCTCCGCGCAAAAATGAAGCCCCCCGCCAAAGTGGGAGTCGACCAGCACTTGCCCGCCAGCACGTCGGCCCGCGCGAGCTCCGTATAGGCCTCTGGCTTGGGATCGATGATGACCAGCTCCCCCTTGTCGCTCAGGGCCAAAAGGCGGTCCTTGGCCAAGATGAGGTTGCCCGGTCCAAAACCTGCCTGGCTCCATTTTTCTTTGCCGGTGCGGATGTCCACGCACTTCACTGGGCCGTCGCCGTATTTCTTAAAGCTGAACATGCCGTAGAGGTGCCCTTGATAGGCGATGGGGGTACTCCAGTGGTTATTCATGCTGTCCCCCTCCACCCGCCACAGTTCGCTCGTCTGGTACTTTCCGCCCACCTTCTTGACCTCAAAAGCCGCGCTGCCCACTCCGTAACCCGCCGAGCAATAGACCACATTTTCAAAAACCACGGGCGAAGCCGCCGTCGAAACATTGAACTTGTAGGGCTGCTGCCACAAGACCTGGCCGTCCTTAGCCGAAAGCGCGGTCAGCCCTGACTTCATGAAAAAGATCACCTGGCGTTCTCCTAGCAAGGTCGTAGCCGTAGGCGTGGCGTGGGTGATGCTGTCGTCCCCCGCCTTCCACTGCAACTTTCCGGTCTCCTTGTTGAAGGCCAGAAACGCCGCTCCTTTGCCGCCGCCGCCTACGAGCACAAGATCTCCCTCGACTAGCGGCGAGGTCGCATTCGACCAGGCAATGTTTTTGCCCTGGTACTCGGCGGCCACATCCTTGGACCACACTTCCTTGCCGGTCTTGGCGTCAAAACAATGCAAGTCGAGGTTGGATCCATAGACGTACACTTTTCCCGCCACCACCGTCGGAGTGCTCCGCGGGCCGTCGCCCCCCTTGTTGTCGCCGGTGCCCGATTCCCCGCCCCCTTGGTACTTCGCCAACTTCAGCGGCACCGCCCACAATTCCTTGCCGCTGCCCGCGTCCCAGGCCACGCAGTGCTCCGTCTCCGAACCCTCGAAGTCCCGCGTCAACAGCGTCACCGCCAGACCCTCGGCCACCGCGATGGAACTAAACCCCTTGGTCGCCGGAGCTTGCCACACCCGCTTCGGCCCCGCCTCGCCCCAGGGCTTCCCGAGCGCATCAGCGGTCGTGCCGTTCCCCTGCGGCCCCCGATAAGTCGGCCAGGCGGAGGCCACCGGAGCGGCACCCACAAGCGCCGGGAGGGCGCCCAACTCAAGCAACACAGAAAAAGAAACCAGGGCAGAGGAAAACTTCATAGGCTCTCAAGGGACGCCTTTCCCGCCCCTCCGTCAAGCTGGGAAGTCGCCCCCCCAACCCCGCCCACCGCCTCCCCAGCGCGCTTTCTAACCAACAAAAAAGCGCCCCCGCCCATTGCTAGGCAGAGGCGCTCGCCGACCCACCGAGCCCATCCTATTCGTCGAGGCGGACCCGATAGAAGAGCGGCCCGCTGCCCAGGGGAACCGACGCGCTGGTGGAGGTCCCCGCCGCAGGCACGTTGGCCTGCGCCGCCGTCCAAACTGCCAAGTCGGGCGAACTCTCCAGGGTGTAGGTCAGGTTGACCCGGGAGTTCCACGTGATCTCGAGGTCCCTCCCCACTACCTGGCTCCCCGTGACCACAAAGTTATTGTCCGGGCCATTGGCATAGAGGCGCTTGATGGCCTTGGCGTTGAGGGCGCCGTTGTAGATGCGGAACTCCTGGAACTGCCCATTCAAGGTGCTGTCTCCGGCATACTGCGAGCGCCCCAGCCAGTTGTTGACGTCGTTGATCGAGGACAGCGCATACTGCCCGCCCGCCACTTCGCACTGGAACACCCCGTCCCGGTAAACCGTGTACAGGCTGCAATTTCCCGGACTCGAATCCACCGTTATGGAAATAAAGATCTCCTGTCCTAGCACCGTCGGAAAAGTGAAGTCGTACACCGACTCCGTCGGGTCGTCCTTCAATCCGAAGCGCTGCAGCCCCCCGTCGCCTCCCATCTGCACCGAATACACGAGGTAATCGGTCCCCCCCGCAATGCCCGCGGGAGGCACTTCCTGGCCCGCGGAATCGCCAAAGTCCACAAAGCGCGACCAATTGCCCGAATACCCATTGACCGCAAACCACCCCGTTAGAGTGACCCGCTTCTGAGTGCTGATGAGGTGGTTGGGCAAATCGATCCACGGCGAGGTTTCGTTATTGGGTCCGCCTGGCAAGACGACTTCCCCTCGCACCGCGGTGGCTCCCTCTCCGCGGATCACGGCTGCAAAGCCCGCCCCCCCCGCGCTGTCCTGCGAAACCGCGCCGTTGGCGATGGCCCCGTCGGGGAGGTCGTTAAAGGTCCAGCGGTGCGCCGGCCACAGCGCCACTGGCTCCGCGCTGAGCGGCGCCCCATCGGCCCCGTCGAGGGCCAAATCCCCGTCGCTGTCGACATCGAAGGGATCGCTCCCCGCCGCCACTTCCGCCGCATCCGCTAGGCCGTCGTGGTCCGTGTCGGGATCGCTCGGGCTAGTCCCCGGGCTGGCCGCACTGGCGAAAACTGCCGAATTGTTCTCCGCGGCGTCGGACAGGCCGTCGCCGTCGCTGTCGGCCTTGCTGGGATCGGACCCGCGCCCCAACTCCTGCAGCGCGGTCAAGCCATCGCCGTCGAGGTCGCTCCCGCTAGGGGGCAAGCTGGGGTTGCGGTCGATCCACCACTCCGGCCAGCCGTTGGCATTGGCAATCTTCAAGGTCGTGATGTCCGTAGCCGGATTGCTGCCGTTGGGCAGAGTATTGGGCCCCTTGGCAAAACTCTTAGTTACGTCCGCATCCGAAAAAGCCCCCGCGTACACCCGGAACTCGTCGAAGGTGCCCGACAAATTGCGATCCCCCAACCAGTTAGAGCGGCCCAGCCAGCAGTTGACGTCATTGAGGCTGTCCAACTTCAAGTTGCCGCTGGTCTCGGAGATGAGCGACCCATTTTCAAAATAGCGCAACTTGCCGATCGACTCGTCATAGGTGAGCACAAAGTGCAGCGGCGTCTCCACGGTCCCCTCGCTGGCCGCGCTGTCGGTCCCCATGTTGTTGCCTGCCGCGCCGGTGGCGTCGTTGTTGGTCCAGTCGACGCGGCGCGCATTGACGTCGTTGCCCCGGGCTCCCGCGATCATCAGGTAGTCCTGACCGGCGTCGTATCCCGCCCAGCTCCGCCCCGGCCCAAAGGTCTCGCCGAGCCGCTTGCCCGGCGCGCTGGAGCCAAAGTCCAGAATGCGCTGCCAACCGGCTTCGGCGTTGGCGTTGATAGTAACCCAGCCCTCCAGGGTCACGGTGCCGCGCCCGCCCTGGGCCCGCGCGAAGCGGGAAACCATGCCGTTAGGAAGATCCACGTAGGGCGCCTCGCGGCTCGCTCCCCCGGGCAGCGCCAGCCCTCCCTGGGTCCACGAGGCCCCCGCCCCGCGCACATACCCCCGCTGCCCACTGACCGAATCCAACACCGCGGCGCCCTCCGCGGCGGCCCCCTCCGGCCCAGTGAAACTGTAGCGCCCCGCCAGGAAAATCACTGGAATGCTCTTGGCGTCGTTGGGATTCGACCCGGCCCCGACTTCCTGGGCGTCGCGGTACCCATCGCCATCGCTGTCCGCCGCCAAGGGATTAGTGAGATGCGTGAGGACTTCCGCCCCGTCGCTCAAGCTGTCGCCGTCGCTGTCCGCCGCCAAGGGGTCGGTCCCCCGAGCGCTCTCCTGCCCGTCGCTGAGGCCGTCGGCGTCGCTGTCCGCTAGGCTGGGATTGGTGCCGCCCTGAAATTCCTGAAGGTTGCTGCGCCCGTCGCCGTCGCCGTCCAGCCCCCCTTGGCCGGGAACGGAGGGGTCCACCGAGGCCCCAGCATAGCGCCGCTCAAACCAATTGGGCAAGCCGTCGCCATCCCCGTCGGGCGGCAGCGGCAGGGATCCATCCGGGCCGTCCGCGCGATTTTGCAAAATCTCCCCCGCACTGAGCGCCCGGTCATAGATGCGGAATTCATTCAAATCCCCCTGCAAATTCTGGTCCGCCAGCCAGGTGGAGCGCCCCAGCCAACAATTCACATCATTCATCTGCACCATCTTGATGTCCCCCGGGCGCAGCTCCCGGACCAGTTGGCCCTCCTCATAAAGTCCCAAAAATTCTTGATCCTTCCAGACCACCACGATGTGGCGCTCGGTCCCAAAACTCGCGGTGTCATAGCCAAAGGCCGGATTGACATTAAGGGTTCCGCCCGCCCCCAGCGGGCCATTGCCGAAGCGGTCGTTGTGCCGCAGCGAGAAGACGTTGCGCGCCGTATTGTTGCCCTCCTGCGCGCTCAGGAAAAGATAGTCCCACCCTTCCCCGGCCCCGCCGGGCCCGGTGATCTCATTGCCGCTGGTGCTGCCAAAATCAAAAAAGCGCGACCATGTCCGGTTTCCCGTGGCCGTGACCCACATTTCGAGTGACACCTCCCCGGTGCCTCCTAACTCCTTAGCATTGCTGCTCAGCAGGCGGTTCGGCAAGTCCACATAGGCCTCGGTCCCGCTGCCCCCGCCGGGCAAACTCAAGCTGCTGCCAGTCCAGCTGCTGTTGGCCCCCTTGACCTTGCCGTGGAGATACCCCGCGCTGTCCCGCACCGCGCTGCCCGCGCCATCGGCAAAGCTCCAGCGGTGCACCGGACCGCTCCCCGCCGCCAGCGGCGCGGCCACCGTGGCCGGAAACGCCCCCACTTCCAGCGCGTAGTTATTCGCGACCTGCCCAGCCGTCAGGGCCCCATCGTGGACCCTCACCTTGGCTAGGCGCAGGGTGCCCCGGTTGGCCGCTTCCGGGTTGACCCCGTCCCCCGTCATCTGGGCCCCAATCAGCATCGGCCCCACATGCGTCGTCAAGACTCCGGCATTCTCGGAATTGTTCAGCGCCCCGTCCACGTAGACCAGCGTCTGATTCGGATCCGCCCCACCGCCCTCGACATCGGCCCCGGTGTGCACCCAGGCCAAGTGATGCCACGTCCCCACCTCCGGCGGCACCGCCCCCGCCCAGCCCAGATCCGGCCCCCCCCATTGGCCCAGGGCACCCCAGGCCGGATGCCCCCCATACAGACAGGAATAATTGCTGCCGTCCCCGCCGCCGCGCTTGCCCCACGCCAACACCGTCTCCTCGTCCGGCACCGCCTCGTTGTAGACCCAGGCCTCCACCGAGCGCGAAGGCTGCGCCCCCACCAGCCCCGCCGCCGCCCGGAGCCGCACCGGCGTGCCCCCCAGCGGAGTCTGGCCCGCCACGCTCATCAGGAAGTCTCCCCCATCGAGATACAGCGCCTTGACCCCCGACTGCGGCGTCGCTCGCACCGCGGGAATCGAGCTCGCGGGCCCCAAGGCCTCAAAGCCGCCCCCCATCTTCCCCGCATTGGCAATGTAAGGCAGGTCTCCAGGCGTCAGGGTCGTGAAGTTCAAATCCACCAGCAGATCACCCGCGCGCTCCAGCTGCGCCTGCGCCGAAACCGCCAGCGCCGACCACAAATACATGCCCAAGGCACTCTGGGCGACAACAACACATTTCGGGTTCATAGCAGTTACAGGTAGAAAGTTAAAGATTCGGGCCAGCCAGGTCGGCCGCCGATGCACTTTTTGCATACTGCCAAATCCTCCCGCCCCTCGTCCATGATGCTTTAAGGCCCCTTTTGTATAACTTTGCGCAGCCGCCTATCCTACCCGAGCTTAATCTTCCCCTGCCGGATCAGGTCCAGGCAGGCCTGCACGGTATAGCCCCGCGCCGCGTGCTCTCCATAATGCTTGAGGCGCTCCACCCACACCCGCCGCTCCCCCGGCGGCGCCACCCAGGGCTTGGCGTGCGGCACCCCCTGCCCCACCAACATCGCCAAATACCCCTCCAATCCAAAAGAGTTGTTGGGGTCGAACAGCACGGCATCCGCAATCGCGCTGGGCCCATTCTCCTCATAAAAGCGCACAAAGGCCTCCGCTCCTCCTAACTCCGTCTCCTCCCGGCAGGCCCGCCAAAACGGCGTGTCCACCCGCCGATTGAACGCATAGTGCACCGCCAAAAAGTCCCGAATGTCCTCCCACTGCCGAGTGTTGTACTGGTTATAGAGCTCCACCAACGAGGGCGGCGGATCCCCTAGCGAATCTTTAATCGCATCCGCCAAAGTGCTGCTCTCCAGGCAAATCACCTGCAGCGCAGTCGCCTCCAGCGGCTCCACAAAACCCACCGCATTCCCCACCCCCACCACATTTCCCACCCAGTGCCGCCGGTACCGCCCGGAGCGAAACCGGACCACCCGCGGCTCATTGGCAATCCGGGGATTCTTCCGCCGAAACTCCGCCAGGGCGTCCTCGTCGCTGATGAAGCGCGACGCATAGACATAGCCCCGGTTGATCCAGTGCTCGTGCTCAATCTGCCAGCACCAGCCCGCGTCCATGGTCTCCGCGACGGTGTGCGGCAGCAGCGGCTCGTCCCCCCGCGGCCACCCCGCGATCACCGCCCGATCGCAAAACAGCGACCGCTCAAAGCTCACGTACGCTTCCCCCATGGCCCGCCCCAGCAGCTCGGAGCGAAATCCCGATGCGTCCACATACAAGTCGGCCACGATGCGCTCCCCGCTCTCTAGCACCATCGCCGCCACCCCTTCCCCCCCGCGCTCCACCTGCGACACCTTGCCCTCGGTGAACTTCACGCCCAACTTCCGGCACTGTCCCTCCAGATAGCCCACCAACTTCTTGTTCTCGATGTGAAACGCGTGCCCCTTGTGGAAGTGAGGCGACCCATCCGGCCGCCGCGGAAACACCCTCCCCTGGGCCATGCACGCCGATACCATGCCCATCCACCCCGTCTCCGGCTCACAATAAAATCCCGCATTCCGGCTCAATTCCGGCCATTTGCTTTTGTACTCGCTTTGAAAACTGTAGTAGAATCCCTGCGGATACGGTCCCCACTTAAAGTGAATTCCCAGTTTCCAGGTCGGCTCCGCTTCCCGATAAAAAGTCGCCGGATCCAACTTCAAATACTCAAACAAGTGCCGCGGAAACGCCGCCGTCGTCCCTTCCCCCACCCCAATCACCCCCAAATCCTCGCTGTAGATCACCTCCACCGGCATCTCCGGCAATTGCTTGCGCAGCGTCAAGGCCGCCAGCAGCCCCGCACTCCCTCCGCCCAAAATGGCAATTCGGTTAATTTTCATCTGATTTTCATGATTTAACCCCAGGTCGCGGCCACAAATCAAGCTTTCCTCTTTCCTCTTTTTTTCCCGCCAAAGCGTTTCTTCTCGCCCCCTCGCCCCTTCAACCCTCAGCTTCACTCCATGAAAAAAGCCTTTCTCTTCACCGGCCTCCTCGCCGCCGCGGCCCTCGTCTTCGGCCTCACCGCCACCAGCCGCGCCGCCTACGAAACCGCCCCCTACACCGTGGTCCAAAGCGACGGCCCCCACGAAATCCGCGACTACCCAGCCCTCACCGTCGTCTCCACCAGCGCCGCCGCCGACGGCGACCGCGACGGCCGCTTCATGAAGCTCTTTGGCTACATTTCTGGAAAAAACGAAAAACAGGAGAAAATCGAGATGACCACCCCGGTTTTTATGGACGAGGCCGAGGGCCAATCCAAAATGAGCTTTGTGGTCCCAGCCAAAGTCGCCGCCGCCGGCGCGCCTGCCTCCGGCAAGCCCGACGTCGCGGTGGGCCAGCGCCCCGCGGCCCGCTACGCCGTGTTCCGCTTCAGCGGCCTGCAGCGCCCCGCCAACGAGCAGGCCGCCCTAGCCAAACTCCAAGCCTGGCTCAGCGCCCAAAAACTCGCGGCCACCGGGCAACCTGTCTTCGCCTACTACGACTCCCCCTGGACGCCCGGGCCGCTGCGCCGCAACGAGGTCATGCTCCTCCTCCC
The DNA here is from genome assembly GCA_947460575.1 of Verrucomicrobiales bacterium. Classification (GTDB taxonomy): domain Bacteria; phylum Verrucomicrobiota; class Verrucomicrobiia; order Verrucomicrobiales; family V1-33; genus CAIZWU01. Next base: position 34,743 of record CANHIJ010000010.1, on the reverse strand, counting down.
CAAACCCTGAGCTTCGCTTACTCGCCTCACCCTTCCCGATCGGCCACGAACAAGGTATGGCTGCTGCGCTTGGCTTTGGGGTACGCCTTGGCCGAGACGCACTCGACCCGGGCAAACGCCCGCCGCAATAAGTCCGCAAAGCCCGCATCGCGATTCGCCGACCAAAAGACCACCCGCCCCCCCGGCCGGAGCGCCTCCCGCACCCGGCTTAACCCAGCCTTGCCGTAAAGCCGCGCATTGCCCTGCTGCACCAGCGGATCGGGGCTGTTGTCCACGTCCAACAAAATGGCGTCAAAGCGCGCCTCCCCCTCGACTTGCAGCAAGTCGTAGACGTCCTCCTGCCGCAGCGCCACCCGCGCATCCTCCAGCAGCCGCCCATTGACCTCCCCGAGAAATTCCCGGTTCCACGCGATAATCTCGGGCAGCAATTCCGCCACCTCTACCTGGGCTAGCGGCCCCACCAACTCCAGCACCCGCCGCAGGGTAAATCCAAAGCCCAATCCCCCGATCAGCACCCGCGCCCCCGCCCGCAGCCCCGCCGCGCAGGCCAATTCCGCCATCAATTGCTCCGAAGAACACGCATTGGTGCTCATCAGCTGCACCCCCCCCAACATCAAAAAATGATCCCGGTCGTGGTGGATCAAGGTCAGGGGAACCCCCTCCGGCGTTCGACAGGTGGCGAGGGTCGTGATCGGCTTCATGGAAAAAAGCCTTCACCTCCACCCCGCCGCCCCCCGGGTCAATCGCAGGCCCTGGCCTATTCCGCGGCCTATTCCGCGGCCAAAAAGCGCACGCAAACCGCCCCCCCGACCGCCACCGACTGCCCGGTAGGGCGGAGCCGCCCGCTCGCCCCATCCACCGCCAACACCGTCACCGTATGGCTGTCCTGGTGAGCTACAATCATCCAGCGCCCGCTGGGGTCGAGATTAAAATTGCGCGGCGTCCGCCCGCCCGCCGCCGCGTTCTGGATCAGGGTGAGGCGCCCGGTGCCCGGATCGCAAGAAAAAACCGCGATGGTGTCGTGCCCGCGGTTAGAAACATAGACCACCTTTCCGTTTGGATGCACCACCGTCTCCGCCGTGCTCAATCCCTTTCGCTCCCGGTCCTCCGGCGGCACCGTCGACACCGCATCCACCAGCGTCAATTTCCCGCTCTCCGCCGCATAGGCAAACGTCGTCTCCGTCAGCAACATCTCGTTGTTCACAAAAACAAACTTCCCCGAGGGATGGAACGCCAAATGCCGCGGCCCCGACCCCGGCGGCAACAGCGCCACTTCGCCCGCCGCCAAACTCCCCGCCGCCGGGTCCATTTTATAGCTGAATACCTTGTCCAATCCCAAGTCGCAAACCAAAGCAAAGCGGTTGTCCGGACTGCGGTTGGCGCTGTGGGCGTGCGGCCCCTGCTGTCGCGCCGCATCCGCGCTCGAGCCCTCGTGCTGGATAAAGCTCACCGGCCCCGCCAAGGCCCCGTCCCCGCCAATCTTATAGGAGGCCACGCTGCCCCCAGCGTAGTTCGCCACCATAGCCATCCGCCCGCTCCCGTCTAAGGAAATGTGGCAGGGCGCCGCCCCCTGCGAATCCACCTGATTGATCAGGCGCAGGCGCCCCTCCGGCTGCTGCACCGCAAACGCGCTGACCGCCCCCCCCTTCCGCCCCGCGCTCGCCATCTCTCCCACCGCATACAAATACTTCCCCGTGGGATGCACCGCCAAAAAACTCGGGCTCCCGCTCTCCGCCGCCAAGGTCGCCGCCCCCAACTGGCCCGTCCCGCTGTCAAAATCCGCCACCATGATCCCCTTGGACCCACCCGCTCCGCCCGTGTAGCACCCAAAGTAAACATGCCACCGATCCGCTGCCGATACCGCCGAGGCCAAACTGACAAAAAAGAGGGCAATGAGAGAGCGCTTCATGAAACCCCCATTATTCACGGTTTCCCCCCGCGGTCTAGTCTCTTCGTCGCTCCTCGCTTTCCCAGCCGACCCATCCGCCGTTGCCCCACCCCAGCGCTCCAGTAGCGTACCTCATGATTGGATCCTCCCGCGCCGCCCTCCCCCGTCGGCAATTCCTCAAAGGCCTCGGCCTCAGCGCCGCCGTCAAAGCCGGCTGGGAACCCTGGCAAGCCCGCGCCGCCGCCGAGGCCCGCATCGGCCAACTCACTGTCTCCCTCTTCCACACCGCCGACCTCCACGGCCACATCCTTCCCACCCAAAACTACGACGGCCTCAGCAACGTCGGCGGCCTCGCCCGCTGCGCCTCTCAAATCCAAACCTGGCGCCACGAACAACCCCACTCCCTCCTCATCGACCTCGGCGATGTCTACCAGGGCACCCCAGAATCCCGCTCCAGCGACGGCCAACTCATGGTCCAGCTCCTCAACAAACTCCACTACGACGCCTGGGTCCTCGGCAACCACGAGTTCGACTGGGGCTTTGACGCCGCCGCCAAAAATATCGCCGCTTCCGCCATGCCCGTGCTCGCCTGCAACGCCCAAAGCGGCGGCCGCTGGACCAACCAACTCGACCCCTCCCACCCCCTCAGCAAGATCGCCCCCTTCCTCATCAAGGAAGTCGCCGGCTTCAAAATCGGCATCATCGGCAGCCTCACTCCCGGCCTTCCCTCCTGGCTCCACCAAGATCTCCTCGCCGATTTCTCCGCCGCCGACCCCCTCGCCTCCGTCCAGTTCGCCATCCAAAAACTCCAGGCCGAAAAAGTCGACGCTATCGTCCTCGCCTGCCACTTCGGCCTCAAGGCCATGTACGGACTCAAGCCCGCCCCAGACGATTTCGCCAACCGCGTCAACGAACTGACCCGCTCCTGCCCCGAACTCCACGTCGTCATCGGCGCTCACACCCACAAAGACTTCCCCCACTGCCTCGTCAACGGCATCCCCTACTCCCAGGCCAGCTACTACGGCATCCACCTCGGCCGCGTCGACCTCACCTTCGACCTCGACTCCCGCCAACTCGTCGGCCGCGGCCTCTCCACCAAACTCATGGCCGGCACCGTCCCCGAAGACCCCCTCATCCTTGCCGCCGCCGCCCCCGACCTCGCCTGCGCCCAAAACCTCATGGCCCGCACCATCGGCACATTCACCGCTCCCCTCCCCGCCCTCAGCCGCCCCGGCTCTCCTCCCCCCTCCCTCCTCCTCATCACCCGCAGCATCCGCCAAGCCCTCGCCAGCCGCGGCCACCCCGTCGACGGCGTCATCCACGGCCTCTTCCTCGGGGACCGCGAACTCCCCGCAGGCCCCGTCACCCTCGGCCAATTGGGGGACGTCATCCCCTACGAAAACCGCCTCGCCACCGTCCTCCTCACCGGCGCCGAACTCTTCCCAGTCATGGAGGAACTCTACTCCGCCAAACACTCCACCCACCAACTCGACGGCTTCCGCGTCACCACCCAAGGACTCAAATCCCAACTCAAAGTCACCGCCATCGCCACCCCCGACGGCGCCCCCGTCGACCCCGCCAAATCCTACCGCATCGCCCTCAACGCCTACGATGCCCAGTCCGCCGGACGCCGCTTCGAGCGCCTCGGCCAAACCTGCCTCCAACCCCGCGCTCAGCTCACCATCCACCCCACCGAATCCCGCGACGCCCTCGTCGAATTTATCAGCGCCCGCCGCCAACTAGGCCCCCAGGACCTCCTCCCCACTTAGTCGACCCCGCTCGCCTCCCATGCCCCTCGCCCTCCTGCCCCACCAAGTCGTCTTCGCCGCCATCGACTTCGAATCCGCAGGCGTCTCCCCAGGCAGCACCGATACCCCCGTCCAAATCGGCATCGCCGTCATGCGCGATCTCGCCTTGGCCCCCGGCGAATCCTTCGTCTCCTACCTCCACACCACCCAGCCTATCACCTGGCAGGCCAGCCAAGTCCACGGCATCACCGCCGCCCACTTGGCCTCCGCCCCCCCCTTCCTCAGCCTCTGGCCCGAACTCAACTCCCGCCTCGCCAACCGCTGCGTCGTGGCCCACGGCGCCGCCACCGAAAAACGCTTCCTCCGCGCCTTCCCCCTCCACGGCTTCGGTCCCTGGGTCGATACCCTCACCCTCGCCCGCCGCTTCTGGCCCGGCCTGCGCGACTACTCCCTCGAAAGCCTCATCGCCGCCGCCAACCTCTCTCCTGAGCTCTGCGCCGCCTGCCCAGGCCGCCACTTCCACGACGCCCTCTTCGATTCCATCGCCAGCCTCCTCGTGCTCCGCCACCTCGTGCTCCAGGCCGGCCTAGCCCAGCGCCCCCTCCAGCAGTGGCTCCCCTGAGCGCCCCCCACCCTCCCCTCCGCGCCGCCCTCCGCGAAATCCTAGCCCACCCTGGCCCGTCACCTGCTTAGGCTTCGTCTATGGACGAAGTGATCGATTCCTGGCAGCTCCGCATGTTTTCCACCCTCTCGCGCACCGGGAGCTTCACGGAAACCGCCCGCCACCTCGGCCTCACCCAAAGCGCCATCAGCCACGCTCTCCGCAAGCTGGAACAAGACCTCGGCTGCAAACTCCTCCACCGCAACGGCCGCCACCTCGGCCCCACCCCCGCCGGCCAACGCCTCCTCCTCTGCGCCGACGCCGTCCTCCTCCAAATGGCCCATGCCCGCGCCGACCTCGCCAACCTCGAATCCAACTTCCACGGCACCCTCCGCCTCGCCTGCCCCTCCGACGCCACCCGCCACCTCCTCCCTCCCATCCTCCGCGCCTTCCGCGAACGCTTCCCCCACTTCGCCGTCCTCGTCCAAACCGCCGACGGACTCGACCCCTCCCGCCTCCTCCACGATCTCGCCGCCGACCTCGTCCTCGCCGTCGAACCCCCAGACGCTCCCAGCCTCACCTCCTCCCGCCTCTTCTCCGACCACCTCGTCTTCCTCGTCAGCCCCTGCCACCCCTGGAGCGACCGCGGCCCCCTCAACCGCGACCGCCTCGCCGCCGCCCACTACCTCATCCCCGACCGCCGCGCCGCCGCCTTCCGAGAACTCGAATCCCACTTCCTCCGCCAAGGCGTCCGCCTCCACTCCATCGCCGAAGTCAATAGCCCCGACGCCCTCATCGAACTCGTCAAACTCGGCATCGGCGTCGCCCTCGCTCCCCGCTGGATCGCCGCCCCAGAACTCGCCCGCGGCTCCCTCCTCGCCCTCCCCGTCCCCTCCCTCGAACTCTCCCGCCACTGGGCCGTCTTCCACCAAAAAGACCGCCTCCTCAGCCTGGCCGAGGAAACCTTCGTCGCCCTCTGCCGCTCCGCTTGCCCCGACCTCTTGGCGCTTTCCTCCTGATCCCCCCCCTCCGACTCACCCCACTCCCCCTTAGGGCATTTCAGCACAATCGGGATGGCATTTCCCCAGGCGCTGTGCTAGACCGAGACTGCGCCATGAAAGAATTCGCCTACATCCACGAAGAAGGTACCCTCCCCGATCCCCTCGACCAAATCCCCTTCTTCAAGTCCTTCCAAGGCCGCCACCTCAACGACATCCTCTACTCCAGCTACTTCATCCAAGCCGATGTCGGCGACGAAGTGATCCGCGATGGCCAGGAAGACTCCCGCATCTTCGTCCTCCTCACCGGCTCCCTCCAGGTCGTCAAAAATGACGAAATCCTCGCCACCCTCGACACCCCAGGCGAAATCTTCGGAGAACTCGCCGCCGTCACCGACGAACGCCGCTCCGCCTCCGTCATCGCCCGCGCCAATACCCTCTGCCTCGTCATCGACCAACAATTCCTTCGCGAAATCAAACCCGAAGAAGACAACGCCAGCTATTACGCCGCCCTCTACGGCTTCATCTCCCGCGTCCTCGCCCACCGCCTCACCAAGGCCTCGACCCTCATCTCTCGCCTTGAGAAAGATCTTGAGGAGTCCAAAGCTAAAAAATAGCCTCCAGCCAGGCCACGCCGCAATCTTATGAAGAAAATCGAAGCCATCATCAAGCCCTTCAAACTCGAGGAAGTCAAAGCCGCCCTCTCCGAAATCGGAATCCAAGGCATGACCCTCACCGAAGTCAAAGGCTTCGGCCGCCAAAAAGGCCACACCGAAATCTACCGCGGCAGCGAATACACCGTCGATTTCCTCCCCAAAGTTAAACTCGAAATCGTCGTCGAAGACAATCAGGCCGACCAAGTCGTCCGCACTATCGTCAAAACCGCCAACACCGGAAAAATCGGCGACGGCAAAATTTTCGTCTCCGCCGTCGAAGAGGCCGTCCGCATCCGCACCGGCGAACGCGGCGACTCCGCCGTCTCCACCGCCGACTCCCTCGCCTAACCCCCACCCCCGACCCCCAAAAACCCCTCAACCCGGTTTTTCGGGGTCGGATCCCCAGCCCCCTTCCCGCCGCCCCCTCCCCCCAGCGCGGTGCGCCGCAATTCACCTTATTATTTAGTTTTGTTGATTATCTTGTAGCAGGCAGGCATAATACTGGGGTGAAAACCAAGCCCTGCCTGCTCGCCGCCAGCTTCTGCGCCCTTCTTTGCCAAGCCGACTTGGCCCCGGCGCAAAGTTCTCCGCCGCGATTTGGCTACGGCAGCGGCGAGGCGTCGGCCCCCGCGCGGGCCAAGCCCAAGGCCGCCCCCCGCGCCGCCCCGACCAAAGTAGCCGCCTCGGCCAAGCCTAAAACTGCCCGCAAAGCGGTGGCGTCCGCGAAAGTCAAGCCGCTCGCCCCGGCCAAAGTGAAGGCCAAAGCCGCCCCCAAGGCCTTGGTCGCCAAGTCCCCGCCTGCGGCGCGCCCCGTCCGCCGCGCCAAGGATCCCGCGCCCCTTCGCCCCTCCCCAGCCGCCGCCCTGCCCAGAGCATCCGGCCTCCTCGCCGACATCAGCAGTTCTCCCGCGCCCGCCAGATTCCACTTCTTTGGCAGCCCCATCATCCTGCCCTCCTTCGCCCGGCTCATCCCAGCCAGCGCTCCCGCATCCCAGCTGGCATCCGCCCGCTCGCCCCGCCGCCCCAGCGCCAGCGCGCCCCCTGCGCCGCGGGAGGCCCCGCCCGCCATCCAGCCTCCCCCGCTGACCGCGCGCGCCTTCCAACCCCACCCCGCCGGACTGCCCGAAGCCTCCGCCTCCCCCGTCAACCTCGAAGAACCCCCCAGCGCCCTCGCTCTCCCCGTCAGTCTCGCCTTGGCTAGCGCCCCCCCAGAAACCGCCCCCGAAAGCAACCTCCTCGACGAACCCTCAGTCGCCAGCTCGCCCCCAATCGCCGCCGCGCCGGAAAGCGATGCCGCTTCGATCTTCCGCGAACCCGCTCAGCCCCCCGACTCCGCCGCCCCCGAGTCTCCCTCGCCCAGCGCCTCCTCCGACGAAGACCTCTCGGAGCGCGAACGCGCCTTCATCCGCTCCCTCAGCGAAGCCGTGGGCTCGGTCACCGCCTCCAGCAGCCCCTCCGCGACCCCCGAAACCCCTCCCCCCACCCTCATCTCCGCCCCAGCGGAAAAACTCCCCGACCAACTCCCCTCCTTCGAGGCCCCCGCCACCGGCAAAATCGATATCCAGTCCGACCGCCAAGCTGACCACGACGAGGCCAACCACAAAGTCATTTACACCGGCACCGTGGAACTCAACAGCGCCGCCCTCCGCCTCCGCGCCGAACGCGTGGAAGTTTTTATGAAAAAAACCGGCAGCGGCATCGAACGCGTCGAAGCGTCCGGCAACGTCCTCCTGCGCACCCAAGATACCTCCCAGGGCCCCGGCCAAATGGCCAGCGCCGGCCGCGCCACCTACCATCTCCAATCCGGCGAAATCGCCCTCGCCGACTGGCCTAAAATTCAGGAAACCACCAAGTCCCACCTCGCCACCGCCTCCTCCACCAAAATGGTGCTCTTTACCGACGGACGCCACCGCACCGACGGTCCCAACCGCACCATCCTGGGCGGCTACTGAACTCCCGCCAGCCCCGGGCCCCCCCGCGGAACGCCTTTGCCCCAGCCGCTGAGCTGTGGCACCCGTGCTCCCGTCCCCCCCCTTCTGCTCCCGTGGATTACCTCGCCAAAGCCCGCCTCGTCATCGACCTCGAAATCTCCGAGATCCAACGCCTCTCCGGCCGCATTGGCCAACCCTTCGTCCAAGCCGTCGACCTCCTCCGCGCCACCCTCGAGCGCGGCCAAAAAATCATCATCTGCGGCGTCGGCAAGTCCGGCAACATCGCCAATAAAATCGCCGCCACCCTCAACAGTACCGGCGCTCCCACCGTCGTCCTCAACGCCCAAGACGCCCTCCACGGCGACCTCGGACTCGTCGCCCCCGGGGATGTTATCCTCACCCTCAGCTACAGCGGCGAAACCGACGAAATCCTCAATCTCCTGCCCCACCTCAAGCGCCAGCAATGCCAGCTCATCGCCTTCACCGGCGGTCCCCACAGCAGCCTCGCCCAAGCCGCCGACATCGTCCTCGACACCGCGGTGCACCGCGAGGCCTGCCCCCTCAACCTCGCCCCCACCAGCAGCAGCACGGTCATGCTCGTGCTCGGAGATGCCCTGGCCATGGTCCTCCTCGAAGCCCGCGGCTTCCAGCCTGGCGACTTCGCCCAACTCCACCCCGGCGGCAGCCTCGGCCGCGCCCTCCTCACTAAGGTCTCCGATATCATGCGCACCGGCGACCGTCTCCCCCTCGTCCCCCCCAACGCCACGGTGCGCCAAGCCGTCAGCACGATGGGCCGCTGCCGCTCCGGCTGCGTCATCCTCACCCACCCCCAGGGCACCCTCGCCGGCATCTTCACCCAAGGCGATTTCGCCCGCGCCTTCGAAACCAATCCCAATCTCGCCGGCGAAGCCGTCCGCCAATTCATGACTCCCGGCCCCATCACGATTCCATCCAGCAAACTCGCCGCCGAACTCCTCAATCTCTTGGAGCGCCACCCCGTCGATGAAGTGGTCGTCCTCGACCCCGCAGGCTGCCCGGTCGGCCTCGTCGATACCCAAGACCTCAGTCGACACCGCATTCTCTAGCTGATCCTAAAATCGTGAGTTGAAACTCGATCTCGGGGTCTTTTTCGTGGAAATTACGGGGAAAGAGCCGTTTTTCTTCGCCTCAGGAGGCTCACCCGTTGGGTGAGTCCCTTTCGCCGTCAAAAGTCCCTACCGAGTCCTGGCCGGTGGACAGGCCCGGCGAGCGGGGGCACCCCACAACGCGGAAATGTCCTGAAAAAGGCCGCGATGTGGCTCGCCGATTAGGCCGCCCCTTCAGGGCTCGGGGCTCTTTTTGGCTCGATTCCCAGGGCCTTGCCCTGGGCTGGGATGCGCGGCCCCTTTAGGGCAGATTTGCCCTAAAGGGGCAGATCTGCCGCCATTGAGGAGGTCATTGGCGTTGGGCCAAGCACAAGCCGCGTTATGGGGTGCTCCCGCCCGCCGGGCGCGTCCACCGCCCACGACGCGCCGGGGGCGTTTGAGCGCGAAAAGGGCTTACCCAATGGGTGAAACTCCTGAAGCAAAAGAAAACGGCTCATCCCCCGTCCTTATCAGGAAAAAAGGCCTCCTCGTCAGCTTGCAACTCCCGGTTTTAGCTTGATCGCCAGGAGCCGCCCCACTCCCTCAGCTCCTCCTAGCAAAATACCCTAGCCCCGCCAGGCGACAGAAGCCCCGGTCGGCCCGCGTTCCCCATCCGTGAAACGCCCCCTCCGCTCCTTGCTCCGCGCCGCCCTTTTCCTGCCCCTCCTCAGCCAGGCCGCCGAGCCCGCCGCTCCGCTGCGCGTCCTCAGCTTCAACCTGCGCTACGCCAACCGCAGCGATCAGGAGGAGCGCTCCTGGACGCAGCGCCGCGAACAAGTCGCCCCCCTCATCCGCGAAGACGCCGCCGACCTCATCGGCTTTCAAGAGGCGCTCCGCCCCATGCTCGACGACCTCGCCGCCCGCGTCCCCGGCTATCAAGAAATCGGCGTCGGCCGCGAAGACGGCCAAACCCAAGGCGAATACGCCGCCCTCTGGATCAAAACCGACCGCTTCACCGTGGAAGCATCCGGCACCTTCTGGCTCTCCACCACCCCCGACGTCCCCAACTCCATGTCCTGGGGCAACCGCGTCACCCGCATCTGTACCTGGGCTCGCCTCCGCGACAAACCCAACCGCTCCACCCTCCATTTTTACAACGTCCACCTCGACCACGAATCCCAAGAGGCCCGCCTCCAAGGCACTGCCCTCGTGGCCCAACACCTCCGCCAGCACAGCCCCACCGGCCCCTGGGTCCTCACCGGCGACTTCAACGCCGACGAAGCCAACCCCGCCATCGCCCTCCTCAAAGCCAGCCCCCTCCGCGCGGTCGACTCCTGGCGCGCCCTCCACCCTGACATCCCCCTCACTGAGTCCGGCACTTTCCACAGCTTCAACGGCGGCCGCAGCGAGGGCAAAATCGACTACATCCTCGTCCCCCCCAACACCCGCCTGCTCGAAGCCGCCATCCTCTACCAAAACCGCAACGGCGCCTACCCCTCCGACCACTTCCCCATCCGCGCCACCCTCGCCTTCCCCATCCCAGCAGGACCGCCTTCGACCGCTCCTGCGAAACGTTGACATCGCGGCCCCAATCCCTAAAACCATCCCATCATGCGGCTTTCCTCCTCGCTCCTCCTCTTTGCCTGCCTCGCGCTCCTCCCCCTCCCCGCCCGCGCCGCGGAGCGCCCCAATATCGTCTTCATCATGTCGGACGACCACGCGTCCCATGCCCTCTCCTGCTATGGATCCAAGGTCAACCAAACCCCAGGTCTCGACCGCCTCGCCACTTCCGGAATGCGCTTCGCTAACGCCTTCGTCACCAACTCCATCTGCACCCCGAGCCGCGCCACCCTCCTCACCGGAAAATACTCCCACCGCAACGGCACCCCCGTCTTCAACCGCTTCGACGGCTCCCAACCCCACGTCGCCAGCCTCCTCCAAGCCGCCGGATACCACACCGCCATGATCGGCAAATGGCACCTCGGCTCCGACCCCACCGGCTTTAACCAGTGGATCGTCCTCCCCGGCCAAGGCGCCTACCGCGACCCCTCTTTCCTCACCCCCGCCGGACGCCTCACCTTGCCCGGCTATACCACCGACATCATCACCGACCTCGGCATTCAAACCCTAGCCGAACGACCGAAGGACCGCCCCTTCTTCCTCATGCTCCACCACAAGGCCCCCCACCGCAACTGGGAGCCCGACCCCAAAAACCGCGCCCTCTTCAAAGGGCGCGTCATCCCCCTCCCCTCCACCTTCTCCGACGACTACCACAGCCGCCCCGGCGCCCTCCCCCAAAACCGCCAAACCGTCGCCCACCACCTCACCCGCTTCGACCTCAAACTCGCCCCCCCTCCCAACCTGCCCGAAAAAGAGCGCCGCACCTGGTCCAATCAAGTCCCCGACCAAGTCGAACTCCCCCAGCCCGACGGCTCCCTCCTAACCCTCACCGGTGAGGCCCTCGCCCAGTGGAAATACCAGCGCTATATGCAGGACTACCTCGCCTGCGTCCAAGGCGTCGACGACAACGTCGGTCGCCTCCTCGATTACCTCGATAGCTCCGGACTATCCAAAAATACGGTCGTCTTCTACACCAGCGATAACGGATTCTTCCTCGGCGACAACGGACTCTACGACAAGCGCTTCATGTACGAACCCAGCCTGCGCATCCCCCTCCTCGTCCGCGCTCCCGGCCTCGCCGCCCCCGGCAGCCTCAGCGACCGCATGGTCATCAACACCGACTTCGCCCCCACTTTCCTCGACCTCGCCGGCCTCCCCGTCCCCGCCGACATGCAAGGCCACTCCCTCAAACCCCTCCTCGCTGGATCCGCCCCCCCCAACTGGCGCCGCTCCATGTACTACCGCTACTACCACGATCCCGGCGACCACAACACTGCCGCCCACCTCGGCGTCCGCACCGAAACCGAAAAACTCATCCACTTCTGGAAACTCAATACCTGGGAATACTTCGACCTCGCATCCGACCCCAACGAGCAGCGCAACCGCATTGCCGATCCCGCCGCCGCCCCCCGCATCGCCGCCCTCAAAACCGAGCTCCAGCGCCTCCAAACCGAACTCCAAGACGAAGGCCAATTCAGCACCCAACTCCCCACGGGCAGCGCCGATGCCGCCCGCCCCAACACCGCCGACATCGGCCCCCAATCCATCCCCGAAGCCGTCCGCGCCGCCTCCGCCAAACCCTGAGTCGCCCCCCGCGCCCTCCCAGGCGGCCACCCCATGAGTCCAGCCCCCGTCCTCGCCGATCTCGGCACCTGGTGGACCTGGCCTGCGCTCTCCCCTAGCCAGTGGGGTCTCGCGGCCCTCGCTGGGCTCTGCTGCGGCGTTTCCAAGGCCGGTCTCGCTGGCCTCGGCCTCATGACCGTCCTCCTCATGGCCGAAATTTTCCCCGGCAAGCTCTCGAGCGGCGTCGTCCTGCCCCTCCTCATCACCGCCGACCTCCTCGCCGCTTTCCTCTACCGCCAGGAAATTCTTTGGCCCCGCCTCCGCGCCCTCTTCTGGCCCGTCCTGCTCGGCATCGCCGTCGGCTGGGCCGTCCTCCGCCACCTCCCCGACGCCGCCTTCAAGCCCCTCATCGGTGCCCTCATCCTCATCATGCTCGGCCTCCACCTCCTCCGCGGCCGCGCCCCCCGCTGGAGCACCTCACTCGCCGCCGCCCCCGCCTTCACCTGGTTCGGCGGGCTCCTCACCGGAGTCTCCACCATGGTCGCCAACGCCGCCGGCCCCATCGCCACCATCTACCTCCTCATCCTGGGCCTCCCCAAACGCGAATTCGTCGCCACCATGGCCTGGCTCTTCCTCCTCGTGAATCTCCTCAAACTCCCCTTCAGCCTCCAACTCGGCCTGATCAACCCCGCCTCCCTCTCCCTCAACCTCCTCCTCGTCCCCTTCCTCCTCCTCGGCCTCGCCCTCGGCCGCGCCGCCGTCCTCCGCCTCCCCCAAAAACCCTTCCAAAACGCCGCCCTCGCTCTCGCCGCCCTCGCCGCCCTCCGCCTACTCCTCTTCGCCTAAATTATAATTGCCCAGCGCTCCAGTCTGCCGGACTAGCTTGAGGTGGCCCCGCCGCGCGCCCTCCCTCGCTCCCCATGAACGATCTGCCCTTTCCCTTCCGCGTCGGCGTCTCCGGCACCGGCTTCATCGCCCGCGGCTTCATCGCTGCCACTCAGGGCCGCAGCGACTACCGCATCTCCGCCGTCCTCACCCGCCGCCCCCCCATCTCCGTCACCGGCGTCCCCCCAGAACTCCTCGTCCGCACCCCCGAAGAACTCGCCGAACACTGCGACCTCATCGTAGAATGCAGCGGCGACGTCCTCCACGCCACCGAAGTCATCGACGCCGCCCTCCGCGCCGGTCTCCCCGTCGTGACCATGAACTCCGAATTCCACGTCACCACCGGATCCTGGTTCAGCGGCCGCGGCCTCCTTACCGAAGCCGAGGGCGACCAGTCCGGCAGCCTCGCCGCCCTCGCCGAAGAGGTCCAGGCCATGGGCTTCACCCCCCTCATCTACGGCAATACCAAGCGCTACCTCAACACCCACCCCAGCCCCGAGGAAATGGAGCACTGGGCCTCCCAGCAGGGCATTTCCCTCGACCAAGTCACCGCCTTCACCGACGGCACCAAGGTCCACATCGAACAAGCCCTCGTCGCCAACGGCCTCCACGCCGACATCGCCGAAGGCGGCCTCGCCGGCCCTCGCACCGATACCCTCCGCCAAGCCGCCGACGTCCTCGCCGAACACGCCCTCGTCACCGGCGGCCCCATCGCCGACTACGCCATCACCCCAGAGTGCCCCGGCGGCATCTTCATCGCCGCCACCCATGCCGCCATTCACGCCCCCGCCCTCCAGTATTTCAAAATGGGCCCCGGCCCCCTCTACGTCATCCAGCGCCCCCACCACCTCTGCTTTTTGGAAATCGCCAAAACCATCCGCCGCGTCGCCTTCGAAAAACGCCCCCTCCTCAACAACGGCCCCGTCCCCCGCATCAGCGTCGCCGCCATCGCCAAACGCGACCTCAAACCCGGCGAACGCATCCCCCGCGGCCTTGGCTCCTTCACCCTCCGCGGCGAATGCGTCCGCGCCGCCGAACACCTCGGCCACCTCCCGATCGGCCTGGCTCAAAATGCCCGCGTCTGCCGCCCCATCAAAGCCGGCGAAATCATCGACATGGCCGACGTGGCCCTCCCCGATTCCCTCGCCCTCACCGCCTGGCGCGAAATCGAATGCCGCATTCGTTCAGCCCGTTCGCTAAGTCATTGATTCCCCGTAGGATACGCCGTGGCGGATTCCTCTGGACTACGGCGACTGTTCCCATTATTGCTCTCGGTACGGCCAGCATCCACCGCAGACCCGACCGCAAGTACTACATCGCCGCCTGGACTGACGTCAGCGGGCGGCGGCTCAAGCGCTCGACCAAGACCACCGACAAGAAGTTGGCTGCCAACCTGGCCAGGGCGTTCGAGGATGCCCGCCACCGCCTCCAAGACCGCCACCCAGGTCCGCCGCATCCTAGGCGACATTTGCAAGGACCTCACTGGCGCGTCCCTGGCAGTCACCACCCCCCGGGCGTTCATCACTGGGTTCATCGACGGCAAGACGAAGACGATCGCTCCCAGGACGCTGGCTACCTACCGCTCCATGGCCCGCCAGTTCTTTGAATGGCTGGGCGACCGGGCCGACAAAGACATCACCGAGGTGGGGAAGCGCACCATGGTCGAGTTCCGAGACCACGTGGCCGCCAAGGCCGGCCCTAAGACCGTGAACAACACGCTGGCCATGGTGCGGATGTTCTTTGCCGCCGCGCAGAAGGACAGTTTCATCACAGAGAACCCCTGCCTGGGCGTGGAGAGCGTCCGGGACCGCACGGAGGCGGCCCGGCGGCCATTCACCCTGCCGGAACTGCGGGCCATCCTGGAGTTGGCCAGCCCTGAGTGGGCGAGCATGATCCGGTTCGGTCTGTTCACCGGACAGAGGCTCTCCGACATCGCCACGCTTACCTGGCAGAACCTTGACCTAGCCCGCGGAGAGATCCGACTGACGACCCGCAAGACGGGCCGCCGTCAGGTCATTCCGCTCCCTCCCGCGCTCCAGGCTCACATCGCTACCCTGCCTGCGTCCGACGACCCGAAGGCGCCGATTCACCCGGCGGCCTGGGCTGCGGCCCAACGTGTGCAATCCTCAACGCTATCCCGCGAGTTCGCCGAGCTGCTCGAAGCCGCTGGCCTGCGCGACGCCACCGAGGTCGAACCGGGGATGGCCAATCGCCGGAACGCCCTATCGTTCCACTGCCTCCGCCACACCGCGACCAGCCTGCTCAAGGACGCCGGAATCCCCGCCAGCGTCGTGATGGCGTTCGTGGGGCACGACAGTCCCGACGTGAGCCAGGGGTACACCCACACCGGCCGCGAAGCGATGGAGCGTGCAGCCTCAGCCTTTCCAACATTATGAAAAAGATTCCTCCATTTGGGAAAGTTGACGGGGAGTGGTGCTACTCCTCAGAGGTCAAGGCCGCCTTCGGAAGTTGAGCGGCGGTACGAGGCCAGGATAGGTGCCAGCCATTCAATATGGCCGGGAACGCGCTAATGCGCGCCAGCACCTTCCCGGACCTGTCGTCTGCAGACGAGATTTACCACGTCTTCGTCAAGCCCCTGCTGGAGCAACTCACAAGAGCCCAGTACGGCACAGGGAGGGTCAAGGAACAGGCAAAGGACCAAGCCCTCGCCTGGGCATCACGCGTGTTGGATGCGGCGTTTTTTCCGGTAGATCCGCAAACCATGAGGGTTCCTTGGATGCTCGCTGTGGCATACAACTTCTGCGAGGAGTACGACCGACTCCCAACCAAGAAGGAGCTGTGGTTGGCGGTGAGGAGGCGACACCCTCGCGCCTTCGACATTGGCGAGGACATGGAGGCTAAGCTCATCAAACTGGCTGGCCTGAGCGGACTCCCCCAGAGCAGGCGCGCCAAGAAATAGCCCCGATTTTGATGCGCAGGAGAATAGGGTCTATTTTGCTGCGGCTGGAGAATAGGGTCTATCTCCACAATAGAATAAGAAGAGGCTATCTGATAGGGATCTCTTTGACCCACGCCGAATCCGCACCAGACTGAGCGGGCCAAGGGGTCGCTTGTTGTTGCCTTCAGCATCTGCTGAGAGCCAAGCCACACCCCCTGGCTCGCTCCCTATGAACGCTCAGATCACCCCGCAGTTCCTCCGCCTGGAGGACGCCATCGCCTACAGCGGCATCCGCCGGTCCACGCTGTTCCTGTTGCTCAAGAAGAAGTCCATCAAGTCCCACGCCGTCGGGACGATCCGGCTCATCGACCGCGAGTCCCTCGATGGGTTCATCCGGTCCCAACCCCAAGGCCCCATCGCCCGCGGTGGGAACAAACGGAAGCAGGAGGTGGCCAAGTGATCTGCTCCGCCGACACCGCCACCACCACCCAGCAGGCCAGCGGTGCGGACAACAACGACCTCATCAACATCTGAGCCGCCACCCAAATGGGCAACTCCCCGGCCACCTTCTCAGGGGCGACCAGGGAGCTGGGAGGCAGAGCCCCACGTACTCCGAAAGAGCGTGGTCACTTTGCCTCCCGGAGCCCGGCTTGGTCAAGCGTGCTTGAACCCCAGTTCAGCACCATGATAATTACTTCGCTTCAAGACCGCGCTTGGAAATACATCAGCGCGATGCCCCCCAGCACCCAGGGGGCCAGCGGGCACACGGCCATTTTCAACGTGGCCCGCACCCTGACAAAAGGCTTCAGTTTGCCGTCGCCGGAAGCCTTTGCTTTGCTGGCCCGCTGGAACGAGACCAAGGCCTTTCCCCCGTGGTCCGATAGCGACCTGCGGCACAAGCTGGAGGATGCCGCCAAGGCCAGCGCGCCGGAGGGCTATCTATTGAAGAACGATGACCGCCGCCAGACTACAGGGAGCGCCATCAAGGCCCCTGCAAGCCTTGCTAAGGCACCGGCAGCACGGAGGGGGTATGGTGCCGCCGACCTAGTGGCAAAGGCCACCGTGCAAGCTAAATGGCCTATTCCTCGCCATCTGACGGGACCGGAGAAAGGAGCGTTTGCCAGATTACGGAATCTGCCCCTCGCTGCCGTCGATATCGGATGCCAAAATGCGAGAATCATGGCCGATGACTCCCGGCCCGGATGCGTTCTCCTGACCGATGGCCGCACCGATGGCCGGGGACACAGACAATACAGGAATCTCGACGGCTCACCATTCCATCACGGAGAAAAGAGCGACAATGCCAAGGGTTCCTCCGGAAAAGGGTTCTTCAGCCTCAATCACTCCCGGAGGCTTGATCCCGAAGAAATGGTGTTTATCACCGAGGGAACCATCTCCCTATTTGAAGCGGTCGCCTGCCAGTGGTTGTGCGAAGGAAAGGCCCGACGCTGGCACTTCCTGGCAGCCCATTTCTGCGGGTCCACTTTCGCCGCTGAAACAGCCCTGTTGAAGGCCATTGCCGGCCATCATGTCCGCGTAATGCCAGACCCCAACGAAGCCGGGATGAAAGCTGCCCGCGCCTGGCGGGATGAACTCCAAGCCGTGGGATGCACCGTGGACCGCGCCAAGATGCCAAAGGGATTCCAAGACCTCCGGGTCATACTCGCCGCCGGTTCCGATGGGGTCGCCGCGGCCCGGTCAATCCTGACTTATCCAACTCCTTCCAAGTTAGGAGGTGACAAATGAATTATTCCGGCCCTATCCCTGAAGCTGAGATTCTGGACGACTTTTCCGACGATGAGCCGGAGGCCGCGCAGGAAGCCCCAGTCGCCGCGGTGGACGACGCCGAGGCACAGGAGCCAGTACCCGCTCCACGGGACCCGTTCCCCACCCACGCTCTACCGGAGCCCCTGCGCTCCATGGTCATTCACGCCGCCCGTCAGACCAACGCCCCGGAAGCGCTCTGCGCCGCCTGGGGGATCGGGGTAACGTCCGCATCCATGGGCAGCGCCTACCAAGTCCAGAGCGGCCCGGGACAGACGACTAGGGGGAATCTGTATCTTCTGGCATTCGCGGAGAGCGGCACCGGCAAGGGGCAGTCTCACAAAGTCATGGCGGCCCCGTGGCTTGAGGAGGAGGCCCGCATGATTGAGGAGTGGATCAAGGAAGAGCGCCCCAACCTCCTGGCCGATCTCGAAACCGCAAGCACCGATCTTGAGCGGGCCAAAAAGCAACGCAAGGACAGCAAAAGCGCCAACGATTCAACAGAGGCGCGACTGTCTATTGCGGACGCCACCAAGCGGAAGGACGAGGCCGAACGAGCACTGGCCCGAGCGCCGCTTCTAAACATAGGCAACGCCACGGCGGAAGCTGTCGTGGAGGCCTTGTGTCATGCGCCAGGATTTGCCAGCGCTATGATCTCCTCGGAAGCCCGGGACATCGTGGCCAACCTATTGGGGCGCTATAGCCAAGACGGAAAGGGCAGTGATGAGGCCATTTTTCTTCAGGCATACTCTGGGGACCCGGTAACCCACAGCAGGAAGGGAAAAAATCCGATGAACTGCCCATCGCCCTGCCTTGCCCTATGCCTGGCTGTTCAGCCTGACATATGGGACCGCATGGCCGCCGACCACCGCTTAATGGAGAGCGGGTTTCTGGCCCGCTGCATGGCCTTCGATTCCCACGCCCGCCCCCTGCGGCCGTCCTCACACGAGGTTCCGGTTGAGACCGCGGAGCACTGGGCCAGCACGGTTCGCGCCCTCCTGGACCGCCGGAGCGACCCGGCCCCGCGGTTCATGGTACACCCCTCCGATGGTGCCCAAGAAGTCATTGATGCCCTGGCTCATGAAGCGGCCGACAAGCGGGAGGAGGGAGGGGAATGGAAGTGGTGCTGTTCCAGCGCGGCCCGCCTAGCGGAAAATACCTGGAGGCTGGCCCTTGTCTTCCATGCGCTAAAGCACCCCAGCGACGCGGGGGAGCATGAACTATCCACCGAAACCGCCTTGGCTGCCAAGACCGTCACCCGCTGGTTCTTTGGGGAGACCCTCGCCCTACTGGAACCTTCACGAAGCCAGCAAAAAGCCAAACGCATGGAGAGGCTGGCCACGATCTTCAGCGACAGAAATGCCGAGGCCATTTCGCTCTCGAAGCTGGACCAGAGGCACCGCTTTACCGAACGGGAGGTGCGCGACTTGGCCCAGGAATTCCCAAACCGATTGGTCGTCGCGGCGAGCCCGACCGGCCCCAAAGGAGGAAGACCGGGAATCAGCGCCCGGCTTATCCGCAGGGCTTCCTAGACGGTGAGAACAGTGAAAACGGTGAGAACCTCCCGAAAGAAGGGGTTTTCACTGTTTTCACCGTTTTCACCCCAGGGGTGCGGACAGCGCGACACCGCCAGGGGGGGGAGGGTGGGTTGAATCGCTGGACCTCATGCCCCCACCACCGAATCGGCCAATTTAGCGCGCATAGAGGCAGCTTTTGAAATTTGGCCCCCCTGGCCCACCGGCCCCAGGCTGGAGAAGCCGCACCGCCCTGGCCGACTCAAGGCCAGCCGCCCACATTAGCCCCACAGCGAGCCAGCCCGACCACCGCAGCCAAAACCCCGACGCACAGGAGACCCCTTGGCGGGCTCACTGTGACGATGCCAAGCAGCACGCCCACCAGCACCCCCCGCCGCGTCAGCCCATAGCACAGCAGGCCCAGGCAGCGCCCAGGCAGCGTCCTAGAGCACGAGCCAGGGGAAGGCAGCACTCGAGCCAGAGGGTGCGCTGGAGCCGCCGCCGCCGCCACGTTGGAGCAGTTGGCCCACGCCACGAGGGCGCAGGCCTGGGATGCTGACCCCAGAGCCGCTTGGTCTGTCACCAAACGAGGGCTGCCAGGAGCCCACCGCCAACTCCACCGACGACGCCACCACCAGCACGCGCAGCAGCACGGGCCCTGCACATGAGCAGCACATGAGCAGGCAGGCCAACCCCCGGCGCGTCAGTTCCACACATGGTGGATCAAAATCGTCAGCGCCTGGTCGCCCCCGTCGCCCGCCATATGGTTGTCCTCGCGGATGGCGGCGATTCGGTCGGATGCCCGCGCCTGGGGGTCTCGGGCGATCGCGGCCAGCAGCTCCCGTTTGTGGATCTGGCTCAGCACCGTCGACGTCGCGGTCTGCGCCTTCAGCCAAGCGACCCGAGCCCTGATCTGGTCATTGTTGGTCAGCCGTTTGGCATTGGCCCCAGTCTTGTCGTTGGCGTAGCCAGAGTCCCGGTACGCCTCTGCGCCGGGCTTTCCTGCCACAACGGCCAGGGCGAAAGATTCGTGTCGAGCGTTGTGGAGCGGCTGGCTGGGATTGGGCACCCGATACTTCGGAAGACCAACCCGCCCACAGTCAAGCGCTGGCTGCCCTCTCCACCGCCGCCAGGTCAAGTTCACCGCGCCCCCTTCACCGCACCCGGAAATAGCGCACCGCCTGGCCTTCGATCACAACCTCCCGCGCCAACACCCGACCGTTGCCTGCCAGGCCGCTTTGCAGCACCTGCCAATTCTTCAGGTCGCTAGATACCTCCACGGCATAGGTCCGCCCCACCGCGCTGGGGAAGCGGATTTCCACTGTCCCGGACTTGGTCGCGCTGGCGCGGCATTCGGCCCGCCAGGCCGGTCCCTGCGCCGCATTCAGCGGATCTCCCCCCAGCGCGACCTCCACGCCGTCAACATAGCCGTCGCCGTCGCTGTCCGCCGCCACTGGTGCCGTTCCGCGCGTTAGCTCCGCCCCGTCCGGCAGGTCGTCTCCGTCGGTGTCGGCCAGCAGCGGATTGGTGACAAAGCTCTTTTCTAACAAGTAGGCGCTCCGGGTGGTCACGTCGCGGAAGTCATACCACTTGCCCTCCTCGCCGCTGGCGTCGCCCGCCACTGCCGCGTAGTCGGAGTTATTCAAATCATTGGGCTCGCCGGTCGCCCACTTGGCAAAGCCAAAAGCCTCCCCGGTCACCCAGCGCCAGCTGCCCTCCACCGCCCGGTCGGTGGCTCCGATCCAAAACCCATTCAGGTCCCCCGGAAGACTCGGGCCGACCTGCACCATGGCCTCGGCCAACTCCGCCGCATCCCGGAACGTCGCCAAATACCCGCCCCGCGCCGCCGCCGCCGCGCTCGCCGCCGGCCATGTCAGGGTCGCGCTGACAAACTCAAAGCGCCCGCGCCCCAGTTCCGCCCGATCCGAGATTCCGTCCCCGTCGCTGTCGCCTTGCCCCAAATGCGTGCCCAGCCCGCGCTCCTCCTCGTTGCTCAAGCCGTCCCCATCCGAGTCTTCCAACAAATCACCGATCCCATCGCCGTCGCTGTCCGCCAGCAGCGGATTCGTCAGGCTCTGCAGCACTTCCAATCCATCGCTCAGTCCGTCCTGATCCGAGTCCGCCACCCCCGGATGGGTTGCTGCGGCGCGCTCTTGCCCATCGTTGAGCCCATCGCCATCGCTGTCGGGATTGAGCGGCGAGGTCGCATAGCCCTGCTCCAACACATAGCCGTCCAGCGTGACCGTGGACCGGTAGTCATACCATTTCCCCAAGCTCCCTCCCAGGTCCCCGGCCACCGCGGCGAAATCCTGGTCGTTGAGATTATCCGGCTGACCGCTCGCCCAGTTGGCAAATCCAAACGCCTCCCCGCCCGCCCATTTCCAGGCCCCTTCCACCGCGCTATCCGTGGCCCCGATCCACAAGCCCGTCACATTCTGCAGGGCGCTCTCGCCCATCGACTGCAGCGCCAAGGCCCACTCCTCCGCATTGACAAAAGTCGCCAAAGCCCCGCCGCGGCTTCCCGCATCCGCCCGCGCCTGCATCCAAGTCCACCTCCCCAAAACAACAGAAAACCGCCCCAACCCCAGCTCCGCGCCATCCGACAACCCGTCGCCGTCTGTGTCCGCCTTTGCGGGGTCCGTGCTGCGAGTCACGAGTTCATCGTAGTTGCTCAGCCCATCGCCATCCGGGTCCCTCGCGTCGCGGGCAAACGTCGCGCCCACCATCTTGTCCGAGTCCATGGTCACCGCTAGCGGGTTGGCGGAGCCTGCGGCAGCCCCGGTCCAGCTGCTGAGCGTATAACCAACATTGCTCAGCGCGGTGAGTGTGGCATCGGTCCCTGCGACAAACTCCCCTGCCCCGCTGACTTTGCCATTCTGGCTGGCAGACGGTGCCAGGCTCAAAATCCACCCCCGCGTGCGGACCGCAGAGTCCCCGGTGATGGCAAAACCAAGTGCCAAAGAATCTGAACTTTTAAGTACTCTAAAACCATTATTTCTGCCCTGCGTGTACGTTGTGAAGTTATTACGCATAGCAACCCGGGAACCGCGCGCACTGATATCCCATGTGCCACCTCGACACACACGATAACCACCGGAAGTCGCCCCCCTGGGGTCGGACTGAGCCCCCGACGTATAGTTACCATACCAATCCCAACACCATTCCCACACATTACCCGCCACGTCCTGCAGCCCGTAGGCATTCGCCGCGAAACTCCCCACGGGCGAAGTATAAGGATAATCTCCTACATCATAACTTGGGTGAAGTCCACGCCCTCGGCTGAGATCATAGGTGTATTCGGTTGAACTATCACTACCCCAATAGTTCGCCTGGCTGTGGCTGATAGTGTCTCCCCAGGGAAACCGCTTCCCGCTCAAACCGCCCCGCGCCGCCTTTTCCCACTCCGCCTCCGTCGGCAGCCGATACCCCTTGGTCGCCCAGTCCACCGTAGGCGCAGTGGTTCCCACTCGCATCGGGCTCCCGCCCACCGCGTAGCACGGCGCCAAGCCCTCCTTTTCGCTCCGCGCGTTGCACCACTTAATCGCGTCCCACCAGCTCACCGTCTGCACCGGGTGGTTCGCCGCTTTGCCTGCACCCGCGGTCAGATCCGTGTAGCCGTGCCCCACTGCCCAGGTCCTCACCTCGTCCCACTCCCCTTTCGTCACCTCCGTTTTTCCCATATAAAAGGCGCTCACCGTCACGGAGCGAACAGGGGCGTCTCCCAAGCCGTCCAAGTTGTCCCCCATCGAAAAAGCGCCAGCGGGGATCGTCGCAAAGCCCACGGGCGCATCATCCGCCACCACCTTAAAGCGCACCTGCGGGCTGTATTGCCCATTCCAGTCCGCCCCGGCGTTCCAAGTCAGCGCTTTTCCGATCCCGGTGCTGACCCCTGGCCCCACCGCCCCGGCCACCGAAAGTGCGCGCACCGCAAAGGTGGCCCCGCCGTCCCCAGAAATCTGCAAGCTCACCTGCACCGTCGGCGTGTCCGCGGCGACGTCGTAGGTGATGTCCACCAACTTCGTCCCCTCCCGCTGCACCGCCTTCAGGTTGCTCACCACCGGATCCGCCGCCCACCCCGGCAGCGCCCCCAAGATCAAAGCGGCGGCGCATAGGGCCGCGGCGCGGCACGAGGAGAAGCGGGGGAAAAGAAGGTACATGATCTGCAGGGGCGGGAGGGACAGAAATCGAGGAAAGGGGCAAGGCGCCGCGCGGTAGAGCCTTTTCTACCAAGGAGCCCATAACGCACTGCTCACTTTACCTAGTGGTTTTCTCACAAATGTCCAGACAATCCGCCTCACGGCTATGGCCAAAAAGCCAGATGAGCCCCCAGGCCGCTACCCCTCCCGCCCGAGATGAAAACGCACCCAGCCCCCGCGTCACCGCCCTCGCCCCCACCGAAACCACCCTCCTGCGCCACGCCTCCACCCCGCCTGCGAGCCTATCGGCGCGGGGATCAGCTCCAAAATCTACCTCAACATCAACCCGCTAATCAACCCGCTCATCCACCCCTAACCTAATCGCCCATTTTACAAAATAAACATTGTCCACCCGCTTTCGAGACGCTCACGGCTGAGGAGGCCCTGGCGCTGGGTGGGTTGATGGCTGGGAAAAAGCGGTTTCGTCGTTGCCAACCCGCCAACCCGCCAGCATCGCCGCGGACCGCTAACGGCCTCCTGACGCGGGGGCATCATGCTGTATGCACTTTTGGCAGGGTTTTCTCGAGCGTTTGGAAGAGACCGTCGATGATGTTGGGCTGGCCGGCGAAGAGTGCATCCGGGCCACCGGCGTGGATGCTGTTGAAGGGGGCCTCATAGAGCGCGGCGGGATCCATGAAGCCTCGGGCGGTGAGTTGGTCGATCACCATCTCGACAAAGCGCATTTGGGGGGCGTTGAGGGTGCGGTCGTCGAGGAAGCCTGCGAAGGCGGCTTTGGCGGCGTTGCGGTCCATGCCGACGATGCGGCGGACGAGGTGCGCCAGGGTGGGCATTTCCAGGATGTGCAGCATGCTGTCGAGCAGGCGCGGGCCCTCCTCCTCGCCGATGCTGCGCAGGGTTGTCTCCAGGGACTGGAGGTCGGTGGGGGTGAGTGGCTGGTTGTAGCGGAGGCGCTGGATGGCGATTTCGTCTTGATGGCTGCGGAGGTATTCCTCGACCTTCCTGGCATATTGATTTCCGGTCATCCTCGGTATGTAGACGACGGCGTCTTCGCGCACGCTGATGATTTCATCTTCGAAGTTGGTGTAGACGATCTTGCGTTTGGACTTGTCGAGGAACTGGACCAGTCCACGCAGGCGCAGGCGGAGATCTTCGAGCGCGGCGAGATCGATGCCTTCCCAGAACTCGGGGGTTTGGAGGCTGCGGAGGTATTCGAGTTGTGGTTTGACGGCGGGAATGGCGTCCTTTTCCTCGAGGTGGGCCGCGATCTCGATGACCTTCCTCCGGGTGGACTCGAAAGTGCCGGAGTCTTGCTCGACCAAGGCGATCTGCATCCGCAGGGCGCTGAGATCAAAGCAGCGGGCTTCGAGTTCATCGGTTTTGATCTGGCTGGGCAGTCCGGCGACGTGGCTCCCGATCTCGTGGATGTCTGCATCCGTGAGCGCGTCCCAGGAGGCCGCATTCTGGAATCTTTCGACCTGCTGGAGGTGGGCCCGCACCAGGAAGTTGTCGGGGTTCATGCCGCTGACTTCCCCGTGCAGCGTGCTGCTCAGGGTGCTGCGGAGGGCGCCGGAGGGCTCCAGTTCGGGAGTTCTTTGGACGGCAGTGAGCAACTGGACGCGGCCCTTAAAGAGGCGGGTGCCGAGGGCCTCGCTGCCACCGCCCTCGATGCCGTTGGGGTTCTCGCGGAAGAAGTCGAAGTTGAAGCAGAAGTCAAAGATGCGGAAGTGCTCCTTGTCCTGACCCGGGCTGAAGAGGTTTTTGCACAGCCGGGTGCCCCTGCCGATCATCTGCCAGAACTTGATCTTGGAATAGACCGGCTTGAAGAAAACCAGATTCACGACCTCGGGCACGTCGATGCCGGTGTCCAGCATGTCCACGGAAATGGCAATGTGGGGAGCCTTGTCCCTCTGGGAGAAATCATCGATGAGGGTCTGCGGGTATTTCGCCTGATTGTCGATGACGCGGGCGAAGTGCCCCCCGTATTGCGGGTAGTGGAAATTGAAGCGCTCCTCGATGAAGACGGCGTGGTTATGATTGCGGGCGAAGAGGATGGTCTTGCCAAGGCGGTCGCCGCCTTCGACTTTAAGTCCTTCCTCCATGAGGTGCTGGAGGACTTTGTCCACCGTGTCCGTGTTGAACAGCCAGTTGTTGATGGCGGAGGCTTGCACCGTGCCTGGTGCGCCGCCATTGCCGTCGCCATCCCCCCAGTCGAGTGATTCCCACTCCGCCTTCTCCGCATCGCTGAGGTCATCGTAGTGGATGCCATCGCGGGGGAATCTGAGGTCCACCTGCCGGACTTGGGGCGGCACGAGGTATTCATCGCTAACGGCCAGCTCCAGCTCGTAGGCATCGGTCGGCACGCCTTCTTCCAGGTCAAAAAGTTCGTAGGTGTTCCGGTCCACCTGTTCACGCGGGGTGGCGGTGAGTCCGACGAGCAGGCAATCGAAGTAGCGGAAAATCTCGCGGTAGCGCTGATAGACCGAGCGGTGCGCTTCGTCGATGATGATCAGATCGAAGTGCCCGACCCCAAAGCGGGCCGTGCCGCCGTCGGTCACATCGATGAGGCCCATCATGGTGGGGTAGGTACAGACATAGACCCGGCCCTCGGTGTTCTTTTCCGTGACCAGATTCACCGGACTGGAATCCGGCAGGTGCGCCTTGAAGGCATTGCCTGCCTGATTGACCAGCGAGATCCGATCGGCCAGGAAAAGCACCCGCTTGGCCCAGTTGGCCCGCTGGAGCACATCCACTAGCGCGATGGCGACGCGGGTCTTGCCGGTGCCGGTGGCCATGACGAGCAGGGCCTTGCGCTGCTTCTCGGCGAAGTGCTCGCAGATGCTGGTGATGGCGCGTTTCGCGTAGTAGCGCTCGACGATCACTCCATTGATCGGAACCGCCTGGAAGGGCTTGCGGGTGCTGCGGCGGAGGATGAGGCGGGCCAGTTCCTCCTTTTTGTAAAATCCGGACACGCGGCGTGGGGGATAGGCGGTATCATCCCATAGCCAAATCTCGTATCCGTTAGTATAGAACATGACCGGGCGCTGGCCATACCTGGCCTCCAGGCAATCGGCGTAGAGCTTGGCCTGCTGCTGGCCCACCCGGGCGTCCACCGCGGTCTTCTTCGATTCCACCAGGCCGAGCGGCTTGCCGTCATCGCCCCAGAGCACATCGTCCACATAGCCCTTGCCGGTGGGGGTCGGCATGCCGGTCACCTCGAATTCCTTGTCGCGCTTTTGATCCAGCAGCCAACCGGCGCGCTTGAGTTCGAGATCGATGAGGTAGTGGCGGGTCTGCGCTTCCGAGTAGTCGTGGGTGTCCGGCTGGGCCTCGGCGGCGGCCTTGGCTTCCGCCAACTGGGCGCGGAGGAGCTGCAGTTCGGCATCCAGGGCGTCCTTTTCTTGCTGCTGCTTGAGCACTGCTTTGGCCTGCACCTCCAGCTGCTTTTCCAGGGCCTCCAGGTCCTGGCGCGGCACGGCGGCGGCGCTGGTGATCGGCTGCGGCACGCGGGCATCCGACCAAGCGGCACCCTCTAGGAAGGCCTCCGGCGCATAGGTGCGGGTGAGCCAATAGCAGACGTGATGCAGCTCCTTCACCGCCTGCTGGGCATCGTATTGACGGACGGGACGCGGCTCGTGGACGGCCTGATTGCCCACCTGCTGAATCATCCGGGCTTTCTGGAAGACCGCCTCCGGCAGCAAGTTGCGGAAACCGGGGTCATGGATCATGGCCCCCAGGGTGGTGTCATACGGCATCCGCAGGCTGGTGTCGTAGCGGTAGAGCCAGCGGACCGCGGCCTCCAGGGCGAAGCGGGCGTGGAAGCAGGCGGCGCGGGGATCGCCCATGATGTGAGACTCCGCCTTGCGGGAGGCTTCCGCGAGGTCCTTGAAGGCTGCGGGCAGGAAGGCGAAGTTACTCATGGCTCGCGGGTTCGGTAGGCTTGCTGCTCGTGGTTGGGCTGCTGGGGATAGCGTCGTTCCAGGACTTTCTCGCCATCCACCATCGGTTTGATGAAACGCTGGCGGAGGTCCACGGGAGATCGGTTCACCAGCGTGGCGAGTTCGTTGAGGGTCAGAAATCTCCCGGAACAAAGTTCCAGAAGGATTGTTCTGACCAAGTCCGGCTTGGCCTTGCCCTTGGACCTCACGGGCAGCGCCCTCTTTTGGAGGATCGGATCTCCCACCGGATCGTAATGCTCGGACCTTGTTGTCAAATCTTCGGACCTCGGGCCCAAATCTTCGGACCTCGGCGTCAAATCTTCGGACCTCGCCGGAGGACTTTCCAAATCCACGGTGCTTGCCAGATCCACGGCCTCGGTTCCCGCCAGGCGATAGCTCGTGGCCCTCCCTTGCCCGTCGGGGACGAGCATCCTTTGATCGACCAGTCCTTTGAGCAAGAGGGTGATGTCGCGGGGGTGTAGGCGTGAGATCTGCTTGAGGCGGCCATTGGTCACGAAGCCCTCGATATGGGCGGTCGCCAGGGCGAGACGCCCGTTCTCGTCCAGCTGGTCGAAAGATTTGCCGAAAAGCTCCCGCAAATCTTTCAAGGTCGATTCCGGGAGCAGACTCACCGTGCGGAGTCTCATCAGGGTGGCTTCCGGTTCGTCCGATTCCCACATCTCCGGGAGTCGGTAGTGCTGGGACTTCCAGTTCTCCAGCACCCGTGGGATGCCGGACCCTGCTTGCTCGCCCAAGCCGATGAGGCTGAACATTTTTTGCAGGCTCCGGTTCCGGCAGTCACTGTGCCCGCCTTCCACCGCCTTCTCCATCGGGATGCGCATTTTCCCGGGATTCCGAAACCCGAAATAATCCGGAGCCTTGACCACCAAAATCGAAATGCGGGCGGAGTAGTCCGCATGCACCAGCGCGTTCACCAAGGCCTCGCGCAGGGCCTTGTGAACCGGGGTGTCGTCGTCCCGTTCACCACCTTCCAGACGGAACGGAACTTTCAGATCCCGGAACAGCCGCTGGATGGTCAGGCGGTAGAAATCGTAAAGGTTGCCCGACCATGTTCCATCCGGGCTCAACCGGTCCACCCATTTGGTTTTCGTCCCACCGACGGGCAGCTCCCGGTAATCCACGAAATAATGGGGCACGACCTCATGAATGGCCTCGTGTTTGCCAAACATCAACAACCCGGCCAGAGTAAGTCCTTCGTCGCCGGTTTGCCGGTCCTTTCTCCAACCTCCCAGCTTACGCAGAAACTCGAGATTCCCGGCAACGTTGAACGGATGGTCCGGCTTCAGCGCCCCCATGCGGTTGCGGTAGGCCTTGAAGCTCTCTATCTCCAGATCGTCGAACGTGTAGCCGGTCAGAAGCCGCGCGTCCCGCTCATCCTCGGTCTGCTCGGCGAGCATGCGCTTCACCTCGTCCTCACGGCAGAGGTAGTCACCGGCATGATGGCGTTTGTAGGTCCCCTTCAGCGGATTGCCGTTGATGAAGACCGGTCGCTCATGCCGGGTGGCGCGTGGCACCTCGATCGCGATCACCCACCGGCCCGCCCCTGCCTGGAAACGCTGCACCATCGCGGGAGTAAGCAGGTTGCGGCTGACCTTCTGCGGGTTGTTCAACTGATTCCAGAGATCGTCCAGCACCGGGTCAGGATTCTCAATGCCATGGGCGTCAAAGCGGCGGTTCTTGAGTTCCTTCACACCCAGATAAATCATCCCGCCATCCGTGTTGGCGAAGGCCGAATAGGATTCGAAAAGATCCCTTGGCAAGGCCCCTCGACCGTCCTGGCCAAGCGCACTCTTGGCTTCGAGATCGATGTCTTCCCGCAGGTTGTCGGCGTTGAATACGGCGTCGGTCATGGCTCAATGAATCACAGTTCCCCGCGAAAGGCGCGGTGCTGCAGGGCCGCGAAGAGGGCGTCCAGCTCGGCGAGGTGGGCGCGCTGCGCGGCCTTCTGGCGCTCGATGGATTCGACGATGGCGGCGAATTTTTGTTGGAGGGGGAGGGGGGGGAGTCCGACTTTAATTGTGAGAACTTTGTTCTGAGAAATGTTTTTCATCGAGCCGCTTGTTCCACTGGCTCGTTGTCCAATCTCCCTTCGGAATTTGGGTTGCTGAAAGAGGTATCTCACAAAATGAGGCTCGGCCTTCAGTTGAGCGTGCCAGACAAAACGCCACAACTTGTCGGGCAAAAGAAGATTGGGTGGAGTTGTTGAAACGTAAGCGGTCGCCCCAATCAGTTCGATGGTATTAGCACGACTGAACAACAGGTCGCCAGCCCTAACAATGTGCGAATTGGGAGGCTCATAAAGCGGCGGCATTGCCTTGCTCTGCTCGGGCCGAAACTCCAATGACGTAACCGCGCTAACTTTGAGCACGCGGTATGGCGAGGTGGTATCTGACTCGTCGTCGCTCACGATACTCTTACCACTCTCAAACCCAGCAACGAAGTCGTTGATCGAATGAACCGGCCATTTGTGTTCGTTGGTCACCGGATCGCCGAAAAGGGTGAGGAAGGTGGATTGGAGGAGGGCGTCGAGTTGGGCGAGGGCCTCGCGGCGCTTGGCCCGCAAGGCGTCCGCCGCATCCAGAATCGCCGCGATCCGCTTCTGCTCTGCGAGCGGCGGGAGCATGAGTCCCAATTCTTTGACAATTCCTTGGCTGATATTGGGCTGCGCCCCGCCGACTCCACGCGCCACCAGATTTGACACCTGATTGGACAATGCGTGAAACAGATAACGAACGTTCGCCTTTTTCGGATCTGGAATAATGTGGCAGACGGCTTGATTTGTCGTCGCTTCTACCCCGAGAATTCCTAACCGGCCAACTGTCGCCCCATACAATGCCAGCAATAGCGCACCGGCGGGGACGAGTTTTATAGACGTTTCCCGCAAAGCGGCCTCCGTGACATGCTCGCCTGTGCCGGTGATAATGTTCTCTCTGAGTTCTCCAGACTTAACCCAAGGGATCGTTCCTCCTTCGTAGTAACGTTCCATGTTACTTCGCGAAGGCGTGCCGCCTGTGCCGGTCTTGCAGAACTCGGAAATTTGAACCGTTTCCCACCTCATCCCAACAACCCCTCCAGTTCCTTGGTGATCTCGTCTGCGCGTTTCATATTGTATTTTCTCATCGCAATCGTCTTCCGCGCCAACGGCGCATCATTCCTCAGCCCAGGGCATCGCCCTGGGTCCATGTCCATCGGAATCCCGCGCGCCAACGGTGCGCGATACCGTGCCACGGCGGACCAGGCCAACCCAGATCGCGACCCTTCAGGCCGCCTGTCTATTGGCGTCCCCGCCCCAGGGCGATGCCCTGGGCTGAGGGATACAGGCCCGTTGGGCCAGGGCTGCAGCGATTTCATCCCCACACCCCCTCCCGTTCCCTGCATCCCTTGGTGATCTCGTCTGCGCGTTTCATATTGTATTTTCTCATCGCAATCGTCTTCCGCGCCAACGGCGCATCATTCCTCAGCCCAGGGCAACGCCCTGGGTCCATGTCCATCGGAATCCCGCGCCCCAACGGGGTGCGATACGGTGCGCGATACCGTGCCACGGCGGACCACGCCAACCCAGATCGCGACCCTTCAGGCCGCCTGTCTATTGGCATCCCCGCCCCAGGGCGATGCCCTGGGCTGAGGGATACAGGCCCGTTGGGCCAATCCTGGGCTGGTTGCCCTTTGGGCCCATGACGGATTGCTTCAGTCCCACACATATTTTTCATCGAATGCAACACGGTATTTTTCCAACAATTTGCGATATTCATCCTGAAATGTTATTTTCTGGTGATGGCTTTCCTGATTGGCCACATAGTCGACGACGGTGTCGGCATCCGACTGGCTGACGGAGAACGCTCCGTAACCGGATTGCCAATGGAAACCGGCGAATGCCGGGCCTTTGGTTTTCAACCATTTCGACGAACTGGTTTTCACCGTCTCGACGACCTCGGCGATGGTGCGCGTTCGCGAAATGCCGAAGAAAAGATGCACATGATCGGCGACGCCACCAACGCGCAGCGAAGGGCAGTCGATATTGTCGAGCGTGCCCGCGAGGTAGGGATGCAATTCCGTGCGGATTTCCGGCGTGATCACCGGTTCACGGTTTCTCGTACTGAAGACCAGGTGGATCAGGACGCGGGAAAGGGATTGGGGCATGGTTCAGTTGGTTATGATTTGAGCGGCACCAACGGTGCCTGATTCCTCAGCCCAGGGCATCGCCCTGGGTTTCCGACCGTCAGAGCCCCGCGCCCCAACGGGGTGCGATATAGTTGCGCACCAAACCACGCCAACCCAGATCGCGACCCTTCAGGCCGCCTGTCTATTGGCGTCATCCACCCAGGGCGTTGCCCTGGGCTGAGGGATGTAGGCCCGTTGGGCCAGGGCTGTTTGGGCGCCCTCGCCCCAGGGCGCTGCCCTAGGCTGAGGGATGCTGGCCCGTTGGGCCAGGGCTGTTTGGGCGTCCTCGCCCCAGGGCGTTGCCCTGGGCTGAGGGATATTGGCCCGTTGGGCCAGGGTGGCGCTGTCGACGATGAGGTTTGTAATTTCCGTGGGGTGGTTGTGGTTTGATGACGTTTCCCTCTAAATTCGCTACGCAGTGCGTAGCTTATTTCCTCGTCGGGATCGGCGAGGTGGTAATGAGACCAATCCGATTCTCTACGCAGTGTGTCGAGTTTTCCCCCCTCAGGATACACTAGATAGCACTGACGGAAGTTCATGAGGGATCCGCTCATTTCAACAACCCCTCCAGTTCTATCCGCCCCTTGGCGATCTCGTCTTCCAGCTTGGCGAGACGGGTGAGGATGGTTTTCGGCGAGTCGTGCTCGACGGTTTCATGGACGACCTCCTTGTAGCGGTTGAGCGAGAGGTCGTAGTTGTTGGCGACGATCTCGGCCTTGGGGACGAGGAAACTGGAATCGGTGCGGGCGCGGGATTTTTCTTGGGCGAGGGTTTGCCAGCGCTGGAGGATGTCGGGGAGGTCGGACTTGTCGGGCTGCGGGGTGCGCTTGTCGTCGAGCGAGAAGCCATCGGCCTGCATGTCGTAGAACCAGACGTGGTCGGTGCCGCCGGAGTTGGTCTTGGTGAAGAAGAGGATGGCGGTGGAGACCCCGGCGTAGGGCTTGAAGACGCCGGAGGGCATGGAGATGACGGCTTGGAGCTTTTGATCCTCCACGAGGATCTTGCGGATCTGCTGGTGGGCATTGGACGAGCCGAAGAGCACGCCATCCGGCACGATGACGGCGGCGCGGCCCCCGGTCTGAAGCATGCGCAGGAAGAGCGCCATGAAGAGCAGCTCGGTTTTCTTGGTCTTGACGATGCGCTGGAGGTCCTTGGCGGTGGACTCGTAGTCAAGGCTGCCCGCGAAGGGGGGATTGGCGAGGAGGAGGGAGTATTTCTCGGTGTCGTCCTCGTCGCTCTCGGCCAGGGAGTCCTTGTAGCGGATGTCCGGGTTTTCCACGCCGTGGAGGAGCATGTTCATGCTGCCGATGCGGAGCATGGTGCTGTCGAAATCGTAGCCGTGGAAGGTGGCCTCATTGAAGCGGCGGCGGGCGGCGGCATCCTTGTAGATGGCATCGCCGTGGTGGGTGGTGAGGTATTCCGAGGCAGCGACGAGGAACCCGGCGGTGCCGCAGGAGGGATCACAGATCTTGTCCTTGGGCGTGGGGGCGGTCATGTCCACCATCAGCTGGATGATGTGGCGGGGGCTGCGGAACTGGCCGTTCTGCCCGGCGCTGGCGATCTTCCCGAGCATGTATTCGTAGAGGTCGCCCTTGGTGTCGCTGTCGGCCATGTTGATGGCGTCGAGCTGGTCCACGATGTTGGCGAGGACGCGGGGGGTGGGCATCATGAAGGTGGCGTCCTTCATGTGGTGGCTGTAGGTGCTGCCGCCTTCGCCGCTGGCGGATTGGCCAAGGGTCTTGATAAACGGGAACGCCTGGTCCCGCACGGTGGCGAACATCTCGTCCGGGGAGGTTTCCTTAAAGCGCGACCAGCGGAGCTGGGCCTGCGGCGGGGTGAAGATGGGCTCCTCGATGGGTTGCTTGAGGCGGTTGGCCTTGCTTTCCTTGAGGGTGTGGATCTCGTCGAGGCGCTTGATGAAGAGCAGGTAGGTGAGCTGCTCGATGATGGTGAGGGGATTGGAGATGCCGCCGGACCAGAGGGTGTCCCAGATGCGGTCGACTTTGGATTTGATTTCGCCTGTGATCATTGGATAGCCCCACATCTAACAGGCAGATTTGGGGAGTCCAGACGCGATTTGGAGGAATCTGGCGAGCCTGATGGAAAGTGGCAGGTGCCATGGCTAGGCATGAAACACCACGCCGCGCGGCGGAGCAGAGATGTGGGTTGTCCCTGACGGGGATGTTCCGTCAGGGCGTTTACGGTGGGTCATTTTATGACACAGGCGGGACTTGCCAAGCAGGGGGGGGCTGGGTAGGATTGCGTTATCATCAAGAACGGCCCGTTGGCGACAACGGACCTGGCAACCTGGCGCAGAGAACGCAAAGGTGCCTCGGGCAGGGACGCAAGTCCCGGTCCGATGGGCAGACCCGCAAGGGCCTGAATAAAGTATTCTCTCAGGTGAATGCCAAGGTGGCCCGCAAGGGCGGTCGGGGGATTCGCTGGGCCGAGGGGCCGTTCCTGGTGTGCGAATTCGCATCAACCCATCAACCAGGAACCGCATGAAGCCTCCCATCGCGCCTATTCAGCTCTCGCTCCGCACCCCTGCGGACAACCCCAATCATCACCTGTGGAATAACCATGGCACGTGGTGGTGCCACTTCACCCTGCACCTCAGCAATGGCACCTCATGCCGGGTGCGCCGGTCACTGCGGACCGACTGCCCGACGAAGGCCCGGACGAGACGCGACTCGCTGCTCGACCGGCTGAGGACGCAAGCCCCCACCCTGACACCCTGACACCCAGACACCCTGACAAGCCAATCAAACCAACCAACATTTAAAATTCCAACGATGAACCGCCGTCATTTTCTATCCTTATCTGGCCTGGTCTCCGGCTCCATCCTCATCCCCGCCGGTTTGGCCCGCCGCATCCGCGAGACCTGCATCGGCAACCAGCAACCGTTGATCCTCGCCCCGGAGGAGGCACATACCACGCTCTTTGCGGTAGAAAATTACGGCGGCTACATGCTCCACCTCGGGGATCCCAACGAGGAGCCGGATTACCCCACCCTGCGGGAATTCATTGAGGACAGGGGCTTCAATCCGAAAAAGGACAAGTCCCTGCGGGCATACCTGATCGAATTCCGGGGCTGTGAAGAGGACTTCGACGAAAAGGAGGAGGGCGCTATCTGGAGCCTCAAAGAGGAACTGGACGAACAAATCGACGGGTATGAGCGGGACCACTGGATGGAATGGGATTTCGAATGCCGGGACAGCCCCATGGCCCGGGCCTTTCACTATCTGAACAGACTGCCCCTGGACGGCGGCAGCGACGGCCGCGGGTTCCAACTGGGTGACCTCTGCTTCACCGAAGGCGACCGCCCCGGCTCCAACCTC
>CANHIJ010000009.1 GCA_947460575.1 Verrucomicrobiales bacterium | reverse complement strand
CGCAGTTCAGTTCCCTAACAGCAAGCAACGCGGAGCGCGAGAAGTGGAGCGAACGCAGCGGAGCCCGGAGTGAGGGACGAACGAAGAGGCGTAGCGGAGGGAGTGGAACGGGGGTGCTGGCGGCGGTGGCGCCAGGGGGCGCTGAGGAGAGTGTTGGAGAGTGGATATCGAGCGGTGGGATGGAACGGCTCGACGAGGCTGTGAGGACGCTTTAGGGAAGGGGGGGCGGCGATCTGGGATCCTCTTGGCAGAAGGGTTGGGGGCGCGGCGCTCTGGCGCTTTTGAATGTTTCTTTTTTTCAATCCTCTGAGCCTTCTCTCCTTTCAGCTTCTCGTGTCCTCGCTTTTTGTCAGTGCTTTCTCGGGCCGCGGGGCGGCGCTGTGCGCCGCTGTTTTGATCTTGGGGGCGCTGCCAGGGCAGGCGGGGGATCCGGTGGTGAGCAACCTGAAGGCGGTGCCGCGGGAGGGGACGAAGCTGGTGGACCTCACTTACGATGGGGATGGGGCTGGGCGATTCTTTGGGGGTTTTGCTGCTTTGTATTTTACATGACATACATTGTCGGAAGTTAATAATGGGAGGGAGGAGGGGGGTGGGATTGCGCTTTCGCGCGGGGGGTGGTGGTGGGATGAGGTGGGATGTTGAATGCAGTGCGCGCGGGGGCTCCGATGGTGATTGTGGGGCAAGGTTTGGCGGGAACGCTGTTGGGGTGGGAGTTGGTGCGGCGCGGGCAGCGGGTGTTGCTGGTGGACGAGGGGGCGGCGGTGAGTTCGTCGAAGGTGGCGGCGGGGATTGTGACTCCGATTACGGGCAAGCGGCTGGCGCTGGGGTCGGAGGTGGGGGCTTTTTTGGAGGAGGCCTGGGCGAGTTATGGGGCGGTGGCGCGGGTCTTGGGGCGGGCGCATTTTCACCGGCGGGCGCAGGTGCGGCTTTTCCGGGGCGAGGAGGAACCGCGGCGCTTTGCGGTCAAGTGCGCGGCGGCGGATTTTGCGGGGCACGTGGCGCCGGAGCGGGCGGAGCCGCTGGTGGATTTGGCGCTTTTTCAGGGCAGCGGGCGGGGATTTGAGATGGTCACGAGCGGGTGGCTGGAGACGCGGGCTTGGCTAGAGGACAGCGCGGCGTGGTTTGCGGAGCGCGGGCTGCTGCAGCGGCGCGCGGTGAATGCGGCGGCCCTGGTGCCGGAGCGCTGGGGCGTGCGGCTGGAGGATGGGTCGGCGGCGGCGGCGGTGATTTTCTGCGAGGGCGCGGCGGCCCGGAGCAATCCGTGGTTTCCGTGGATCGCCTGGAAGTGCGCCAAGGGAGAAATTTTGACCATTGAAGCGCCGGCGCTAGCCGCGGAGCGCCGCATCGTTAATGCCGGGGGCTGGCTGCTGCCGGTGGATGGCGCGGGCACGTTTCGGACCGGCTCGACCTACGGCTGGGACCAACTGGACGAGCAGCCCACCGAGGCCGCGCGGGCCCTGCTGGAGGAGCGGCTGAGCCGCCTGCTCCGGGTGCCCTGGCGCGTGGTCGGTCAGGAAGCCGCCGTGCGGCCGATCATCCACCAAAGTTTGGCCCGCCTGGGGCGG
The DNA here is from genome assembly GCA_947460575.1 of Verrucomicrobiales bacterium. Taxonomy (GTDB): domain Bacteria; phylum Verrucomicrobiota; class Verrucomicrobiia; order Verrucomicrobiales; family V1-33; genus CAIZWU01. The sequence continues at coordinate 52,521 of CANHIJ010000009.1, read as the reverse complement.
CATCCGGTGCACCCCACCCTAGCCTTCTTTAATGGGCTGGGCTCCAAGGGGGTGCTGCACGGGCCGCGCTACGCGAGGCAACTGGCGGACCACTTGGTCGACGGGGCTCCCCTGCCCCTGGAGGCCGACGTGGCGGGCAATTGAGGGGCCCAGAGCGGGGGGCTCAGCGGTTTCCGCGGATCGGGACTTCAAAAAAGGTCAGGGCCGCGATGCCGTTTTGGCCGAATAAGAGGTGGCTCGGGTCCCACTTTTTATCGACCACATAGGTGATCGTTTGGGCTGCTGAGGGGGCGGACAGGCGGAGCTTGATGGCGCGGCCTGCGGCGGATCCGGAGCGCAGCGCGAGGGGGATTCCGTCGAGTTGGAATTGGGCGGCAATGGCGTCATCCCAGGCCATCGGTTGGTCGAACTCGAGCGCGATTTCGTCTCTCGCTTCGCTGGTGAAGCGGGCCGCCTGGAGGTCGGGAGCGGCCACGGAGGCGGGGAAAACTTTTCCGGAGACGTCGCGCTCGAGCAAGGGGGCCATGGACCAGCCCATTTTTTCGTAGTCGTCGGTTTGGAAGTGGCAATGGGAGCCGCTGGCGAGGTGGAGGGTGGGCATGACGCTGAGGCTGGCGAAGCGGCGGGAGAGCTGGCGCTGGACCTCGCGGAGTTTGTCGCTGTGGCGGTTTCCCCCTTGGGAGCAGGCGTTGGGGTAGATTTGGAAGAGATAGTAGTGCCGCAGATTGGGATAGTCCTGTTTCCAAGCCGCGGTGAGGTCTAGCCAGTATTGTTGATAGGTCTCGCAGCCAAAACAATTATTGGGGCCATCGAAGCCTTGGTCGGCTTCGCCCTGGTGCCAGAGGAGACCGCGCAGGCCGTGAGTGAGCTTGGCAGCGGCGACGCGGCGCTGGAGATTTTCATAGATGGCGCGCTGCGGGAGGGATTCGCCGGGACGGCGCGGCAGGTGTTCGTCGATGCGGGTACCGCCCACGGCTCCGTTGAGAATGCAGATAGGAATCTTGACGTCGGCGACGAGTTTTTTGGCTAGGGCCATGCCCCAGGCGCTGATGAAGTGGATCCGGTCTGGGTCGCCGGGGTGGATGCGCTCGACCCGCGCGTTGCCCCAGCCGCCCGCGAGGGGGTCGCCGTCGGCTTCGCCATTGCCGCCGAAACTGCGGATCCACGGGCTGTCGGTGTGGGTGAGATCGCGGCGCGCCTGGGTATTTTCGTAGTTGTAGCCCACGGCGTTGGACTGCCCCTCGATGAGATAGGCGTCGCCGCAGAGCAGATTTCCCACCGCGTGGCGCACCGTGGCCACCTGGCCGCTCAGGGTGCCAAATGCTATTTTGTAGGTGATCAAACCGGCGCGGAGCTTGACCGCCAGCGCGTAGCTGCGGTCGGCCTGCGGCTTTTGGGTTTCGGTGTGAATCAACTGGTCGTCGGCGTAGAGCTTGAGAAAGACGGCGTCGGCGGGTTCGTCGAGCGCCCCGAGGTAAAAAAGCGTGCCCTGGTTGTCGTCGCCGCGGGCATAAAATTGCCCGTCCACGGGCTTTTCCTGGGGTTCGGGGACGCGCTCGACCCAGGTGTCCTGGGCCGGTTCGGCGACCTCCAGGCGCTGGGTTTGGGTCACCTCCGAGCCGCCATTGCTGGCCGTGCAGGAAATAGTGAGGGGGCCGCTGCCCAGGGCGCGCCGCAGCAGCAGCCGGTCGGAGGTGCTTTGGCTGATCACCGCGGGACCGTCTACCTTCCAGCGGTACTGCAAGGCGCCGACCCCCTGCCCTTGCAGTGCTGAAATGTTAGAAACCTGCGGCCGGACTTCGATGGTACAGCGCCCGTCCCAGGTCGCTGGGGCCTCCAGCGCGAAAATCGGATCTGGCAGGGCCTCGTGGATGGCCACGGGGATGTCGATGGTTTTCACCTCCTCGGCAAAGACGGCGCGGCATTGCAGGGTCAAGGACTCGTCCCCCGCGACTCGGCCGACATTCAGGGTGAAGTGGAAGCGATCGGTCGCGGCCACGGTCTCGATGCCGCCGCGCTTGGTGATCCAATAGATTTTGCGGGCCCCGCCGGCCTGGGCGGCGATGGTCGCCACTTGACCCTCAGTTAGGGTGAGGGCGGATACCGAGGTGGCAAACACGCCGCCCGGCTGCACGAGCGGGCCGACCAAGCGTTGATGGGGTTTTTGGTTTTCATATTGCAGCCGCACCCAGTCGGCGGACCGCGCGACCTTGGAGACGCGCATTTCGTCCATGTCGCCGCGGAAGACATAATTCCCCCAGCCCCCCAAGGAGAGCTTGGCGGGCCGCGTCATTGCTAACGGGTTGTCGGCAGCGGTGGAAACCGCGTCGAGCGCGCCGTTCACATAGACCCGGGAGTCCCCGGGTTGGCAGGTGTGCACCACATGAACCCATTCATGGAGGGGCACGGGGCTGGGCGCGGCAACGCTGGAGCCGGATCCATAACAATCCATCACCATGCGGGGAGGTTTGCCGAGGATGAACTGCACCATCATCTTCGGGCCGTCGCTGCCCCAGCAGGCGATGCGGTCGCCCGAGCGCTCGGCGCGGAACCACAGCTCGGTGGAGTGCGGGGCGGCGCCGATGGGAAAGGTGGTGATCTGGTCGCCGGCGTCGATGCCCTGGTCCCCAGCGAAGTGCCTGCCCTGCCCGATGACCCCGGGGGCCGCGGTGGTGCCCAGGTCCTTGGCCTGGAGGGCCTGGGTCTCGTCCCGAGTGGGGTCGTCCAAATGAAAGACGGCTAGGTACCCGTTAGACTCATTGAACACCGCCTGGCCACGGGATTCACTCACCGCCCCCGCCAGGCCCCAATGGAGGCGCAGTTCCAGCTGGGCGTCGCCCTTGATCGCGGGGAGGCGCACCCAGATCGCGGCGCGGCCGTCGGCGGGCGACCACTCTTCGATTTGATAGGAGAGCGGCTGGCCGCCGCAGGAAAAGCGCAGGTCCGCCCCGCCGGGCTGGGTTTGGCTGAAGTCGAACCAGTCCTGGTCTAGCCTCACCAGCAGAGGAAACCCCAGCTCCGCGGCCGCCGCGGGCAGAGCCGCCCCGTCCTGGGTGGTGACAACAAACAGCGAACCCGCGTGCGGCCACGCGGGGTATTGGGCCGAAGCCGTTGGCAGCAGGGCTGCCAGCGCCAAAAGGGTTTTTGATAGGAAAGAGGGCATGGGGTGCGGGAATGGCGGGCGCAGGAGGGGTCGATGCTACTTATCTTGGCTCCTCCTTGCGGGGCGCGGCAACCGCGCGCTTGAGCCCCCTCGCGCGGGGGGCAGTTTTCGGGTGCGCCTCCGGCCCAGCGCTCTAGGCTCCCCTGCCCTGTTGCCTTTTTTTGCCCATGTTGTCCGCTGTCGAATACTGCCACGCCCTGCTCCGCGAACGCCTTTTGCCGGGGGACCTGGCCCTCGACGCCACCGCGGGAAATGGCCACGACACCCACTTTTTGGCCCAGTTGATTGGGCCGGACGGCAAAGTTTTTGGATTTGACGTCCAGGCGGCGGCGATCGCGGCCACCCGGCGCCTCTTGCAGCGCTGGGGCGTGCCGGAAGGCTGCTACCACTTGATCGAGGACAGCCACGCGGCCCTGGCCGAGCGGCTTCCCGAGCAGGCCCAGGGGCGCTTGGCCGCCGCCGTTTTTAACTTGGGATACCTCCCGGGGGGCGACAAATCCGTGATCACGCGCCCCGAAACTACGCTCCCCGCGGTGCGCGCCGCGCTGGAGTGGCTGCGCCCCGGCGGCCTCCTCCTCGTAGTCCTCTATCCCGGCCATCCCGGGGGCGCCGAGGAGGCCCAGGTGCTGCGGGACTTCGCCTCCGGCCTGCCCTCCCGCCAGTGGCAGGTCACCGAATACCGCACCCTCAATGCCCGCCAGGCCCCCCCAGCGGTCCTGGCGATCGAAAAAGCGTCGCCCGAATCGGGGCCGGATTGGGAAATCTGACCGGCCCGCCCCTTCATCTCCCAGGGCTCAAAGCGCTGGCACCCCTGCCGGGGTGCGGGTGACGCCACGACGGGGATCCGGTGGTGTCGCTTCGCTCACCACCGGCTACCCGCTGGGATGCCTCCGGCATCATCCTGGGCTGCCTCTGGGCATCTCCGGGGGCTGTCTCCGGCATTATCCTGGGCTGCCTCTGGGCATCATCCGGGGCTGCCCTCGGCATCGCCGCCTGACGAGTCCACCGGTCACGCTATGGGAGGCTTTTGTCCGCGAAAGGGACCCACCCAAAAGGTGCGTCTATTGAGACGAAAAAAATGGATCAACCCCCATCTTTATCCAAAAAAGGCCTCATAGTCGCGTGGCAACCCCTGGTTTTAGGTTAAGCAGTGACCAAGGGGCCTTTTGAATGGGCTATGGTGTGGGCGGGGGAGGCCGCGCTTTCGTTCTGGGGTCACTGGCAGGCTTCGCACTCGACGCCGTTGCGGCGGGCTTCGATGGAACAGGCTTGGATTTCGGCTTCGCTGTAGATTTTGATTTCGTCGGCGGTGATGCGGACGTCTTTTTTGACGGAGATGGTGGCTTTTTCGACGTTAGAGGCGCTGAGGGTGCGCAGGTAGTAGGTGGTTTTTAGGCCGGCGCGCCAGGCGGCGCGGTACATGTGGCTGAGGACCTTGAGGTCGGCGGCGGGGAGGAAGAGGTTGAGGCTTTGGGATTGGTCGATCCACTTTTGGCGGCAGGCGGCGGCGTCGATGAGCCATTGGTAGTCGATGGCGAAGGCGGTGCGGTATTTGTCTTTGAGGTCTTGGGGGATCTCGTCGATTTCGCTGAGTTCGCCGTCGTAGTATTTGAGCTTATCGAGCATTTCCTGGGACCAGAGGCGGCGGGCCTTGAGGTCGCGGACGAGGAATTCGTTGAGCATGATGAATTCGCCGCTGAGATTGCTCTTTACGTAGAGGTTTTTGAATTGGGGTTCGATGCAGGGGGTGGACCCCATGATATTGGAAATGGTCGCGGTAGGGGCGATGGCTAGGACGTTGCTATTGCGCATGCCTTGGCGGGCGATTTTGGCGCGGACTTCGGTCCAGTCGAGGCGGCTAATGCGGGGGACTTCGAGTTTTTCGCCGCGTTCTGCTTCGAGGAGGGCGAGGGTATCTTGGGGGAGGATGCCGCGGGACCACTTGGAGCCGGGGTAGCTTGAATAGGCGCCGCGCTCGGCGGCGAGGTCGCTGGAGGCTTCGTAGGCGTAGAGGGCCACGGCCTCCATGATTTCGTCGTTGAAGTCTACCGCTTCCTGGCTGGCGAAGGAGAGGTTGCGCAGGTAGAGGCAGTTGGCGAGGCCCATGACGCCGAGGCCGATGGGGCGGTGGCGGCGGTTGGCGCGGGCGGCGGCTTCGGTGGGGTAGAAGTTGATATCGATGACGTTGTCGAGGGCGCGGACGGCGGTGCGGATGGTGGCGCGCAGCTTGGGGTGATCGATTTGGCCTTGGGCGTCGAGGTGATTTTCGAGGATGATGGAGCCGAGATTGCAGACCGCGGTTTCGTCGGCGGAGGTATTGAGAGTGATTTCGGTGCAGAGATTGCTGCTGTGGATGACGCCGCAGTGGTCTTGGGGGGAGCGGACGTTGCAGGGGTCTTTGAAAGTGATCCAGGGGTGGCCGGTTTCGAAGATCATGCGGAGCATGTCGAGCCAGAGGTCGAGGGCGCGGACGCTTTCGGCGTGGACTTCGCCGCGGGCGGCTTGGGCTTCGTATTCGAGGTATTTTTCTTCAAAGGCGCGGCCGTAGAGCTCGTGGAGGTCGGGGCATTCGTTGGAGCGGAAGAGGGTCCAATTTTGGCGGGCCTCGAGCCGCTTCATGAAGAGATCGGGAATCCAGTTCGCGGTATTCATGTCGTGGGTGCGACGGCGGTCGTCCCCGGTATTTTTGCGCAGCTCGATGAATTCGCGGATGTCGTTGTGCCAAGTTTCGAGGTAGGCGCAGCCGGAGCCGCGGCGCTTGCCGCCCTGGTTAACGGCGATGAGTTGGTCGTTGTGGAGTTTGAGAAAGGGGATGACGCCTTGGCTTTCGCCGTTGGTGCCTTGGATGTAGCTGCCGGTGCCGCGCACTGCGGTCCACGAGCCGCCGAGGCCGCCGGCCCACTTGGAGAGGAAGGCGTTTTCGGCGATCCCGCGGATCATGATGGACTCGATGGAGTCGTCGACTTTATAGAGATAGCAGGAGGAAAGCTGGCTATGTTTGGTGCCGCTATTGAAAAGCGTGGGGGTGCTCGAGCAGAAGCGGCGGCCCTTGTAGAGTTGATAGAGGGCGATAACGTGTTCGATTTGCGAGGAGGCCTCGCCGCCCACGAAGAGGCCCATGGCGACGCGCATCCAGAAAAACTGGGGGGTTTCGAGGCGGCGGTGTTTTTTGGCCGTCTTGTCGATGATGAGGTAGCGATCGTAGAGGGTCTGGATGCCGAGGAAGTCGAAATCCATGTCGGCGGCCGGGTCCAGGGCGGCGGCGAGTTTGTCGAGGTCGTAGTCGAGCAGCTTGGGGCTGAGGCGGTTGATGGCGACGCCGCGCGCCAAGTAGCTGCGGAAGGCGCGGCGGTGGCAATCGGCTAGGCCTTCCAGGCCGTCGGCGAGCACGTTCCAGCCCAGCACTTCTTCGTAAATATAGCTGAGCATGATCCGGGCGGCGAACTTGGCGAAGTCGGCGTCGCGCTCGATGAGGACCTTGGCGTTGAGAATGACGGTGCGGTTGAGGTCCTCGAGCGTCATTTCGGCGAAGAACGAGCGGCGCAATTCATTTTCGATTTGCTCCGCGCTGAGGCAGAGGTCGAGGCCGAGGCGGGCGAACTCGATGCGGCGGCGCAGCTCGAGGCCGTCCCAGAGGAAGGTGGAGCCGTCCTCGTGCTTGACCAGGATCATGTGTTCCTGGCGCTCGATGGCTTCCTGGCGGGTGCCTTCGGCGGAAAGCTTGCGGACTTCGGCGCGGTGGGCGCGGTAGAGCACGTAGGAGGCGGCGACCTTATAGTGCCCCGCCTTCATCAACTCCTCTTGCACGAGGTCTTGGAGGTCTTCGATGTGGACGAGTTGGCGGCCCTCGTCGCGCAGGCGCACCGAGAGGATGCGGGCGATTTCGACCGCGGGATCGGCGTCCATTTGCTCGCTGAGGAAGGCCTTGCGAATCGCGATTTCGATCTTGTTAGAGTTCCAATTGACCACGTGGCCGTTGCGGCGGATCACCCGGCAGGCGGGGGCCGCACTGGTGAGCTGGAAGGCGTCGGATTCCGCCTCGCGGCCGTCGGCGGTCTGGTGGCGGGTGATGATGGAGCGGGCCAAATCGTAGGCGTTGTGGCGGACCAAGGCCCGCTCGATGAGGCGGGTGATGTCGTTGGGGCTGACGTCGGCGCGCTCGCTTTCGCTGCGGCTGCGGCCCGCCAATTCGGTGGAGACTAAACTGGCGATTTGGGTCACCAGGCGGCGGTTTTTTTCCGTAAAAATTTCCGGTTCCTGGCGCGAGAGCATCAAGTCGGTGAGGGCGTCGCCGATGAGGGTGGCGATGTCTCCGGTGGTGTAACTGCGCGATTCCCCGCTGAGGGCGCTGGCCGGGGCGCTGGCGGCGCCTCCCGGGGGCGTCCAGTCGAATCGGGGCTTGGTGTCGGCCCCGGAGCGGGCGAAATGCTTGAGCTGGAGGTCCTCGTCGATGTGGGAGCGGGCGATCATGGCGGGATGGGCGAAAGTAGCGGAATTGCGAAAAGTGCGGGGATCCCCAGCTGGGGAAAGCGCGGGGGGCGACCTAGTATTCGTCTTCGGAAACCGTGGCCAAGGAGGAGGACTTTTGGTAGTCGGTGACGCGTCCCTCGAAGAAATTTTGCTCCTTCTTGATGTCCATCATCTCCGCCAGCCAGGGCAGCGGGTTGCTGATGGCGGCGTTGAGGGGCTCCAGGCCCACCCCTTCGAGGCGGCGGTCGGCGATGTAGTCGATGTAATTGGTAAATTCATCCACGGTGAGGCCCACGCTGTTTACGGGGAGGCAGTCGCGGATGAATTCCTTTTCCAAAGTGACCGCTTCGCGCATCAGGTCGCGCAATTCCTCGCGGAACTCTGGAGTCCAGATCTCCTTATTTTCCTCGATGAGGTCCATGAAGAGGTTGCGGAAAACCTCGATGTGGTTGGATTCGTCGCGCAGGGTGTAGCGGAACATTTGGCCGATCCCGGGGAACTTGTTTTGCCGGTAGAGGCTCAGGATCATCCCAAAGAGCCCGTAAAACTGGGTGCCTTCCATGCACTGGCCAAAGAGGAAAATGTTCTTGGCGAGGAGGCGCTTATTTTCTGGCAAGGTGAGGTCGAGGTCCCGGCGCAGCAGCTTGGAGGTGCGGGTGACGAACTCATTTTTGCGCAAAATGGTGGGGATTTGCTCAAACATGGCCTCGCATTCGTGGGGGTTGATGCCCAGGCTGGAGATCATGTACAATAGACTGTCGGCGTGGATGTTTTCCTCGTGGGCGTGGCGGCCGAGCACCAGCTTCAACTCTGGCGCCGTCACCAACTCCCGCACCACGTGCTGGATGTTGTCCCCCACGATGCCCTCGGCGGCCGAGAAATACCCGATCCCCATGCGGATGATCCAGCGCTCGTTGTCGGTGATCTGTTGGGAGCGCCACTGCTCCACGTCTTTTTGCATGCCAATGTCTTCCGGCTCCCAGTGGTTGGCCTTCATGGTGCGGTAGATCTCGTAGGCCCACTGGTACTTGAGGGGCAGGAGGTTGAAGGCGGCGCTTTGGCGGCCGTTGATGACCCTCTTGCCCTCGAAGGCGGCTTCGGCCTTGGCGCGGTCGAGGAGGAAGGTTTTGTTGCCGATGGTGAAGGGGATTTCCATGAGATGAGGAGTGAAGGGGTTGAAAAGGGGCGGGGGCGGAGGGCGGCGCGGGGGGGCGATCGGTGGAGTTTCGGCGGCGGTTCTACTTGTTGGCTACGTTCCTGGCGGGCGGCCGGGAGTGCTCTAGAGGCTGTTTTTAGGCATCAAGGCAAGGAATCGGAGGCATAAGGGATTTTTGGGGGTACCCACTACAGATTGACGACCGGCGGACTCCATACACAATATTCAGTGGGTCACTCAAGGGGAATTTACATTTTTCGTCGCTCCGAGGGGCCCGATGGGCTCGCCCAGGGCGGAAATCGCCCGGCCCCGCGGCGCCCCGTTTTGCCTTAAAAAAGGAGTTGCCTCGGCCCGCCGCGGCCGCAAGCCCCGTAAAATCAAGGCTGGCGGCCGCGGCCCACTAAATGCTAGGGCGGCGGAGGCCTCCGCGCCCGGCCGCGCGGAAAATTTTAATCTCCGCTCCATGTGGCGCTGCCGCGGCTGGGGGCGGTGGATTTTGGCGGCCCCCGCTTGGCTTGGGGCCAGATCTGGGCTATGGGGGGGAGCGATGCGGCGCTTTTCCTGGGCACTTTTGATCGGCTTTTTGGCGGGGACGGCGCGCCTGGCGGCCGCGGAGCCCTTCATCAACGAGCTGCACTACGACAACTCGGGCAGCGACGCGGGAGAGGGCGTGGAAATCGCCGGGCCCGCGGGCACGGATTTGGCGGCCTACGACTTGGTTTTTTACAATGGGAGCAGCCGGGCGGTCTACCTCGTGGTGCCCCTGAGCGGTCGCCTCCCAGACGAGGCCGGGGGCGGTTTTGGGGCCCGCTGGTTTGCCCTCGCAGGCCTACAAAATGGGGATCCCGACGGCGTGGCCCTGGTGGCGCGCAGCTCGGCCCAGGTGCTGCAGTGGTTTGCCTACGACGGGAGTTTTGCCGCGCTGGGCGGGGCCGCCGACGGCCTTTTTTTGTCAAACCTGGGGGTCGGGGAGAGCGCCAGCACCCCGGTGGGCCACTCCTTGCAGCTGCGCGGCGCGGGCGCGGCGGCGGGAGATTTCACCTGGCAGGGCCCCTTCCCGGCCTCGCCGGGGACCCTGAACGCGGGGCAAGTCTTCGGCGCCGTGGCCCCCCGGAGCGCTCTGAGCTTCAGCCCCGGCCTGCTCCGGGAGGGGGAATCTGCCGTGGGCACGTTCCGCCTCAGCCCCGCGCCCCCTCAGCCGGTGGAGGTGGCCCTCCGGGCGGAGGGTCCCCTGGAATTGCCGACCTCGGTGCGGGTCCTGGCCAGCGGATCGGTCCAGTTTTCGGTCCGCGCTCCGCTGGACGGGATTCCGGACGGCTTTGCCGAGGCGGCGGTGTGGGCCGGCGATGCCAGCATGGGCTTGGCAGGCGCCGGACTGCAGATCGTGGACGCCGACCGCCCGGCGCGGAGCGCCCCCAACGCGCTGCGGCTGGTCACGCTCAACGTGCGCCTTGGCCTGGGGGCCCCGGGAAGTGCCGAATTCGCCGCGGTGCGCGAAGTGGTGGAGCGCCTCAGCCCCGACGTGCTCTTGCTCCAGGAAGTGTCCAATGGCGGCGACTTCGGCGACGCCCGGGCGCTGCTGGAGCAGGTGGGCTTCCCGGGGGGAGCGGCCTTCTGGGCCGCGGAAGGCGAGGCCTTCGCCGGGCAGACCTACCGCCCCGGCGACTTCGGCGACGGCGCCTGCCTCTTCACCGCCAGCCGCTACCCCATCGTCCGCCGCGTCCAAATCGGCCGCGGCGTGGCGGGCCGCCAGGAATTGACCCGCTTTCCCCTCTTCACGACCCTCGACCTCCCAGGCCCCGACCTCCACGTGGTCAATGTCCACCTCAAAGCGGGCACGGGCGACGCCGACCGCTTTCGCAAGGCGGTGGAAGCCTACCGCATCCGCGAATTCCTCGCCCAAGCGGGCCTGCGCCCGGAAAGCGACGACGTGGTCCTCGGCGGCGACTGCAACGCCGTCGATACCCTTTACCTTCCGGCCCTCAGCTACGCCACTTCCAGCTACCTCCTCGCCGCCGGTGCCAGCCTGCCGCAGTCCTATCAGCTGGGTTCCGACCTGGCGACTCCGCCGGGGCTTGTCCTGCCCTACAGCGCGCCGCCCTTTGCCCCCGCCTCCAGCGTCTACCCCCATCAGGGCTTCAATCCCGCAGGCCTCTTCGCCCCGACCCTCTTTCAAGCCGATGGATCGACTGGCGCCACGTTTAATCTTTTCGACGCCCGCTTCGACTACTTTTTCCTCCCCCAGCGGCTCCAAGCCAACGGCCAAGCCCGCGGCGAAGTCTACAACAGCCGTAGGGAATCCCAAGCCGATGGCTTGCCCAAGCGCCGGAGCTTGCCCCGGCCGGAACTCAGCGAAATCGCGTCGGACCACTACGCCGTTTTCCTGGACATCGACCGCTCCCCGGCCCCATCGCTCCGCTTGACGGTGTCGCCCAGCGAACTCGACGAGTCCGCCGAGTTCGCGCCTTGGGCCACGGTCTCCCTGCAGCCGCCGCCCGCGGCCCCCGTCACCGTTCACTTGGAGAGCTGGCGCGACCAGCGAGTGCAGTTTGCCCTGGATGGGGTCACCTTGACGTCGGCCCAACCCAGCGCCGCGGTGCCCCTCCGGGTGCCCTTTTCGCCCTTGGTCGAGCCGCGCCGCGCCATCGCCCTGCGCGCCCGCGCCGCGGGCTACGCCCCCGCCTATGCCAGCCTGGCGGTGCGCAGCGCCGAGGCTTCGGGCCAACTGCTTTTTAGCCAATACATTGAGCCCCCAGCGTCCCCCGGCCCCGGTGAAAATGGATCCCGGGCCCTGGAGCTCTACAACGCCAGCGGTGAAACGCTCGATCTGGCCCGGCTCCGCTGGGAGGTGCTCCGCTACACCAACGGCTCTCTCAGTCCCACCAAGCTGGCGCAAACCCTCCTCGTAGTCCCCGCCAACAGCCCGGCCCTCCTCCCAGCCGGTCAGGTGGTCGTGGTCGGAGAAGCCGCCGTCGGCGAAGCCCTCGTCGCCGCGGGACTTCTCCCCTCCCCGTCCCCCTCCTTCGCTGAAGCCGATCCCCACACCCTCTTTTGCAACCCCGCAGGCCAAGCCGTTTTCCTCAAAGGCAGCAACCTCGACTTCAATGGCGACGACGCCCTCGAAATTGTCGCCGACGGCGTGCGCAGCGACGTCTTCGGCCGCATCGGCCAAGATCCCGGCAGCGCCTGGAGCGCCGGTCCCGGCCAGCCTTCCTCCGCCGATCAAAACCTCGCCCTGCGCCCCGAAATCGCCACCGGCAGCACCGGCTTCGACCTCCCCAATGCCCGCTTCGCCACCCTCAACTCCGGCGCTTCCCTCGCAGGCCTCGGCCTGCCTCCCCTCCCCACCGACCCCTACCTCGCCTGGGCCGAATCCCACGGCCTCCGCGCCATCGCCCGCGCCCCCAACAGCGACCCCGACGCCGACGGCCGCCCCAACCTGCTGGAATTCGCCCAAATCACTGATCCCACTCGGGGCGACGCCCCTTCCGATTCTGCGGCATTCCCCCCATCCGCCCTCACGCTCAATCCCGACCCCTGGCTCCGGATCAGCTGGGAGCGCGGCGACCTCGCTGGCCCCTGGCTCCCCGCCCCAGAAGTCCAGCCCGCCGCCTTCGGCCCCCAGCGCACCCTCTGGCAGTGGCCGCCACCGGAGCCCGCCGCACCCCGCCGCTTCTGGCGCCTCCGCGTCGCCCGGCCCTGACGACCGGAACGCGCCCCGCACTTCCCGCGTCTGGCCCATTTTTCCACCCATTTCTCCCCCTTGCCGACTGGCCACCTTCGGCTTCCCTTCTGGCGTGAACTATCAGGTCTTCGCCCGAAAATACCGCCCCCAAACCTTCGACGACGTGCTCGGCCAGGACCACGTGGTCCGCACCCTGCGCAACGCCATTGCCCAAAACCGCCTCGCCCACGCCTACCTCTTCGTGGGCCCCCGCGGCACGGGAAAAACCTCCACCGCCCGCATCTTCGCCAAGGCCCTCAACTGCCCCGGCGGCCCCAAGGTCGATTTCGACCCCAACGATTCCATCTGCGTCGAGATCGCCGAAGGCCGCAGCCTCGACGTCACCGAAATCGACGGCGCCTCCAACAACAGCGTCGACGACATCCGCTCCCTCCGCGAAACCGTCAGCTATGCCCCCGCGGTGGGGAATTTCCGCATCTACTACATCGATGAGGTCCACATGCTCTCCGCCTCGGCCTTCAATGCCCTGCTCAAAACCCTGGAGGAACCCCCGCCCCACGTAAAGTTCATCTTCGCCACCACTGAAGCCCACAAAATTCTCCCCACCATCCTGAGCCGCTGCCAGCGCTTCGATCTGCGCCGCATCCCCACCCCCATCATCGGGCAGCATCTCCTCCACATCGCCGAGCTGGAAAATCTCGTCCTCGACCCCCTCGCCGCCCACGCCCTGGCCACCGGAGCCGACGGAGGCATGCGCGACGCCCAGTCCATGCTCGATCAAATGGTGGCCTTCTGTGGCCACCACATCCGCGAACAGGACGTCCTCGACATCTTCGGCTTCACTAGCCACCGCACCATCTCCGACCTCGGTGGCGCTCTCTTGCGCAACGAAACCGCTAGCGCCCTCAGCCAACTCCACCACCAAGCCGAATCCGGCAAGGACCTCTCCCGCCTCATCGCGGATCTCATCTTCCACTTCCGCAACCTCCTCGTCCACCGCGTCGACCCCGCCGCCGCCTCCCAGGACCTCCCGCCAGAATTCGCCCTCAGCCTAGCCGAACAAGCGGAATTGCAGGACAACGAGAAGTTGATGCTCCTCATCGACCAATTCGCCGAAGCCGAGGTCAACATGAAGTGGGCCCCCAACAAGCGGCTCTACTGCGAAATCGCTTTCATCAAGGCCGCCCAAACCCTCGGCGAAGTCAGCCTCAGCGCCGTCGTCAACGCCCTCCGCCTTTCCCTCGGCGGCGCTGCGCCCCCCGCCGAAAAAGCGCCCGCCCGCCCCGCCGCCGCTCGCCCCTCCCCTTCCCCTCAAGCCCCCCTCGACAGAGCCCCCCCGCGCACTCCCCTCGCCCCCGCCGCCCCCGACCCCTCCCTCTCCTTGGGCTCGCTGCGCGATCAAGTCCGCGCCAATTTGGCCGCCGCCGAGCCCCTCGCTCCCGCCGAGCCTCCCGCTCCCACGGCTCCCGCCGAGTCGCGCCCCATTCCCTCGGAAACTGCCGCGGCCCCGCTCCCCGCCGCTCCCCCTGCCGCGGCTCTCCCCGCACTGCAAGGCGAGGCCCTCTGGCGAGCCACCCAGGCCGAGTTCACCAAAAAATTTGCCCTCCAGTCCAGCTATGCCGCCGAACTGCACTTTCTCTCCGAGGACGAGCGCCACTTTTATTTGGGAGCCCCCGCCGACCAACCCATGGCGGTGCAAACCCTGGAGCGGCCCTCCATCCGCGCCGCCTTAGAGGAAATCCTCAGCCGCTTGGCCGGGCGCCGCCTCCTCGCCAAAATGGAGCTCCGCGCCGACCTCCTCAGCCAAGCCATCGTCCTCGATCCCACCCCCGCCGCCAGCGCTCCGGCCGCGCCGCCTACCCCCGCGCCCGCCCCCAAGGCTGCACCCGCCAGCTTCGATGAAGCCGAATTTCAAAACGACCCCCTCATCAAAGAAGCCCTCCGCCTCTTCGAAGCCACCATCACCAAGCGCCCCTAAACCAAATGGCGGCGCCACCCGCGATCGCGCCGCACCAGCAAGTGACGCCCTGTCATGCGAGGCCCCTTCAGGGCAGGTGCCGCCCATAGGCACCGCCATTGGTCAGCTCATGTGCGTTCCAGGTCATTTTGCTGCCCAAGCCCCAACGGGGCTTTGCATTCCAGCCCAGGGCAACGCCCTGGGTACAGTTAGCAGCAACCCAGTGCACTCTGCAGGAGCGCCGCAGCGCGATGAATGTGGCCCGCCGCCCGCCGGGACTCGTGCTTGCTCCGCAACTTGTGCAAGCGTTGTTCAGGAGATGGCGTGGCGGTTAAATTCCCCTCAAGCGACGCTATTTCCAACTAGCGCTTCCCAATGCGCTCGTGTATTTAAATTCCGCCGACCGCCGACCGCCAGGCCCTTGGGGCGGCAGCCCCTCCCCCGCTTGAGATGTCGGCCCCGGCGGGCCTTACCAGTTAAATGGAGGGGCGGAAAATGACGTCGCGCTAGGCCGGGCGGGCGCGGCGGGCCGCTTTCTCAAACCGCCACCAGGGTGACCCCCCACTGCTCGCAGAGCCGGGCGGTGGCCTCCGGCTCGAGCCAGAGGGTGCGGCCGGCCTCGATCGCGACCACCGCGACCCCCGCCGCTCCTGCGGCTGCAATGGTCTGCGGGCCCACTACGGGGACGTCGAAGCGAAAATCTTGCTGGGGCTTGCTCACCTTAACCACGGTGGCCCGGCCCTTGCCCAGCTGGCCGCCGCGCTGGATGCATTCGTTAGTCCCCTCAAAGGCCTCCACCGCCAGCACCGTGCCGCGCCGCACCACCACGGTTTGCCCGATGTCGAGCCGACTGCACTCGCGCGCTATTTTTAAGCCAAAGTCGACATCGGCCAAATCCTTGGCCCGCCGCGTCGGCCCGCAGAGGTGGCCCGCGGCAGGGAGGTGGTCCTGCAAAAAGCTCACCGCCGAGAGCAGCGTGATGCCGTCCTTGGCGAGCTCGTCGGCGATGCCCCCAAATAAGGTCTCCGCATTGCGCTCCTTAAGCCGCGCCAACATCATGAGCAGCCGCAAGTCCGGGCTGAGGGCGAAAAGATTCTTCGGCGCGATCTGGCCGCACATCACCGCCTGGCTGACTCCCTCGCGGCGCAGAAATTTGCTCAGTTTTCCCAAGTGGCCGACCTTGAGCCACTCCCAAGCCTCCACCCCAGCCTCTAGCGCCGGATCAGTCTCCCCTACAAAGGCTGCGACGGCCACCCGCGCCACTCCCGCGCGCCGCGCCCCCGCCGCCATTGCCGCAGGGTAGGCGCCGCTGCCGGCGATGATGCCAAGGGTTTCCGGAATGTTCTGCATAGCTTTGTTCAATCCCGCATTGCCCCTTCCGGCAAGAGAAAACCGGGCCGCGCCGGATCCCGCCGCCGCCGGTAGCACTCCAGCGCTTGCACCATCGAGGGAAACGCGATTTCCGCTGGGTCCACCGCCAGCGGGTCGAGCCAATGCACGCTAGCCACTCCGTCGAGCGCCTGCGGTTCCTCGTCGCCGCGCGCCCGGGCCACAAAGAAAAAGTCCAGCACTGGATAGGTCACTCCTTTGTAATCGTAAGAATTTGGATAGGAACAGAGGAAGTCTAGCTCCTCGGGGGCAAAGCCCACTTCTTCGACAAACTCGCGCCGCACCGCCTCTTCCGCGGTTTCGCCTTCGCCGATAAAGCCCCCTGGCATCCCCAGTTGGCCCTCTGCGGGCGCCTTGGCCCGCCGGATAAAGAGCGCCCGGCCCGCCGCGTCAATCAGCAGGGCCGCGGTGGCACAGGTGGGGCCAAAATAATAGACAAACCCACAGGCCCCGCAGCGCAGCGGATCCGCGGCCGCGCCCCCAGGAAAAGCCTCGCCGCAGCTCGGGCAGTGTCGAAATCGTTGGTGCGCCTTCATCTTTCCCCAACTGAGGAAAGCGATGGCCCCCGCGCAAGCGCAGCCCCGGCCCCATTTCTCCGTGCTTCTCCCCCCATCCCGTGCCATGTCCCGGCCCCCACATGCCTCCGCCTTCCTCTCCTGAACTCTTCCCCGGCATCGACCTCGTAGAAAATGCCCGCATGGCGAGCGCCCTGGAGCGCGGCGGCGAAGCCTTCCTGCGCCGCGCCTTCACCGAGGCCGAGGTCGCCTACTGCCGCTCCCACCGCGATCCCGTGCCCCGCTTCGCGGCCCGCTTCGCCGCCAAGGAAGCGGTGGCCAAGGCCTTCGGCACCGGCCTCGGCGAAGCCGCCGCCTTCCGCGAGATCGAAGTCGTTCACGACGCCCGCGGCGCCCCCCACGTCCAGCTGCACGGCCAGGCCGCCGCCACCGCGGCCGCTCAAGGCATCACCGCATTCCGCCTCAGCCTAACACATACTCAACATTACGCCGCCGCGATGGTTTTAGCGCAGCGCGGCCCGGCGTGAATCCTCAGGGGGCCCCGAGGTCGATGGATTCGACGCCGTACTTGGCACCCGCCTGCTTGAGGGTAGCGGCGGCGGTTTCGCCCTCTGTTTGGAGCGCGTCCATGGCGTTTTTGAAGGCCGTGATTTTGGCCGCCACTTCCTGGGCCTCTGCGGCGCCCTTGGCGGTTTCCTGGCCCAGATAGTTTTGCAGTTGCTCTACAGGCACCGGCAGGCTGTCGAGGGTGGTCTGGACCCGCTGCATCACCCCGGTCATCCCGGTATAGGCCGAGGCCAAATCCTCCGGCAGCCCCTCCGTGGAAACGGCCGAGGCCCGCTTCACCAGTTCCCGCAAATTGGCCAGCCCAGTCGCCGCATCTGCGCTCCGCTGGTTGGCCTCCATGAAGGCCTTGATTTCCTTAATCGCTCCCTTGAACTCCTCCAACCGCGCCCCGCCCGACGGAACTTGCGCCGCCGCGGCAGGCTCCACCGCGGTCGGCGCATTCGCCGCTGGCGCGCTCTGCACCTGGGCCGCCTGAGGGGCCGCGGCGGGTGGCGCTGCCACTTCCTTTTTTTCGCAGGAGAAGGTCAACAGCAAAGCCGCCCCCGCCAGGGTGCGGGTGGCTAGGCGCGGCGAGCGGGCAGATAGGAAGATCATACATTTCACTGACCTTGTCCCGCGCCCCAGAGCAAGCGCATTTCCCCGCCCTCAGGCCCCTGCCGCGAGCCGCTGAAATTCCGCATAATCCCGCACGTAGTCGCCCCCGTCGTAGTGGTGCGAAGCGAAAACCACCAGCACCGAGTCCTCGGTGTGATCGTACTCCGCCGCCCACACCATGGGCGGCACGAGCAGCCCGCAGCGCGGATTGTCCAGGCGAAAGGTCTCGCGCCGCACCCCGTCGTCCACCAACACCGTGCAGCCTCCCCGCACGCAGGTGAGCCATTGAGTGCACTCCCGGTGGGCGTGCTCCCCGCGGACGTGGGCGCCCGGCACTTGATAGGTGATAAAATAGCGCTGCGGCACGAAGGGCAGAAAGGCCCCAAACTCTCCGACCGTGAGGCTTCCCCGGTGGTCTTGAAATAGGGGCAATTGATAGAGCTTAACGCCACGCACCGCCGTCTCCTGCACCGAAGCCGCTTCCCCCGCCTCCTGCTGGCCCGCGCTCACCGCGCCACCTCCCGACCCCCAGGGGCATGGCGCAGGGTTTGCCGCACGAGGCACTGCGGCTTGCCCGACAGGGTCAAATAGGCCCGCCCCACGTACTCCCCAAGCAGCCCCAAGATGAGCAGCTGGCTCCCCGAAAAAATGGAAATCGCCGCCATCAGCGACGCCCAGCCCCGCTGCTGCGGGCCGCTCAGGTAGTGCTCCGCCACCACCAACCCCACCATCAACATCCCAAAACCGCACAGCCCCAATCCGAGCACACTAGCTAATCGCAGCGGCATGATGCTGAAGTTGAAAAAAAGGTTCATCCACAGCCGGAGCAGCTTGCGCAGGGTATAGCCGCTCGCGCCGTCCGCCCGGCTGGCGTGCGCCACCAACAGCCGCTCAATCCGGTTCGTAGCTCCCAGGATCAACCCGTCAATGTAGGGAAACGGACCCTCGTAGCGCACCACGCGGCCGACCAGGTCGCGGTGCAGGCAGCGGAAACTCGAAAGGTATAACTCTGGGGGCTTGCTTAGCAGCGCGGTCGCTACCGCATTGGTCAGGCGGCTCCCCAGGTTGCGAAACCAACTGTGCCGCTTCTCCGCATAGTAAGAATACACCACCTCGGCCCCGCTCGCCTCGGCGTGCTCCAGGAGGCGCAGCGCTTCCCCAGGAGGATTTTGCAGGTCGTCGTCCAAAGTGATAGCGTATTGACCGTTCGCGTGCCGCAAGCCTTCCAGCACCGCGTGGTGCTCGCCATAATTCCGCGCCAAATCGACCAGCACCACCTCAAACGGCAGGGTCGCCAGGGCCGCCTCCACCGTGTCCCACGTCCCATCCGTGCTGCCGTCATTCACCAACACCAAGTTGAAGCCGCCCGCCACCTCCAGCTCGCGGAAAGCCTCCAGCAGGCCATCAACCCCCCGCCCCGTAAAATACAGCGGAATCACAAAACTCACCCGCGGAGCCGGGCGGTCGGAATCGAGGACTTTAGGGAGAGGCATGCGGAGGCGGGCTTCCTTTGTAAGGCAGGTGGCCTCCCATGCCAGTCCAAAATAAAAAAACTAGCCGCCTCCTGGCCAGGCCTGCAGCGCATCAATCGTGAGGTCAATCGCCTCCACGCTCAGCCAGGGATGCAGCGGCAAACTGAGAATCTCCGCCACCGCGCGCTCCGTTTCCCCTAGCGGAGGCGACTGGGCCGCGAAGCCCGCGTAGCCTGGTTGCTGGTGCACCGCCGCCGGATAGTGCCGCGCCACCGGGATGCCCTGATCTAACAAGTGGGCCATCAATTCGTCCCGCCGCGGCGAGCGGATCACGTGCAAATGAAAGGCATGGCGGCAACCCTGCCGCACCGCGGGAAGCGCTACCCAAGGGTGCCCGGCTAAGCCCGCCCGATACCGCGCCGCGAGCGCTTGCCGCCGCTCCACGCTCTCCGCTAGATCTACCAACTTGATCCGCAAGAGCGCCGCCTGCAATTCATCCAAGCGGCTGTTCACCCCCTCCACCGCACTCAAATAGCGCTCCCGCCAGCCATACTGCCGGATCTCCCGGATGCGCTCCGCCAAGCCCGCGTCATCCGTTGTGATCGCTCCCCCATCTCCGATCGCTCCCAGATTCTTGGTAGGATAAAAACTAAAAGCCGCCCCCCGCGCCAGCGAGCCCACCCGCCGACCGTGCAGAGTCGCCCCGTGCGACTGCGCCCCATCCTCCAGCAAGACCAGGCCCGCCCGCTGGCAGATCGCCGCGAGGCCCTCCAGGTCCGCGGGATGCCCGTAAATGTGCACCGCCAGCACCGCCTTCAAGCGCCCCCCCGCAGGCCCCCGCAGCGCCGCCTCCAAGCTGTCCGGGCGCAGCGTGAAACTGGCCGGGTCCACATCCACGTACACCGGATCCGCCCCCGCCCGCCGGATCGCCGAAATGCTCGCCACCGCGGTGTGCGAAGGCACCGCCACGGCGTCGCCCAATCCAATTCCCAGCCCCCTCAATAACAACTCAATGGCGTCGGTGCCATTGGCCACCCCAATGGCGTGGCCCACCCCGCACCAGGCCGCCCACTCGGTTTCGAAGCGCTCCACCTCGCCGCCTAAAATATAGTGCCCCCCGCGCATCACCCCAGCCGCCGCTTCTAATAAAGCCGCTTCGCGGCGGCGGAAATCCTCGACCGGATAAGCTGTAAAGAGCGGGTGCGTGGCTGCCATAAAACGATCCCTTCACCGTCGCTCCCCCCCTGGCAATCCCAAATGGCAAGCGCCCGCCGCTTTTCATTCCCCCGCCAACCAAGCTTGCCAGGCCGCGGCGTCGTTGACATTGGCAAAGGCCCCCGCCCAACGCTCCGGCAAGTCCAGCACCGCCATGGCCCCGCCCGCCTCCGCGATCCAGTCGCGCAGCGCACCGTCCCCCGCCGCTAGGCGCCGCCGCCCCGCCTCGGCCATAGCCCGGGGATACACCGCCGCCATGGGCTCCAAAAACCCGCCGCGCCGAAACACCGCTCCTCTCTCACCAGCGCTCGCTGATTCTAGCAAGAATTCTAGCACTTCCTTAGTCATGTTGGGCAGGTCCACTGGCAGCACCAGGAGGCGCGGCGCGGCCATGGCCTCCAGGCAGCCCACGATCCCCCCCAAGGGCCCTCCGTCCTCCCACTCGTCCCACACCAGGCGCAGCCCCTCCTCCACCGCATAGCCCTGCTCCGCGCGGCAGGAAAGCAGCAACTCCCCCGTCCCCAGCCCGCGCAGCAAATCCAGTTGCCGCCGCCACAATTCCCGCCCCGCCCCATCCCGCAGCTGCCCCTTGTCCCGACCCATGCGCCGCGATCGCCCGCCCCCGATCAAAGCCGCCGCAAAGTCGCCCGCCGATCGATTCATCTTAAATAAGATCCTAGTTTTTTAATAACAAAAAATGAGCCGCAGGCCCCAGGCCGGGTTCGGCTGCAATGAAAGAGCGCGGCCCCCCTGAGTGGGCCGCGCTCACGGCGTGTTGTGCTATGTTAGCTTAGCCTGCGATCAGGCGTAGCCCAAGGGCTTGGAGGGATCGAACTTGCCGGGGACGGGCACTGGATAGAGGCCGTCCTTGTCTGGGCCAAAGCGGGTCGGGGTGGCGAAGTCTAACTTTTCAGGCATTTCGCTGTTGTTCCAGGCGAGCGCCTCGTCCCACTGGACCATCTTGCCGGAGTAGGTAGCGTAGCGGCCGAGCAAGGCAGTAAAGGTGCTCTGGGCGCCATAGGCGGCATTGTTGAGTTTGGTGTTGCCGCGGATGGCCTTGTAGAGCTCGTCGTGCTCGTTTTGGTAGGGGTTGCCGTCGGCGTCGTTGTTCCGGTAGCGCCAGATAGTCTTGCCCGCACGGTCCTTGATCATGGTGCCGCCGTCGCTGAAGTAGAGCGTGCCCTTGGAGCCGATGATGGTTTCGCTGACGCTGTTCCAGCAGTTCGGCTGGTGGCGGCACTGGCTGTTCATGATGACCCCATTGGGGTAGGCGTACTCCACGTAGTGGTGGTCGAAAATTTGGCCGGTCTTGCGGTCGGTGCGGGTTTCGCGCCCGCCCATGCCCTGGGCCGCCACGGGGTGGGCGTCATCCATGAACCAGTTGATGACGTCGATGTTGTGAATGTGCTGCTCCAAAATGTGGTCGCCTCCGACCCAGGCGAAGTGGTACCAGTTTTTGATCTGGTAGTACATTTCCGACCACTCGGGCTTGCGGTCGACCAGCCAAATGCCGGCGTTGTTCCAGTAGCACTGGGCCGCCACCACGTCGCCGATCAAGCCCTGCTTGACTTGCTCTTTGGCCGCCAGGTAATTTTTTTGATAGCGGCGCTGCAGGCCCACGACGACTTTGAGGTTCTTTTCCTCGGCCTTCTTGGCATACTCCATCACCAGGCGGCAGCCCGGGGAATCCGTCGCCACCGGCTTCTCCATGAAGATGTGCTTGCCGGCTTCCACCGCGGCTTTGAACATCATGGGGCGGAACCCGGGAGGGGTCGTCAACAAGACCACGTCGGCGTGCTGAATGGCCTCTTGGTAGGCTTCCAAGCCAATGAACTTGCGGTTGTCAGGCACATCCACCTTGGCCCCGTGCTTGGCCTGAAGCGTGGAGTGGCAGGGCTCGAGCCGATCCGAAAAGGCGTCCGCCATGGCCACCACCCGGGTGCCGCCGCTGCTCAGCGCCTGGTCCGCGGCGCCTGAGCCGCGCCCGCCGCAGCCGATCAGCGCCAGCTTCAACTCGTCGCTCCCCGCCACCTGCGCGCAGGCCGAGATTGGCAGATTGATCGCGGCCGCCGCCACGGCGGCTCCCCCGATGAAAGTGCGGCGGTTTGTGGTGGATTCAGATAGGGTGGAATCAGGAGTCGGCATAGAATTTAGGTTATTAGGGTGTGAAAAAAGAACGGCGCGGCTCAGCTTGGGGAAAACTCCCCCCGAGCACAATATCAAAGCGCCGCGGGAAGGTTACTTTTTGAGGTCGAGGTTGGCGGCCATTTCTTCGTCCGTGGGAGGCCGCGAAACCATCCCACCCGTCGGCACGTCGGCTTTGGCGATCCAGGCGATCGCATTGAGCACGGTGCGGCGGAAGGTCTCGTTTTGCCAGTTGCGGTGAAAGTGCCCGCCGGTAAACCCAAAGCCGCGGCTTCCGTTGGCGTTTTCCGAGACCCAGGCCACATGCTGCGGCTCGCCCTTGGCCACCGCTTCCCGCACCGCTGGATTTCCGCTGTGCGGACCATCCGGGCGGTTCATGGTCTCTTTGGGCGCCACCGCCGTGAGCAGCGGAGTCACTCCCTGCATATTTTCCCGGAAGCGCATGTGGTAGTACCACTCGTCGTTGATTTTAAAAGGCGCCAAGCCCGCCGCCGCCGGATGGGTCGGGAAGGCCTTGAACTCCGCGTCCCAGTGCGGATTCACCGACCAATCCATCTCAAAATAGCCCCCAATCCAGCGAAGGAAATGATCGCCCCCCGGCCCCTTGGGAATTTCCACCGCGTAGTGGATGCACCCCACGCCCACCCCGCGCTGGTGCGCCGCTTCAACATCTGCTAACCGCGGATTGACCATATGCCCGCCTCCGCCGTCGGAGTACATCACGATGGCGTCGGCATTGGATAGAGCTGAGGGGTCTTGCGGCCAGCCGTTGTTGTAGACCGCCGCCAAAATCTTCCCGCCGCTCGATTCATTGAGCGAATTGGCCAGCAGCATCGAGCCCGCGCGGTGCTCGTGGTCCCCCGGGCCGTGGCTCGGATTGCCCGCGATGAAGACGACCTTTTTCCCGTCGGTCAGCGGCAGGCGCTTCAATTTCAAGTTGCGGAACTGCACTTTCATGGGCGGCCCCGCGTGCATCTGCAGCGCTAACAATCCACCGCGGCGGCGCATCTGGGTGTCGGCGTCAGTGGCCTCGGCCATCAATTGTCCATTGATGTAGTTTTGCAGGGTAAACCCTTTGGCGACGATGCGATATTGATTCCAGTCCCCCTTTTTGACCGCCTTCTGCAGGGCCTCGGCCTCGCCCGTCTTTCCGGTCACGGCCGGTTGGTGGTCTTCCCCAATCTTGGTCTGCTGCCCGCGATCGGCCAAAATTCCCCGAAAATTCTCTCCGTAGATGATCCCGCTGTAGCGATCTCCCGCTTCAAAATCGGCCTGGTAGCCGCCAATGCCCCACGGCCGGTCCGGCAGGCGAAAGCTCCGCACCTGAATCCCCGAGTTGCCGCTCTCGATTTTGTACTCGGCGGTCAATTCAAAGTCATCCACTTCCCCCAGCGTCCACACCAGGAAGGTATTGGCCTCGGTGGGCACTTCCGCCGTGGTCTGGCCGGTGATGCAGCCGTCCTGCACTTTCCAGAAGCGAGGATCCCCATCCCAGCCCTCCAGCGTCGTTCCGTTGAAGAGGGAAAGCGGTTCTTGAGCGCGGGCGGGGGCCAGCGCAATCGCCAGCAACAGTAAACTGGATCGGAGGAAGGAGGCAGAAGGCATAGGAATACGAGGCTCGGTTTCGCCAGCCTATACGTTCCTGTCCCGGCAGTTTATCAGTCCAACCCCTGCGCCAATGCAGGATTTTCCCTGCACAAATGCCGGGGCCGGATCCGCTTTTTGGGCGCATCCTATCGCCCCCTCCCCCGCCCTCATTATGAAGCCCCTCGCCCTCCTGCTCCTTCCCGCGCTCTTCCTCGCCCTCCCTGCCCCCGCCCAGGACGCCGTCGGGCCCTTCCGCAATTCCCTCACCGTCGACCGCACCCCCGTCGACCGCGCCGCTCCCATGATGAAGAGCTACGCCCCCATGCTCGACAAGGTCCAACCCGCCGTTGTCACCATCATGACCGGCGTCGATCAACCTCGCCAACAGCGCCGCCGCCTCAGCCAAGACGAGGCCGCCCTCCGCTTTTTCTTCGGCCTCCCCGCCATCCCCGATGCCCCAGACGCCGACTCCGCCGACCGCTGGCAGCAACTCGGCCTCGGCACCGGCGTCATCGTCACCAGCGACGGCTACATCCTCACCAACCGCCACGTCGTCATCCCCCAAGAAGGCGAAGTCCCCCTCAGCCTCATCAAAATCCGCGTCCAAGTCCCCGGCCGCGAAACCTATCTCGAAGCCAAACTGGTCGACTTCTCCAACGAATCCGACGTCGCGGTCCTCAAAGTCGAAGCCAAAAACCTCCCCAAAGCTACCCTCGCCGACAGCAACCAGGTCAAAGTCGGCGACGTCGCCTTCGCCCTCGGCGCCCCCTTCGGCATCGATAAAACCGTCACCATGGGCATCATCAGCGCCCGCCGCAACGACGAGGTCGTCTCCGGCATGGAAAAACAAGAACTCCTCCAAACCGACGCCTCCATCAACCCCGGCAATTCCGGCGGCCCCCTCGTCGATGCCGACGGCCGCGTCGTCGGCATCAACACCGCCATCTACACCCGCACCGGCGGCAATATGGGCATCGGCTTCGCCATCCCCATCAACAACGCCGTCGCCGCCGCCGATGCCCTCTCCCGCCCCCGCGGCTTCCTCGGCGTCAGCCTCGCCACCATCAACCGCCGCGTCGCCGCCTACTTCGGCCTTAAAGGCGGCGCCATCGTCGCCCGCGTAGTCGAAAATGGCCCCGCCGCCCGCGCCGGACTCCTCGACCAAGACCTCATCTTCCAAATCGACGGCAAAGACGTCCTCAGCGAAGAAGAACTCCTCCGCGAAATCGCCCAGCGCCCCCCAGGCAAGTCCATCACCCTCAACCTCATCCGCGACGAACAAAAAAAGGAAATTCGCCTCATCCTCGGCGAGCGACCTAATAATTTCCTCCCCGAATCCCCCGCCAGCGCGGCGGCCCCCGCCGCCTCCGGCACCGTCGTGGGCATGAAACTAGCCCCCGTCCCCGAAGCCGACCGCGCCGCCCTCAAACTCAGCAGCGGCGGCCTCCTCATCACCGCCGTCGATCCCAATACTCCCGCCGCCAACGCCGGACTCGAGCCCGGCGACGTCATCGTCCGCATCAACGGCCGCCAACCCGCCAGCCCCGAAGACGCCGCCACCGCCCTCGCCGAATCCCGCAACGGTTCCTCCATGCTCCATATCCGCCGCGGCAACGCCACTAGCCTCTTCGTTCTCGAACAATAAGGACCTCCCGCCGCCGCCCAACCCCTCAGCTCCCCGCCCCAGCTCCCCGCCTGGGCGCGGTTATTTTTCTCATGTTTCCTCGCCCCTCCCCCCTCCGCGTTCTCGCTAAAATCTGCGGTCTCACCTCCCTCTCCCAAGCCCTCGCCTGCGCCGATCTCGGCGCCGACGCCATCGGCATCAATTTCTTCCCTCAATCTAAGCGCTTTCACCCCTGGGAGGAGGCGTCCCTCTGGCTGGGGCAACTCCCCCCCTCCCTGGCCCGCGTCGCCGTCCTGGTCAACGCCCCCATGGACCAAGTCCAAGCAATCGCCACCAGCGGCCTGATTGACGCTCTCCAATTCCACGGCGACGAACCCCCGGATTTCCTGGCCCGCGCCCGCGCGTTTGGCTTGCCCCTCGTCAAGGCCCTCCCCCTCCTTCCCGACACCACCGCCGCCTCCCTGCTCGCCTGGCCCGCCGATGCCCTCCTCCTCGACGCTTTCGCGCCCGGCGTCTACGGAGGCACCGGCCACACCATCGATTGGGCCCGCGCCGCCTCCATCATCGCCGCCATCGCCCCCAAACCCCTCATCCTCAGCGGCGGACTCACTCCGGAAAACCTCGCCGCCGCCATCCACGCCACCCGCCCCGCCGCGGTTGATGTCGCCAGCGGAGTCGAATCCGCCCCCGGCCTCAAGGACCTCGCCAAAGTCCGCGCTTTCCTCCGCGCCGCCCATTTCCCGAGCTCCCCTCCCTGATAAATCTGCGTGCCTTCCCAGAAATTTGTGCCATCCTGGCCGCCCTCCTCTTCTGCCCGGACCCCATTTCCTCTATGACCACTCCGCAATTCTCCCAGCTGCTTCCCTTCCTCTTGCCCTGCGCGGCCGCCTTTGCCCTCATCGGCTGGTGGCTCCGCGGCAAAAAAGCCGCTCCTGCGGCCCTTCCCGCCGCTGCCCCCAAAACCAGCGCCGCCTCCCCCAGCGAGCGCCAGCGCCTCCGCGACCTCGAAACCCGCCTCCGCTCCAGCGAGGCCGCCCTCCAAACTTCCCAGGCCGAGCTCCAATCCCTCCGCTCCGCCACCGCCCCCCTAGCACAACTTCAGGCCCTCCAAGCCGAACTCGACTCGACTCGCGCGGACCTCGCCGCCCAAGACGTCCAACTCCGCAAATCCCGCGACGTCCAAACCAATCTCCAATCCCAGGCTAACGACGCCGGCAAAAAAATCCAGGCCCGCGCCATTGCCCTCGAAAACGAACTCGCCGCCGCCCGCCGCGAAATCCAACGCCTCCAAACCCTCGCCGAACCCACCAACGAAGGCATCAAGCGCCTCGAATCCGAGGTCGATTCCGTCCGCACCCGCCTCCGCGCCGTCGAAGCCCAACTCGCCGAGCGCAACGCCGAAATCAGCGCCATCCAAGCCCGCGCCCTCGCCTCCACGGCCCGCCCCCCCCGCACCATCGCCTCTTCCGCTCCCCTCCCCGGCCAAGCCCTCAACCTCCTCGGCGCCGAAACTACCCCCGCCCCCGAGGTCGACCCCAACGCCGCCCTCTCCAGCGCCAGCGCCATCCTCGGCAAACCCGTCCTCCCGGACGACCTCACCCTCCTCCTCGGCCTGAGCCCCGCCGCCAGCGAAGCCCTCGCCGCCGCCTCCTGCCGCTCTTGGGAAAGCCTCGCCTCCACCCCCCTCTCCCGCCTCCGCGAAATCCTCGCCGACCTCCCCGGCGACTCCTCCCTCCTCCCCACTTGGCCAGAACAAGCCCGCCTCGCCCTGGGCGCCAAATGGTTCCAACTCAAAGCCCTCCAATCTAAACTTCAGGCCCAGGCTCAGGCTCAGCCAGAGGCTCCAGTCGAAGCCCAGCCCGAGGCTCAGCCAGAAGCTCAGCTAGAAGCTCAGCCCGAAGCTCAGCCAGAAGCTCAACCAGAAGCCCAGGCCGAAGCCCAGGCCGAAGCTCAACCAGAGACTCAGCCCGAAGCTCAACCAGAGACTCAGCCAGAAACCGCCCCCACCTGACACCCGACATGCCCTTGCTGGAAGTCACCGACCTTTCCATCGCCTTCCGCTCTCCGCGCGGCGCCCTCAGCCAGGCGGTGCGCTCCCTCAGCTTCACCCTGGAGCGCGGCCAAGCCCTCGCCATGGTGGGCGAGAGCGGCAGCGGAAAAAGTGTCAGTGCGCTGGCCCTGGCCCGGCTTCTCCCCGAGCCCCCCGCCGTGATTAGCGGATCGGTCAAGCTCGACGGCGCCGAAGTCCTCACCCTCACGGGCCCCGCCCTCCGCGCCCTCCGCGGCCGCCGCATCGCGTACATCTTCCAAGAACCCTCCAGCGCCCTCAATCCCGTCTTCAGCATTCGCTCCCAACTCCGCGAAGTCCTCGCCACCCACCGGCCCGATGTCGCCGACCCCGAAGCCGAGTGCCTCCACTGGCTCCGCGAGGTCGGAATCGAGGACCCCGCCCGCCGCCTCAACGACTACCCGCACCAACTCAGCGGCGGCATGCAACAGCGCGTCATGATCGCCATGGCCCTGGCGGGCCGCCCCGATCTCCTGGTCGCCGACGAACCCACCACCGCCCTCGACGTCACGATTCAAAAGCAGGTCATCGAACTCCTCGCGGCCCTCAAGCAGAAGTACGGCATGGCCGTCCTCATCATCACCCACAACTTTGGCATCATCCGCGGTTTGGCCGATCACGTCGCCGTCATGTATCGCGGCCAACTTGTCGAAACCGGCCCCGCCGACCAAGTCCTCCGCGACCCCCAGCACCCCTACACCCGGGCCCTCATCGACTGCATTCCCCAGCTCGGCCAAAAGCGCCGCCGCCTCGCCACCATCGCCGATTCCTAACGTCTCGCGGCCGAGCGCGGGACGCCCGAGGATTGTCCGTTGGCGCCCCGCTGAGCGGCCTTGCCGGGCGTGGTTTGCCGAGCCAGCCAGGCCAGGGCCCCGGGGTGTTGTCGCCAGGCCTGTGCCAGGGGTTCTCCGTAGCAGATCGCCTCTTCCTTGCTGCCTGGGCTATAGTGGCTCGGCAGATTTTTGGGCAGCTTGCGCAGCCCGTTCACATACTTCTCCACGTGGATGTTTTGTTGCCGCGCCGCCGCCAAGGCCATCACGGCCTCCGCCTCCTCCCCCGCCAACACCCGCTCCAGCACCGCACTCCAGGCAAAAACTGCGTTCCATTTCCGTTCGCCCGGAAAGCGATCGAGCAAACTTTTGGCCTTCTCCAGCTGGTGCTGCCTCAGCAGCAGGGGGAGCAGTGAATAGCGCGCGCCCTGGTTGTCCCCCACATTCAAGCGCAGCATCTCCTCGTATTCCACAATCGCCTCCTCCACCAGGCCCGCCCCGCGCAGGGCCTCCGCCACGCGCTCCAGCGACCGCAAGTACAGCTTGGTTTCGTAGAATCCCCAAAAATGCGGCACCAGGTCCTGAAAGCCATCCTCGCCCACGTGCGCCGCCGCGATGAGCACAATCTCCCGCAAATGGCCCAGCCGCTCCCCCTCCGACATCGGAGTGAGGTCCAATGTCATTTGCAGCGCTTTGATGTTTTCCGGGTCCTGCGCCAAGGCCTCACGCAGCAGGGCCTGCTTGCGCTTCACCGTCCTGGCCTCCATGGCCTCGTGCACTAAATCCTCGGCCCGATCCAGCGGGTCGATCTCCTGGTCCGGCGAGAACTGCCCGATGATCTGCTCCTCCAGGGCTATTATCTTCCGAAGATCGAGCAACTCTGGAGGCACAGGAGATGCCCCGGGCTGGGTGGGCTGGGTGCGTTTCGGGGGCTTGGCCATGAGCTTAAATGAAATCAAAAAGGTTGTCCGCCCCAACTGGTGGCCTCGTTTGGCCCCAAGTTCCAAGGCCATTTTTTGCTCCGGCCGCGGCCCGCTCCACTTTTACACAAAACTTACCTCCAAGTCCGCCGCTCCATGGCATGGTAACTCCACAACCCGCTCTGCACCCTATGAAATTGCCCCTCGCCCCCCAATCCGCCGCCCCGTGGCGCCGCCTCGCCTGCGCCTTCCTCGCCGGAATCGCCAGCGCCGCCAGCGCCTCCGCCGCCGTCGTCCCAGGCGCCGAACCGAAGGACTTTCCCCCCAACCCCGCCCAACACCGCGCCGCGGTCCACCGCGAAGCCCCCGACGCCGCGCAGGCCGCCCTCATCGCCGCCGCCGAAGCCGCCTTGCCCTCGCCCGATAAACGGCCCCCCGCGGCCTCCCCCGCCGACCCCAGCGCTCCCCCCGCCGACCCCAAGGTTTGGTGGTACAAGGAGGAACTCGGCCTCCGCATTCCCTTCGCCCTCACCAACCAGGCCCTCGCCTACTACACCAAAATCGTCGCCCAATACGCCCAGCAATCCTTTAAGCGCTACACCCAGCCCTCCAGCCACCTCGACTACCGCGCCTCCGTCCAGGCCCACGCCCAGTTTTCCCTCGACGGCCGCGCCTTTCAAGAGGTCAAGGTGGTCACCCTCAAACTCACTTTCTCTGAAAACTTCGCCGCCACCGCCACCGAAGGACTCCAATTCACCAAGGAGCGCCTCGTCGTCTTCGACTCCGCTGGCAAAATACTCCACATCTCCGGCGACGGCCCCACCGAAGTGCCCATCCTAGCCATCTGAGCTCAGCGGGCGGAAAAGGCGCCCTCCCTTCCCCGCCCGCCCCGCTGGGAACTTCTATTTTTACTATCGATTGCCTATCAATCCCCCAGCGCTATTTCCGCGCCCGCGCCCGCAAGAACCGCCGCCCCGCGCCCCCCATCGGCGCGGTGTCCCGATAGGTCACCCGCTCTAGCCCCCCAGGCAGCGCTTCCGGAACTCCCACCGCCACCGCTTCCTCCCGCCAGACCGCCGCCGCCTCCAGCGACCCGCTGCACTCCACCGCATAGCGCACGTCAATCGCCTGGCTCGGCCGCACGAAGCTCAGCGTCAGGAAGCTCTCGCCCCCTACCCGCAGCGTTCCCCCCGCCACCTTCACCCCGGAGGACGCGTCGGTGGGCGCGCTGCCAAAGGCGTATTCCTCAAAGTTCCGCCACCCGTCCTGGTCCGGATCCGCCTCCGGCGCGGCCGCCAACCCCGGCTCCTGCGCCGTCGGCAACTCCGCGTCGCTAAAATAGTCGTAGCGCCAGCCCTCGTACACTACCGAGGCCGCGCCGTCCCCCGCGCCAGGGCTGCCCTGGGCCCCGCTGCTCAACTGCCAACTCCCGTGCTCGCCAAATTGCTCATACCCCGGCATCGGCTGGCGCAGCACCAAACTCCGGCTCTGCCCCGCAGGTACCGGATACCAATCGTCGTCGTAGCTGAATTCCAGAACCTGCTCCCCTATCGAGTCCAGCAGCCGCAGCTTCTCCCCCCCATTGTCCAGCGAACCCTGAAACTCACCCGCAATGCGGTGGCTCTCCCCATAGCGAATCTGAAAGGCACTCTGGCTCGCCACCACTAAACAGCGCTCCCCAGGATTAAGCATAAAGGGGGCCGGAAAGGTAAACTCCACCCCTTCTTCAAAATAGGCTTTCCCTAAATCCAAGGCGTTCGCCCCGCTGTTTATCAGTTCGATGAATTCAAAGTCCCCCCCCACCATGCCCGGCAACACCGCCAGCTCCGCCGCCGTCGCCGCCGTCGGCCGAAAGTTGATTTCGCTGATGCGCAGCGCCTCCTGGCTCGCCGTGGGCGTCCCGCTGTACGCCGCCGACTGCACCAAGGTATACCCCGCGCTGGGATTGAGCGGATCGTTGGGCCGACTCAAGGTGATCACCCCGCCCCGCCCCGAAAGCTGGTGTGCATACGGGCCCGCCACCTGCCGGTACTGCGCGGCCATCGGACTGCTGCTGCGCGTCCGAATCCCCTGCGGCCGATTCGCCACCACCAACTGGTTCACGTAGCCCGCATTCGCCGTCTGCGTCGTCTTCGTCCCCAGCCCCGGAATCACCGTCCCCCCCTGGAAAACCATCGCAATGTCCCCCCCCAATTTCCAGCCCGAAATGTCAACTCCATAGCTGTTAGGGTTGCGCAGGACGAAGTACTCCTGGTTTTGATACACTCCCGCGGTGGGCGCGGGGGTGACTTGCTCGATCGCGAGATTGGGCTCCACCACTTGGCTGCCCGGAAAGGTCTGGCTCGCCAGGGTGATCCCGTTGAGTCCCGGGCTGGTGGGGGCCGGGTTGCGATAAAACAAAGCCCGCCGCCCCGGCAGGAAGGGCAAGAGGGTGGTGGTGCCGTCGTCGTAGGCGGGCCCCCCGGGATTGGGCGGGATGGGGTTGGCGGTGGTGATGCGGGCCGCTTGGACCCGCGCCGTGTTGTAGGCCATCCGGCTGTCCGTGTAGGCAATTTTGTTGGCGGATCCATCCATCCAGAACCCCCAGGCCTTGGCTTCTAAGTCGGCGTCGTCCGTCCCCGCCGCGGTATTGTTGGGATCGGGGTCGATTTGGGCGATCAGGGCATTGATGTGCTGGGCCATCGGGCCGTTGCTTTCCGTGGCGGAGACGAAAAATTGGTCCGCTAGGCTGCGCAGGCGGCGCACAAACATGTGGTTCAACTCCGGGGTGGCGTACACCATCTCAATCAGCCGATTGGTCACCCCAATCTGCAGCGCCGCCTGGCTGTGCATGTCGTCGTCAAAGTAGTTCTGCGCCCCGGTCCAGGTGTGCCCCTGGCTGAGATCTTGGTCCCAGGGCAAAATGCTCCACTCCATGGTCCCATTGGTGTCCCGGAACATGTAAAAATTTTTGTGCCCGAAATCGCGATTCAAAATCAACGAGTGGGTCGCTAGGCAGTTAACTAGGGCCGCCACGTTGACGTTGTCGTAGAGATAGCGCAGCCGCATTGTCAAGCTCTGGCTCGGCGCTAGCCCATTGATCAAGGCGTTGAGATCCGCGGTGTTGGTGTCGTCGGGATTCTTCTTCTCCGCCCCCGGGCTGGAGGCCGAGTCCAAGGAGTTGTACATCTTGTAGAGCGCCCCCGCCGGGTCCAGGCCCTCCCGCTCTAACCAGGCAGAGTTGGCATTCTCCACCAAGTCGTAGATGCCCTTAAAAGCGTTGTTCTGCTGCACCCGCACCGGGGTGTCGTAGTGCGAGGCGATGTGACCAGATTTTTCCCACACCCACCAGGCCGTCGGATTGCGCACCTTGCTCTTGTCGGCGTAGTTCCCCAGCAAGTTCACCCCCGACGCCTCCGGGCTGCCGTCCTTCCACAGGAAGCGGTTGTCCTTGGCAAAGCTCAAGTCGTGGCTTTTTTTGGGGAAGCCCGCCGAGGACTGGCCGTGCAGATTGGCTAGGACGTTGTCGTAAAACCGCGGTTTGGGAGGCACATAGCCGGGCGGGGCCTCGTCCCGCGGCAGCGGCTGCCAGAAAAACGACCCCCGCGTCCCCACGTCGCTCCCCGTGTTGTCCGCCCCCGTGAAAAACCAATAGAGCACTGGCAAACCCGGATTCCCCACCAAGGTCGGCAGCGCCATCGTGCCGTAGTATTGTTCGGCCTCGATGGTGGGCGAAACCGTGGGCAGGGTTCCCGGTGGCGCGGTGGCCGAAAAACCTGGATACGGCGGGTCGTACGCATAAATCGGGGCGGCGCTGTTGTCTTTGGCCACCACCCGCCAGCGAATCATTTCCCCAGGCAATAGGCTAGTCGTGGGCACGCTGGCGGTGTAAATCCCATCTCCCGCCACCGCGTCGCCCAAGGTCCCATCGTCCAACATGATCACGGTATTTTCCGCCGCATACATCCGCCGCCACCGCAGCGTCACCGGGGACACCTCCGCGAGCGGCCGCAGAGTGGTTCCCACCGCCGCCGCAATCAACAGCGGCGCACTGTTAGCTCCTCCGCTGGGCTGTGGCGGCCGAGCGGTCGTCTGACTGATCGCCGGGCCCACCGCCAGCTTCATCGCCGTATTGACCGCCCCGCGGGTAGCCGTCGTGAGGTAGCCGTTTTCATAGCCAGTGCGCACATCCACCTCCAATTGGGTCCGCAGCAGCGCATTGGTGCTCTCCACCGGCGGCGTGCCGCTCACCTCCGTGGCCGCGGCATTGAGCAGGGCCACTGCCAACAAGTTAGGGCCTGGCGCCAGCAGGGCCGCCCCGTTCAGCGGCGCCACTGCCACCGCCGTCAGCGCCGCCGAGTCCACCCGCTCCCCGGTGGCCGCCGAATTCCACCCCAGCGGCGTCGGCGCCCCGCTCGAGCCCACCAGGGTCCCATTTAAATAACACGCATAGCCGTCATCAAACTTCGTCTTAATTCGCATCGCCGTCACCGGATCCCCCGCCGCGTAGTCAAAGCGATAGCGCAGGAAACAAGTCGGCGTGATCCCCTTCATCATCGCGGACAAGTCGCCGCCCGGCCCAATCCATTCCTCGAACGGACTGCCGAATCCAAAACCCACCGACCCCGCCTGCCAGCCACTATCGTCAAAGTTTAGCGCACTGTTCCACCCCGCAAAACGCGCCGCAAAATCGGCCTCGCTCACGGGCGCCAGCGCCTTGCCCGCGCTTCCCTCGGGCAAGAGCACCCGGGTCGCAATGACCGGCACCCGCCCATACGTGCCGTTAGGAAACTGCGCCGGATATGCCGGACTATAACTGTCCGCCACGCTGGCCCCATCCGGCCCCACCAAGGCCAAAAATTCCCCCTGGCTGTTCAGCTTGAAGTTGGTGTGCAATTTAGTAGCCACCGCGCGCCGGTTCTTCCCCGAAGCCCACACCACGAGCCGCGCCCCCGCGGCCACCGTCACCGTCGGCGCGCTCACCGGAAATTGCCACTTGCGCAGCTCCCCCGCGTCGTCCGTCAAATACCACCCATTCAAGCTCGCCGCGCTGCTCCCATTGTTCTGGATCTCGATCCAATCCTCGTGCTGCGTGTCCTCATCCACGTCCACGCTCGACAAGTTGTTGGCCATAAACTCGTTGATCACCAGCTGCGCCGGTGCCCAGCTGCCGCTCAGCGCCAAATACAAACTAATGAATGCCAGAGGAGAATTTTTTGCCATAATCACAGAGGTTTTGCGCCCCCCTATCGAGGGACAGACCAGATCTATCACGCCCCCGCGCTCCAGGGCAAGCCCCGCCGCCGCTTTCTCCCCAGAAACCCCGCGCCCCCTGCTTTAGCCTAAGCTGTTTGCTGAACCTTTCGCCTAGCCTTCCCCCCAGCCTCTCGCTAAGCATTCCCTTGGGCCTTCGCCCCCGCTTTCCTCCCGAGCCCCGCAGCCCAGGCCCCCAAACGCCGCCCCCATGAAAATCCCTCCCAGCAGCTCCGCCGCCCTCCCTCTCCCCAGAGCCGCGCCGGACGCCCCGGATCCCGCCGCCCGCCGCCGCGACTCCCTCGGCCCGGCGCGCACCCGCCTCACCGGCCGCGGTGCCGTCCTCCTGCTCCTCTCCCTCGCCGCCGTCTTCGTGGGAGCCCTCTTGCCCGAACCCGCCGCCGTCCAGGTCGGCCTCCTCGGCCCAGTCCTCCTCGCCCTGACCTGGCCCCTCGCCGCCCGCAACCTCAGCGGCCTCCGCGTCGTCCGCCTCCACCCCCCCGGGGCCTTCGCCGGACAACTCTTCCCCTTCTCCCTAGAACTCTTTCAGGACGGACCCCGGCCCAGCTTTGCCGTCGAAATCGAGGACAGCATCGCCGGACCCTCCGAGCGCGGCTTCGACACCACCCACGTCCCCGCGGGCGGCTGCGCCTCCCGCTCCTTTGAATCCCGCATCCTCCGCCGCGGCTCCCGCCACCGCGCCCACGCCGTCCTCACTTCCTCCTTCCCCCTCGGACTCTGGCGCGCCGAGCGAATCCTCCGCGACAGCCTCTCCATGACTATCTTCCCCCGACCGGTGACGCCGCGCGCCCTCGAGGACGCCCAGGACGCCGCCCTGCTCGACGCCGAGGAGGAAGAAAGCTCCCGCCGCGACTGGGCGGGCGATTTTCACGGCATCCGCGCCTTCCAGCCGGGCGATCGCCTCAAGCTCATCCACTGGCCCGCCACCGCCCGCGCCGGGCGCCTCATGGTGCGCCAATTCGACCGCCGCCTTCCCGAAAAATACAGCATCTTCTTCCACAGCCTCCGCCTCGAGGGCGCGCCTCAGGATAGCCCCGACGCCTTTGAGAGCGCTTTGGAACTGCTCTGCGGCCTGCTGCTCCACTGCCGCGACCGCGGCATCCCCCTGGATTTGACCGCCTCCTTTGGCCAATGGCGCACCCTCCAAGTCCCGCTCGGCTCGTCCCTCGAGCCCGCCCTCAACCTCCTCGCCGCGGCCCGCTGCCAGCCTAGCAGCGACGCCGCCCCCCTGCTGCGCGCCCTGGCCACCACCGAGACCGGCACCCGCGTCTTTCTCCTCAGCGAAGCCCCCCTCAGCCAATGGGAATCGCGCCTCCCCGAATTGCCCTTCGCCGTGACCTGCCTCAGCCTCCACGAACTGCGCGTCAAGCGCCCCAGCCTCCGCTTCGCCTCCACCGCCCCATGAACGCCGCTTTCCTCCTCTACGGCTTCCTCTTGTTTCTGGAGGGCTCGCTGGCCTGGGCTCTAACAGGTCAGGTCTTCCTGCTTATGGCCGTTGGCATCGGCCTCCTCGTCTACAGCCAGATGCCGCAGGGCTCCCGCGCGGCTATGGAAGCGGTGCGCCTGCTGACGGCCGGCGCCCTCGCCGTTGCTGGCCCCCTACAGTATCAACAGGCCCTGGCTCCCCTGCTGCTCTGCTTCATCGCCGTCCCCCACTTCCTGGCCGCCACTCAGGCCTTGGTCGAACAGCGCCCCGACGCCGCCGATCCCAGCCCGCCGCGCAGCCGCGCCCTCGTCTTCACGATCGCCTTTTACAGCTCCATGGGCCTGGTCCTCCTCTTGGCCCGCGGATTGGCCCCTGCCTTCTCCCCAGCCGCCACCGCCAGTTTGGCCCTGCTGGTCCTGCTCACCGCCTTGGCCGCCTGGGAAGCTTCCCGCATCCCCCGCCTGCGCCCCGCCGCCGCTTCCCCCTCGCGCCGCCCCTGGCTAGGTCCCATCCTCGGCCTGGTCCTCTTCGGACTTCTCTACCAGGCCCTGCTGCCCCCCGCAGCGCAGTTCCTCTGCCGCGTCTCCCCGCATTGGAAACTCGAATCCGCCGCCCTCAACGACGCCCCCCCCCAACCGCGCGCCCCCCGCAGTCCCTCCCCCTCCTCCCCAGATGAGGCCACCCGCCTCGGCATCGACGAATCCGCCCGCAGCGGCCAGCACCCGCTCCCCGCCCGCTCCAACCTTCAGCCCACCGACGCCCCCCGCTTCCTCCTCAAACTCGAACCGGCCGACGCCGACGCCCTTCTCGCCCAAGGCCCGATCTACCTCCGCAGCCACACTCTCAACCAATTCGACAACAACCAGTGGTCCCCCCACTCCTCCGGTGGCCACTGGATCGATGACGCCAGCGACGGCGCCAGCGATGGCCAAGTCACCCTCCCTCCCCCGCACCCCTCCCTCCCCCTCTTCTCCCACGAAGTCTTCGCCTTCTCCGCCGACCGAGCCGCCCTCCCCACCCTCCCAGGCCTCGCCTCCATCCAACTCCCCCGCATCTACTCCCTCCCCGGCGACACCTTCCAGTCCACCGCCACCGGCCAAATCCGCTACCGCGCCAGCTCCGCTCCCTCCCTCTACCAATCCCTCCCCAACCCCTCCTTCCTCGCCTCCGCCTCCCCAGACGACCCCATCCACTCCCGCCCCGCCACCGGCGAACTCGGCCTCCGCCTCCAACCCCTCGCCGCCTCCATCTTCCCAAAAGCCTCCCTCCTCGACGACCGTCTCACCGCCCTCCACGCCTTCTTCGCTAAAAATTGCACCTACAGCTCGGTCATGCGCAACCCCCATGACCTCCCGCCCCTGGAAAATTTCCTCTTCGACGAACGCCGTGGCCACTGCGACTTCTACGCCTCTGCCGCCGCCCTCCTCCTCCGCCAAGTCGGCATCCCCACCCGCGTCGCCTACGGCTTCGCCTCCCGCGAGCGCGACCCCGCCACCTCCCTCATCGTCCTGCGCGATCGCCACGCCCACGCCTGGACCGAAATTTTCCTCCAAGACTATGGCTGGACCCTCTGTGATTTCACCCCCGCGGAGCATATCGCCGCCCCGCCCCCGCTTCCACCCCCGCCTCTCCGCACCCCAAGCCCCCCCCTCCCCGACTCCCAATCCTTTGCCCCCGCCGCTCCCGCCGCCCTCCCTCCTGAGTCCATCGGCACCCTTCCCTCCCTCTCCTTCCTCTCCCCATTCCTCAACTGGGCCCAACAGCAGCAGCCCTGGCTCGCCACCTACCTGCCCTTCGCTCCCCTGGCCCTTCTCGGGCTCGCCCTCCTCTTCGCCGCCCGCCTTTGGCTGCGCCGCCCCCCCCCCGATCCTGCGGCCGCCGCCGCCGCCGCCCGCGCCGCCCTCGACCAAGCCCCCCCCTACTTCCTCGAATTCCTCCGCCTCTGCGCCGCCGCCGGTCACCCCAAACCCGAGGGCCGCACCCCCCTCGAACACCACCGCGCCCTCGACCGCGCCGGCCTCCCCTCCGCCCTCATTCATCCCCTCATTCTCTACTATTGCGCCACCCGCTACGAAGACTCCCCCCGCGACTCCGCCCGCGAGGCCTCCCTCTTCCTCAACCTCCAATCCTTCGCCGCCGCCCTCCAGCCACCCGAGCCAAAATCCTAATCCCCCCCCGCCCCACCGCGCGCCCCTTTTGCCTCATGGCTTCCTCCCCCAAATCCCGCCGCCACCGCCACCGGCGCGACTCCCGCCCCCCCGCCGCCGTCCCCGGCACCGGCGCCTTCGTCGGCGAACGCCGCGTCCCCGAGGTCTCCATCACCGTGCTCGACTACGGCCACCATGAGGTCCGCGAACAATCCGTCCTCGACGGCCCCCAATGCCTCGCCTTCGAAGGCGCCGATAGCCCCACCTGGGTCCGCACCACCGGACTCCACGACGCCGCTCGCATCCGCAGCGTCCTCGATGCCTACCACATCCACCCCCTCGTCCAGGACGATATCCTCAACTCCAACCAAGGCCCCAAACTCGAGGACTTCGGCGACTACCTCTTCATCACCGCCAAAATCCTCACCTGCCGCCCCACCCCCTCCGACGACCGCTTCGAAGTCCAACACTTCTGCCTCATCCTCACCAAGCGCGTCCTCCTCAGCTTCCAAGAAGCCCCCTCCCCCATCTTCGACCCCGTCCTCCTCCGCCTCCGCCAAGGCAAAGGCCGCCTCCGCCTCCAAGGCCCCGACTACCTCGCCTGGGCCCTCCTCGACGCCCTCCTCGACCACTACCTCGTCGCCCTCGACGACCTCGAAGAAGAAGTCGCCCGCCTCGACGAAGCCCTCACCCTCCCCGACTCCCGCGTCGACCTCCCCGAAATCCACCAACTGCGCGCCCACACCAATTTCATTTACCGCCTCCTCCGCCCCCTCCGCGAAGTCGCCGTCGGCCTCCAACACCACGAAGGCGGCCTCACCACCCCCGCCCTCACCCCCTTCCTGCGTGACCTCTACGACCACGCCTGGCGCGCCATCGAAACCGCCGACCACCTCCGCGAAGCCGTCACCAGCATCCGGGAATACCACCAGGCCGTCCTCAGCCAGCGCCTCAACGAGGTCATGAAGGTCCTCGCCGCCATCAGCACTATCTTCCTCCCCCTCACCTTCATCGCCGGCGTCTACGGCATGAATTTCGACCACATGCCCGAACTCCACGCCCACTGGGCCTACCCCGCCGTCTGGGTCCTCTTCATCGCCCTGGGCCTCGGCATGCTCTCCTACTTCCGCCAGCGCCGCTGGCTCTAAACCCGCTCTCCCCAGCCGTGAAGTCCTCCCCCCTCCCCCTCCCCGACTACCCCTTCGACCTCGGGGCCACCCTCCAAAGCGGCCAAGTCTTTCACTGGCATCCCCACCAGGACGGCTGGGCCGGCCTCATCGGCGACGTCCCCGTCTGGATCGCCCAACCCAGCCCCCAGCTCCTCCTCGTCACCCCCGGCCGCGCCGCCCTCGTCAGCCACTACCTCGGCCTCGACCACGACCTCCCCGCCCTCGCCGCCACCTTCCCGCCCGACGACCTCCCCCTCCGCCGCGCCATGGACTGGTGCCCAGGCCTCCGCCTCATCCGCCAGCCCCCCTGGGAATGCCTCGCCACCTTCATCACCTCCTCCCTCAAACAGGTCCCCCACATCCGCAAAATCTCCCTTACCCTCCGCCACCGCTTCGGCCAACCCCGCCCTGCCCCCGGCCTCCCCCTCCAAGCCGCCTACCCAAGCCCCCAAGCCCTCGCCGCCGCCGGCGAAGCCGCCCTCCGCTCCTGCGGCCTCGGATACCGCGCCCCCTTCCTCCATCGCACCGCCTCCGCCATCGCCCACGGCCACTTCAACCTCGACGCCATCGCCTCCCTCCCCGACCCCCAAGCCCGCGCCGCCCTCTGCCAACTTCACGGCGTCGGCGAAAAAATCGCCAACTGTGCCCTCCTCTTCGGCTGGCAACGCCTTGCCGCTTTCCCCGTCGACGTCTGGGTCGAACGCGTCCTGCGCCAACTCTACTTCCCCCACCAGCCCGAAACCACCGCCCGCACCCTCCGCGATTTCGCCCGCTCCCACTTCGGCCCCGCCGGCGGCTACGCCCAGCAATTCCTCTTCCACTACGCCCGCCTCTCCAACGCCCTCGCCTAAAATCCCCACCCATGCCTCCCCTCCGCGCCGCCCTCGCCCTCCTCCTCCTCGCCCTCCTCCCCGCCCCCGCCGCCGAACGCCCCCTCCAACTCCTCCCCCAGTGCCGCTTCCTCCCCACCGACTGGGCCGACGGCGACAGCTTCCGCGTCCAAACCCCCGACGGCACCCAATACACCGTCCGCCTCTACGGCGCCGACTGCCTCGAAAGCCACGCCAACGACGAAACCGACGCCCGACGCCTCCGCGAACAGCGCCGCTACTTCGGCATCGCCAGCGGCTCCCCCGCCGCCTCCACCGAACTCGCCCAATCCTTCGGCCGCCTCGCCGCCGCCGAAACCGCTCGCGCCCTCCGCCAACCCTTCTCCCTCCACACCGCCTTCGCCGACGCCCGCGGCAACAGCAAATTCCAGCGCATCTACGCCTTCGTCACCACCCAAGGCGGTCAAGACCTCGCCGAACTCCTCGTCCGCCAAGGCCTCGCCAGATCCTTCGGCGTCTCCCGCCAAACCCCCGACGGCTCTTCCCAGAACGCCTACCGCGACTCCCTCCGCGACCTCGAACTCCGCGCCGCCAAACTCGGCCTCGGCATCTGGGCTAAAACAAATTGGGAATCCCTCCCCGCCGAACGCAAACTCCAGCGCGACGACGACTCCGATCTCACCTCCACCCTCGCCAAAGCACCCCCTTCCCTGCCCCTCGACCTCAACCGCGCCCCCCTCGCCGCCCTCCTCCGCATCCCCGGCCTCGGCGAAGTCACCGCCAACCGCATCATCCAAGCCCGCCCCTTCCAATCCCTCGACGACCTCGCCCGCATCCCCGGCCTCGGCCCCAAAACCCTAGTAAAACTCCGCCCCCACCTAGCACTCCCCTAGCCCCCCCAGCTCCCCTACAGGTCCTTGTCAGTCCCAGCCTCCAAGAATCCCTCCCCAGACAGTTGCCTGATCCCCCTGGGGGCCTTATAAGGAGTTTCCTCAGTGTCCACCTCCCCTTCTCCCTAGCTGCGCCATGTCCCCCTCCGCCGCTGTCCCTTCCGCGGGCCCGCTCCCGGCCCTGGTCGGCGGAGCCCTCGCCGCCGCCGCCGCCGCCAGCCTCACTTGGCTCGGGCACGCCCTCCCCCTTGGCCCCTGGCTCTGGCAACACCTCCCCAGCCTCCCACTCCGCCCCGTCCCCGTCCCCGCCGCCTGCGCCGCCGCCCTCCTGATCGGCCTCGCCGCCGCCTGGGTCGGCTCCGCCGTCCGCCCCCGCCGCCGCGTCTTCGCCCTCCTCGCCGCCGCCGCCCTCCTCTCCCTCTCCCAAAGCCTCGTCCTCGCCCTCCACGGAGTCGCCTGGGACCCCTTGCCCGCCCTCCTCGCCCTCCTCGGAGCGGGCAGCCTCACCGCCCTCCTCAGCCCCGCTCCTTCAGGTCCTTCCAACTCCCTCCGCGGACAGGTGTCGCCCGCCCTCCTCGCCCGCCTCGCCTCCGCAGAAAACGCCGACTTCCTCCGACCCGACCAGCGCCTCGCCACCGTCCTCACCTGCCAACTCCGCCACGAAAACCGCCTCTGCGAGCAGTGGCCCGCCCGCGATGTCCTCAAATTTCGC
Source organism: Verrucomicrobiales bacterium (assembly GCA_947460575.1). Taxonomy (GTDB): domain Bacteria; phylum Verrucomicrobiota; class Verrucomicrobiia; order Verrucomicrobiales; family V1-33; genus CAIZWU01. The sequence continues at coordinate 10,797 of CANHIJ010000009.1, read as the reverse complement.
GCTGCCTTCCGCGCCACCGCTTCCCGCGTGCTCCTCGCCCACGGCGCCTGCCTCGACCCCTCCGAAGCCTCCGCGGTGCGCGCCTTCTTTGGCCTTCCCCTCCCCAACCCCGACGCCGCCGCCAACGCCGCTTCCGCCGCCCTCGCCCTCCAGCAGGCCCTTCAGGAATTCGCCCAAACCGCCCCCCTCGAAGGCGCCCAGGTCGCCCCCGGCATCGGCCTCGCCACCGGCCAGCTCACCGCCGGAATGGTCGGCTCCACCTACACCGTCTTCGGCGACGCCCTCGAACTCAGCCGCTGGCTCGCCTCCCAAACCGCCCCCTTCGAAGTCCCCATCCTCCTCGACAGCGCCACCCACTTCGCCGCCTCCAATAGCGAGGACCGACCCCTCGAATTCGTCCAACCCCCCAGCGGCGGCCCCCTCGAAGTCTTCCAGCTCCTCGGCACCACCGGCTCCCTCTCCCCCGAAGCCCTCGCCCGCCGCCAAGCCTTCCGCGACGCCATCGCCCTCCTCCGCGCCGGCCACCCGGAAGACGCCCTGCGCCGCTTCGCCGACGCCCGCCACGGCCTCCTCAACCCCGATCCCCCCCTCGAATACTTCGTCTCTCGCGCCGCCGAACAGGCCCAGCGCGCCGCCACCCGCGCTCCCAGCGCTCCCCTTCCCCTAGGCGCCGACCCCCTGCCCTTCCCCAGGCGCAAGCCCGGAGCCGCCCGCAAACTCCCCCGACGCCCGTGAATAAAATCGCCTACCCAGCCGAACTCCAAAACCTCATCGGCCACCTCAAGCGCCTCCCCAGCATCGGCCCCCGCACCGCCGAGCGCATCGCCCTCTGGCTTCTCCGCTCCCCCGACTCCTGCTCCGCAGACCTCGCCCAAGCCCTCGGCGCCGCCAGCCTCGGCGTCCTCCTCTGCCCCTCCTGCGGCTTCTTCGCCAGCCGCACCCTCGGCTGCCCCCTCTGCGACGATCCCGCGCGCGACAACTCCGCCCTCTGCGTCATCGAGCAGGCCACCGACATCCTCCCCCTCGAGCGCAGCGGCGCCTTCCACGGCCGCTACCACGCCCTCCACGGCCGCCTCAGCCCCCTCGACAACGTCGGCCCCGACGACCTCCGCATCCCCTCCCTCCTCCAGCGCCTCCGCGTCGGCCAGGTCCGCGAAGTCATCCTCGCCACCGGCTCCGACGTCGAAGGCGAAGCCACCGCCCACTTCCTCGGCCAAACCATCGCCCAAACCTTTCCCCACATCGCCCTCTCCCGCCTCGCCCAGGGCCTCCCCGCCGGCGGCGGCCTCGACTCCGCCGACGACCTCACCCTCTTCCGCGCCCTCAGCGGGCGCCGCCCCCTCGGCTCCTGACGGCCCCCTGCGCCAGCTAGGCTCCCCCCCTGCGCCAAAACGGCGCCGCGGCCGCCCCCCAGCGCGCCAAAAATGCCCTTGGGCGGGCCCCGTCGTTTTCTCAATCCGCTGGCGCTCAATCGCCTGCCGAATTTTTCTGCCAGGGACCACTTTGTGCAGTAAGATGTCGGGCAACCCAAGCTCCCCCCCGCCCATGAATCCGGAAAAAATCACCCTCAAAATGCAAGAGGCGATGTCCTCCGCGCAGTCCTCCGCCACCCGCCTCGGCCACCCCGAATTGCGCCCCGCCCACGTCCTCAGCGCCATGTTAGGCCAAGAGGGCGTCCTCGCCCGCCCCCTCATCGAAAAAATGGGCGGATCCCCCGACGCCCTCAAATCCAGCCTCGACCAATTCCTCGCCCGCCAACCCAGCGTCAGCGGCAGCACCAGCCTCAGCGCCTCCAACGATCTCCGCATCGTCCTCACCGCCGCCGAAGACGAACAACTCGCCCTCAAAGACGATTACCTCAGCGTCGAACACTTCCTCCTCGGCCTCTTCCGCAAACCCGGCGAACTCGCCGACCTCCTCAAAGCCCAAGGCCTCACCCACGCCGCCGCCCGCCAAGCTCTCGCCGCCGTCCGCGGCGCCCAGCGCGTCACCGACCAAGACCCCGAAGGCAAATACCAAACTTTAGAAAAATACGGCACCGACCTCACCGCCCGCGCCCGCGCCGGCAAAATCGACCCCGTCATCGGCCGCGACGAAGAAATCCGCCGCATCATGCAAGTCCTCAGCCGCCGCAGCAAAAATAACCCCGTCCTCATCGGCGAGCCCGGCGTCGGCAAAACCGCCATCGCCGAAGGCCTCGCCCGCCGCATCGTCGCCGGCGACGTCCCCGACTCCCTCAAGGGCAAACGCCTCATCAGCATGGACCTCGGCGGCATGATGGCCGGCGCCAAATACCGCGGCGAATTCGAAGAGCGCCTCAAGGCCTTCATCAAAGAAGTCACCTCCAGCGAAGGCCAAATCATCCTCTTCATCGACGAACTCCACACCATCGTCGGCGCCGGCAAAAGCGAAGGCGCCATGGACGCCGGCAACCTCCTCAAACCCCAACTCGCCCGCGGCGAACTCCGCTGCATCGGCGCCACCACCCTCGACGAATACCGCAAATACATCGAAAAAGACCCCGCCCTCGAACGCCGCTTCCAGCCCGTCACCGTCGGCGAACCCTCCGTCGCAGACACCATCGGCATCCTCCGCGGCCTCAAAGAACGCTACGAAGTCCACCACGGCGTCCGCATCCAAGACAGCTCCCTCATCGCCGCCGCCACCCTCTCCCACCGCTACATCACCGACCGCTTCCTCCCCGACAAAGCCATCGACCTCGTCGACGAAGCCGCCAGCCGCATCAAAATCGAACTCGATTCCATGCCCACCGAAATCGACGTCATCGAACGCGAAATCATCCAGCTCGAAATGGAGCGCCTCGTCGTCAAAAAAGAAACCGACCCCGCCAGCCAGGACCGCCTCGCCAAACTCGAAAAACACCTCGCCGACCTCAAGGAATCCAGCAGCACCCTCAAAGCCCGCTGGCTCAAAGAAAAAGAAGCCGTCCAAGTCAGCCGCAAAATCAAAGCTGATCTCGACCACCTCCGCACCGAACAAGAACAAGCCCAGCGCCGCGGCGACTTCGCCCGCGCCGGCGAAATCCAATACGGCCTCATCCCCAACCTCGAGGCCCAACTCGCCTCCGAAGACGCCTCCCTGCGCACCCCCAAACCCGAGGGCTCCCTCCTCCGCGAAGAAGTCACCCCCGAAGACATCGCCCGCATCGTCGCCTCCTGGACCGGCATCCCCGTCAACCGCCTCCAAGAAGGCGAACGCGCCAAACTCGTCCACATGGAAGACCGCCTCGGCGAACGCGTCATCGGCCAGCGCGAAGCCATCCGCGCCGTCTCCCACGCCGTCCGCCGCGCCCGCGCCGGCCTCCAAGACGAAAACCGCCCCATCGGCTCGTTCCTCTTCCTCGGCCCCACTGGCGTCGGTAAAACCGAACTCTCTAAAGCCCTCGCCGAATTCCTCTTCGACGACGAAAACGCCATGACCCGCATCGACATGAGCGAATACATGGAAAAACACGCCGTCTCCCGCCTCATCGGCGCCCCCCCAGGCTACGTCGGCTACGAAGAAGGCGGCCAACTCAGCGAAGCCGTCCGCCGCCGCCCCTACAGCGTCGTCCTCTTCGACGAAGTCGAAAAAGCCCACCCCGACGTCTTCAACGTCCTCCTCCAAGTCCTCGACGACGGCCGCATCACCGACGGCCAGGGCCGCACCGTCGATTTCAAAAACACCGTCCTCATCATGACTTCCAATATCGGCAGTCAATTCATCATGGACCTCGACAACAAGGAGCAGCGCGAAGCCCGCGTCCTCGAGGCCCTCCGCGCCCACTTCCGCCCCGAATTCCTCAACCGCATCGACGAAACCATCATCTTCGACCGCCTCAACGACCAAAACCTCGCCGATATCGTCCGCATCCAACTCCAGCGCGTCCTCTCCCGCCTCGAAAAACAAAATATCCACCTCACCCTCACCGACGAAGCCCTCCTCCACGTCGCCGATCAAGGCTACGACCCCGTCTACGGCGCCAGACCCCTCAAGCGCGCCATCCAACGCCACCTCCTCGACCCCCTCAGCCTCGCCCTCCTCCAAGGCCAATTCCGCGAAGGCGATCACCTCACCGGCCGCCTCCGCGACGGCAACCTTCTCTTCGAATCCAACGCTCCCCCCCAACCCTAATTTCCCCCCACTCTCCCGCCGAATTGCCTTTGCATTCCCCTCTCCACCAGTATCTTCGCGCCCCTATGGATATTCAAGTAGCAACCCTTTGTGACTCCGCCATGGACTACAACTCCAAGTTGTGTGTCCTCGGCACTTTCGACACCATCGGATCCCGGGTCCTTCCCGTGGTCCACCCCGCCGCTGCCCTCGCGCTGCGCATCTGTTTCCGCCAAGCCGATGAAGGCAGCCACAAGCTGTCTATTCGCCTCATCGACGAAGACGGCAACAACTCCATGCAGCCCCTCGAAGCCGCCATCGACATCAAACTCGCCGAAGGCGCCGACTTCGTCACCCGCAACATGATCCTCAACTTCCAACCCCTCCGCTTCGAAAAGGCCGGGCTCTTCTCCTTCGAAGTCTCCCTCGGCGGCCAAATCCTCGCCAGCATCCCCCTCCGCGTCATCCACGTCGAAGAAGCCCCCCAAGGCTAATTCCCCACGCTTCCCTCCCGCCGGCCCTCATCCCCCAAGGTGAGGGCCGGTTTCCGTTTAAACCGCCAACCCCATCCCCATGGCCCCCACCATCCTCAACCTCCACCGCCAACCCCCCTTCACCACCAAGGACGGCTCCACCATCCGCAGCCTCCTCGACCGCAGCAACGCCCCCGTCCAACACCAGTCCCTCGCCGAAGCCAGCCTTCCCACCGGCCACGCCACCCAGCGCCACTTCCACCGCCTCTCCGAAGAATTCTACTTCCTCCTCGAAGGCACCGCTCTCATGGAAATCGACGGCACTTCCCAACCCGTCGCCCCCGGCGACGCCATCCTCATCCCCCCAGGAGCCTGGCACCAAATCACCGCCACCTCCCCCCTCCGCTTCCTCTGCTGCTGCGCCCCTCCCTACGACCCCAGCGATACCTTCTTCGCCACCCCCTAATCCTTCCGGGAGTCCCCGCGCGAAACCAGATCATCCTGACTTATTTTTACAATCCGCGACCCTCCGGCCTGATCCCACGCGCAGACCGCGTCCAACAAGCAACTCTGGGCCCGACTCCGCGCCTGCAAACAGCCCTCGGACGGCGTCTCAAAGGTCAAGGCGCAGTCGGTTCCCGCCTCGTACAGCGCCACCGCTTCTGGCAAATGCTCCGCCATCGGCAGCCGCCGCCTCCGGATCACGCCCCGCTGGGCCGCCCGCCCTTCAATGCGGCGGCGCGGATCGCGCGGCACGATCCCCTCCGCTTGCGCCAAACACTGCTCCGCGAGGTGCAGGTTCCGGTCCCGATTCAGCTCGTACCCATAAAGGCCCTGGGCATCGTAGTCCTCGTGCAGACAAACCGCGGCGCGCGGCGCGCAGCCCGCCAAGGCTTGGCGCCACGCCGCAATGTGCGGGTGCCTGGCGCAGTCAAACAGCCGGTTTAAGTCGGCCCCTTCAGCATCCCCGCGCGTGTTCATCGCCAGTCCCACCGGATTAAAGAGCGGGATCAATATCAAATCCGCCCGCCGCAAATACGCCCCCGACCGCTCCGCCCATTCCAGCAGCCCCAGCACCGCGCCCGCCTCGTCCCCGTGCACTCCCGCGCTAAAATACAGCGGCCGCTCGCCCGCTCGCCCGCTGCGCAAAAAATAAACCGGATATCCCCCCGTCTCGTAAATCACCCTCCACTCCAAGCCCGCCACCCGCGCCACCGCCCGCCAGCGCTGCAACACGTGCCCCACATCGTGGGCGCGGTGTCGCCAAGCCTCCTCCGGCCCCCGCAGCCGGAGCGGCGCTGATGGTGTCATGGTACCCAAGGCTCAGTTTTCCTCGCCGGGTAGCGCCTCCAGCGCTCCCAGCAGCTTTTCGTGAATGCTCCCAAATCCCCCATTGCTGAACACCGCAATGCTGTCCCCAGCCCTCACGAGCGAAACCGCCCGAGCCACGATATGCTCCACGTCGGGCTCCAAATAAACCTCGCGCCCCATCGCCCCAATCGCCCCCACCAGCTGCCCCATGTCCAGCCGATCCCCTTCTGCAATCTTGTGCAGATCCGCCACCGGAGCCAAGATCACCATCTCGCTCGCCCCCAGCGCCAGCCCCAGTTCCTCCTGGAAAACCTTCCGCCGCGTCGTGTTCGAGCGCGGCTCAAAGATTGTCAGGAGGCGACCGCCCGACCCCACGTAGCGCCGCTGCAGCGCCTCCGTAGTCTCCTTGATCGCCGTCGGGTGGTGCCCAAAGTCATCGATCACCTTGACGCCCTTCACTTCCCCCCTCAGCTCCTGCCGCCGCGCCACCCCGCGGAATGTCTCCAGCGCCGCCGCCATCACCTCCGGCGCTAACCCCGCAAACTGCCCGGCGCAAATCGCCATCGCCGCGTTGCGCACATTGTACTCCCCATTCATCGGCAAGCGATAGCGGCTTCCCTCCAACACAAACTCCGTGCTGTCCTCACCGTACACCACTCCGCTAATCCGCCGGTCGTTCCCCTCCCCAAATCCCACCGTGACCACCGGAGCCGGGGAATCCGCCACCACCTCCCGGCAGTTGGCGTCGTCTCCATTCGCGTAAATCACCCCATTGCTCGGCACCACCCGCAACAACAGCCGAAAACTTTTCTTGATCGCTTCCAGGTTCTCAAAAATATCCGCGTGGTCGAACTCAATGTTATTGATGATCACCGCCTCCGGGAGGTAGTGCAAAAATTTGGAGCGCTTGTCGAAAAAGGCGGTGTCGTACTCGTCCCCCTCCAAGGCGAAAAAGGCACTCTCCGCAAAGCGGGCCCCACCACTGAAATTCCGCGGCACTCCCCCAATCAAATAACTCGGATTCTTCCCCCCCTCCTCCAGCAGCCACGCCAACAAGGACGTCGTCGTCGTCTTGCCGTGCGTCCCGCTGACCACAAAATTCCGCTTCCCGCGCAAAAAGTGCTCCTTCAATACCTCCGGCATCGAAACATACCGCAACTTCCGCTTCAGCACTTCCTCCAATTCCGCGTTGCCCCGCGAAATCGCATTCCCTACCACAATCACGTCCGCTTCCTCCGGAATGTTAGCGGCCCGGTAGCCGCTCGCAATCGCGATCCCCCGGCTCTCCAAAAACGTCGAAACCGGGGCATACACCGCGCTGTCGCTCCCCGTAATGGTGTACCCGCGTTCCTTCATCGCCGCCGCCACCGCGCCCATCGCGGTTCCGCAAATGCCGATAAAGTGAAAGTGAAGTGGGTTCGCTGCCATGGATTTAGATCGCAAAAGTTCCGCATAAGGCCTCCCGCCGAACCGCGCAACCAGAACCGTACTCCCGCCCTTCCCCCCCGCCTCCCCCCGCCGAAAAAATCCCGAAAATTCCCCTTCAATCTCCCGCGAAAGCGCTACCCTTCCCGCCCTGATTCCACCCCGAAATGAAAGAACCTCTCCCCGCTGCCCCCATCTCCGCCGATCCCCTCCTCCCCGCCCCGGCCCCGGCCCTAGAGCCCTGGAGCGTGGAGGATTCCTTGGATTTATACGGACTGCCAGCTTGGGGAAACGGCTACTTCAGCGGCGATAAAGCCGGCGAAGTCACCGTCCGCCTGCAAAATAACAGCGACTTCGCCGAAGTCTCCCTCCCCCAAATCATCCGCGGCCTCGTCAAAAAAAATCAGGACTTCCACCTCCCCGCCCTCTTCCGCTTCCCCGACCTCCTCTACGCCCGCATCAAGGAACTCAACGAAACCTTCCGCGAGGAAATGCGCAACCAAGGCTACAAGGGCCGCTACCGTGGCGTCTACCCTATCAAAGTCAATCAACAACAACAGGTCGTCAAAGAAGTCACCGAATACGGCCGCCAATACCACTACGGCATCGAAGTCGGCTCCAAACCCGAACTCCTCGCCGCCCTCGCCTTCATGCACGACCGCGAGGCCCTCCTCATCTGCAATGGCTACAAGGACGCCGAATTCATCGACCTCGCCCTCCAATCCAAACAACTCGGCCTCAACGTCGTCCTCGTCCTCGAAATGCCCCCCGAACTCGCCCTCGTCATGGAGCGCAGTCAAAAACTCGGCATCGAACCCACCCTCGGCATCCGCATCAAACTCTCCACCAAAGGCAGCGGCCACTGGGCCGAATCCGCCGGCGATCGCTCCCCCTTCGGCCTCAATTTCTCCCAAACCATCCGCGTCGTCGACGACCTCAAGGCCATGGGGAAACTCAAGTGCCTCCGCATGCTTCACTACCACCAGGGCTCCCAAATCCCCAAGGTGTCCACCATCCGCCTCGCCGCCCAAGAAGCCGCTCGCGTCTACGTCAACCTCGTCAAAGAAGGCGCCCCCATGGGCCTCCTCAACCTCGGCGGCGGCCTCGCCGTCGACTACTCCGGCAAAAAACAGGCCGACGAAAACTCCATGGCCTACAGCCTCCGCGAATACTGCGCCGACCTCGTCGAGTCCGTCCAAAAAGTCATGGACGAAGCCGGCGTCAACCACCCCGACATCGTCACCGAATCCGGTCGCGCCGTCGTCGCCTACTACAGCGTCCTGGTTTTTGATATCCTCGACGTCAACCGCATGGCCAGCGACGACCCCCTCCCCAAGCTCCCCCGCGGTTCCTGCGATACCCTCAAGTCGATGCTCGAGGTCCTCGAAAACCTCGAGAAAACCAGCGCTCAGGAAACCTACACCGACATCATCTTCTACCGCGACGAACTCCTCACCCTCTTCCGCACCGGCCAAGTCTCCCTCCGCGAGCGCGCCCTCGGCGACCGCATCTACTGGCACGTCCTCACCCAAGTCGCCCAGCGCACCGCCGACGACACCAGCGACGAAATGGTCAGCCTGCGCACCCGCCTAGCCGACTTCTACTACGGCAATTTCTCCATGTTCCAGAGCCTCCCCGACGTCTGGGCGATCAACCAATTCTTCCCCGTCACCCCCCTCCACCGCCTTAACGAAAAACCCACCCGCCAAGCCGTCATCTCCGACGTCACCTGCGACTGCGAAGGCGTCCTCAATTGCTTCATCGGCGAATCCGGCAAACAATCCCCCACCATCCCTCTCCACGCCCTCAACGGCAACGACGACTACATGATGGGCGTCTTCCTCGTCGGCGCCTACCAAGAAACCCTCGGCGACCTCCACAACCTCCTCGGCGATACCAGCGTGGTCACGGTCCGCCTCAAAAATGGCAAAATCTCCTACAGTCGCCAACTCGAAGGCGATACCGCCGAAGAAGTCCTCAGCTACCTCGAATACGTCCCCCGCGACCTCCTCAAGCGCTTCAAAACCCTCACCGAGGACCCCGCTAGCCAAAAGAAAGTTTCCGAAGAACAAGCCGCCGCCATCTACAAAGCCTACCGCAAAAATCTCAAGTCCTATACCTACTTTAGCGGCTAGGCGCCATCTCCATCTCCATCCCGCTCCTCCCTCCCATGTGGTCCTCCCCCGCAGAATTCACCGATATCCGCTATCAGGTTAGCCCCGACGGCATCGCCAAAATCACCATCAACCGCCCCGAAGTCCGCAACGCCTTCCGCCCCCTCACCGTCACCGAACTCCTCCGCGCCTTCGATCTCGCCCACGAAGACCCCCACGTCGGCGTCGTGATCCTAACGGGCGAAGGAGATCTGGCCTTCTGCTCCGGCGGCGACCAAAAAGTCCGCGGCCACGCCGGCTACCTCGGCTCCGACGGCGTCCCCCGCCTTAACGTCCTCGACCTCCAGAAAAAAATTCGCAGCCTCCCCAAACCGGTCATTGCCATGGTCGCCGGCTACGCCATCGGCGGCGGCCACGTCCTCCACATCGTCTGCGACCTCACCATCGCCGCCGACAACGCCCGCTTCGGCCAAACCGGCCCCAAGGTCGGCTCCTTCGACGGCGGCCTCGGCTCTAGCTACCTCGCCCGCATCGTCGGCCAAAAAAAGGCCCGCGAAATCTGGTACCTCTGCCGCCAATACGACGCCCAACAGGCCCTCGACATGGGCCTCGTCAACGCCGTGGTCCCCCTCGCCGACCTCGAAGCCGAAACCGTCAAGTGGTGCCGCGAAATCCTCCAGCACAGCCCCCTCGCCCTCCGCTGCCTCAAGTCCGCCCTCAACGCCGACTGCGACGGCCAAATGGGCCTCCTCGACCTCGCCGGCAATGCCACCCTCCTCTACTATATGAGCGAGGAAGCCAAAGAAGGCAAAAACGCCTTCGTCGAAAAGCGCCCCCCCGACTTCAGCCAGTTCCCCCGCGTCCCCTAACGCCAGGGCCAAACCGCCCCGCCCCCGCCGCGTTTTCCCAGTAGCCAGCGCCCCGTTTTTTGTTATCCAAAAACCGGAAGCCGAAATGCGTCCCTGGGTCCCTTTTGCACCCTAAGGACCCGGCGCAGTCCGCTTTCTCTCACCGCTCCAGACTCACCTGTTAGGCGCGTTCCTTCCACGGCCAAAATGCACCTCGAAATTATGCCCGGTGGACACGCCCGGCGGCGATCCCAGAGCCATCCCAGCATGATCCCAGAGGCAGTCCAAGATGATGCCGGAGGCATCTCAGCCAGTAGCCGGTGGTTGAGCGAAGCGACACCACCGGTTCCGTATCCCAAGGGGGCCCGCACCCCGGCAGGGGTGCCAGCGCCGCAGTCCCAAAAACCCACGCGCGCCCAGAAAGCCTCCCGCGCTAGCGCTCCGCGCCCGCCGAATAAGCTAGTCAACCCGCAAGTTTAGGCTTATAGATAGTAGCCCACCCCCTCCGCTATG
>CANHIJ010000008.1 GCA_947460575.1 Verrucomicrobiales bacterium | reverse complement strand
TTGCCAAAATCCCCGCGCTCGACGCGCCCCCCTGGCAGGCCCAGGCCGATTTCTCCGGCAGCGCCGCGGAAGATCTCACCCCCTGGGAACAACTGGCGCAGGCCCTCCTGCTCTCCAATGAATTCTCCTTTGTTGACTAACTTTATCATTCGATGCATCGACGCCAATTTCTCCAGCGCTCCGGCATGGGTTTCGGCATGCTGGGCCTAGCGGGAATCCTCGCGCCCCATGCCTCCGCGGCCCCGCCCGGCCCCCATTTCGCCCCCAAGGCCAAACGGGTGATCCACTTCTTCCTCAATGGCGGCCCCTCCCACGTCGACACCTTTGACCCCAAGCCAGCCCTCGCCACTTACGCCGGAAAACCGCTCCCCCGAACACTCCTCACGGAGCGCAAAACCGGCGCCGCCTTCCCCTCCCCATTCCGCTTCCAACGCTTTGGCCAAAGCGGCATCGAAGTCAGCGAACTGTTCGCCAAAACCGCGCAGCACATCGACGACATCGCGGTGATCCGCTCCATGGTCGCCCAGGTTCCTAACCATGAACCCAGCTTGATGCTGATGAATTGCGGCGACTCCATCCAGGCCCGGCCCAGCCTCGGTTCGTGGCTCAGCTATGGACTCGGCTCGGAAAACCAAAACCTCCCCGCCTTCGTCGCTATGTGCCCAGGCGGACTCCCCATCAAGGGCGCGGAAAACTGGCAGTCCGCTTTCCTGCCCGGCGCCATGCAGGGCACCTACGTCGACTCCCAACACCAAAATGTCGACGCCCTCCTGGAAAATATCCGCAGCCCGCACACCTCCCGAGGCGCCCAGCGCCGACAGTTAGACCTCCTCCAATCCCTCAATGCCTCCCACCGGGTCGGCCGCCTCGACCCCCGCCTCGACGCCCGCATCGCCTCCTTCGAACTCGCTTTCCGCATGCAAAGCGAGGCCACCGATGCCTTTGACCTCACCCGCGAACCCCAGTCCATCCGCGACCGCTACGGCGACGGGGTGCACGGCCGCCAAACCTTGATCGCCCGCCGCCTCCTCGAGCGCGGCGTCCGCTTTGTCCAACTCTGGCACGGCGTCGGCCAACCCTGGGACCACCACGACAACCTCGAGGCCTCCCACCGCAAGCTCGCCGCGGAAATCGACCAACCCATCGCCGCCCTCCTCGCCGACCTCAAATCGCGCGGCATGCTCGACGATACCCTGGTGATTTTTGGCGGAGAATTCGGCCGCACCCCCACGGTGGAGCTCTCCGCGAACCGAGCCACCCAAGGCCGCGACCACAACCCCTATGGCTTCACCATCTGGATGGCCGGCGGGGGCATCAAAGGCGGCACCGTCCACGGCGCCACCGATGAATTCGGCTTCGCCGCCGTGGAAAACCCCGTCACCGCGCACGATCTCCACGCCACCATTCTCCACCTCATGGGACTGGACCACGAACGCCTCACCTACCGCTTCAGTGGCCGCGACTTCCGCCTCACCGACGTCCACGGCAAGGTCGTGGCCCCCATCATTGCCTAGCTGATATCAGCCGTTCCGCGCCACCAGGCCACCCGCGGCCGAAATCAAGGCCCGGATGGCGGCCCTGGGCTCATCCCTGACAAGTAGACGACCCCGCCCTTTTCAATCGCCACCTCCTGATGGGCCGCTTCAAAGTCGAGCCGCGCTTCCCCCCGCCGGAGCGGATCAGCGACAAATGTCAAAAGGGTGGAAACGCGCTCCGCGCCCGGCAAAATGGCCATTTGGCCGCGGATGACGCCCCCAATCCTCACATCATAGGCGGCGGCGGCCACATGCCTGACCGCGAGCACCAGGGCCACTTCCCCGGCATGGGATACCCCCAATTCCATCTCGCCCGCGGCCTCGGGCGCGGCCGCCAGGCTTCCCCTAAACTCCGCCGCCCACCCGCGGGCTCCCTCGCCCACAGCGCGCGGCGTCGGCACTGGACCCGCGAACCATTCCTCCGCGCCACGGAAAATGCGCACTGACAAACCCGCAGGGTTGAAGTCGAGCAGCCCCTCCCCGGGCTCATCGGGATGCGTGTCAAAAGCCAGCTGCCCCGCGCTCTCACCCGCCGCAATCGTGATCACTCCCCTGGCCACCTCCCCCACCCGGACTCCATAGGTTCCCGCCCAACCGTGCGCGATCGCTACCGCAAACACCACGCTGCCGGAATCCCGCAGGTGAATATGCGCCCGGGCCATGGCCTCGCCCGGAGCCGCGGGGCGGGCGGTGAGTTCCTGGCGAAGCGTCTGCTTCCCAGAAGGGTCCCGAGAGCCGTCGGCGGCAGCGCCGCCCCCGTCTTTGTTGTCGTCTTCGCCTTCTCCGTCGCTCCGGCCAGGGCCAGCGCGGTCGCCCTCCTCCGTGGATCCAATAAACCTATCGTCTCCATCGAGGTCCATTTCCGCGGCGTCGTCGTCGTCGTAGCCGTCGCCGTCGATATCGTCCTCCCCGAGCCAATCATCATTGCGCCCGTCGCCGTCGATGTCCCATTCAGCCGCGTTGCGGTTGTCCACATGGTCCCCAATATAGGTGCCCAAATAGGGTCCCATTTTGGCAAAACCGCCATCGATGTTGTCGTCCAGCGCATTGGGGATGCCGTCGCTATCCACGTCGAGGTCCACGATGTTCGGAATGCTATCCCCATCCAAATCCGGGGCCGCGCGGGCCGCGCCGAGCGACCCCGGCCACAGCGCGGCCAACCCCACCAAGGCGGCGGCGCAGCGCAGGCGAGAGGGGCGCAGGCAATTCATAAATTAGAAAAAAACTTTAATCTTCCAGCATAGTCAGCATCTCCGGCCAAGCGCAAAGACAATAGCGTAACGAATCGGAAGGAATTCGCCGCCGACTCGGTCGGCCCTACAGATCTGGCTAGGCGGAGCCGCCCCCAGTAGCGCGCCGCCCCCGGGTCAGGTTTTGCCCCCGCCAACGGCCAAACCGTGTCTGCGAGAGGAGGCCGAAGCGCCACCGGGCGGCCCTAGCCTGCAGGGGCCCGCGGCAGCCGCAGGACAAAAGTCGTCCACCCCGCTTCATCCCTATCCAAAAACAAATCCCCTCCGTGAGCCCGCGCCAAGGCCCGCGCGATGTTCAGCCCCAGACCGTGGCCAGGGACGTTTTCGCCCGCGCCGCTGCGGTGAAACCGCTCAAATATGGCTTCGCACTGGGCCGCGGCAATCGGCGCGCCGGTGTTGGCGATGCGGCATTCCACCCCCGCCGCGCCCGCCGTGGCCACGCCGCGAATGCGCCCGCCCGGCGGGGTGTATTTAATGGCATTTTCTAACAAATTTTGCAAAATGAGCGCGACCCGGCGCGGATCCGCATGACAGGGCAAGGCCTCTGGCCAGGAGCGCTCCACCGACACATTTTGCTCCGCCGCCAGCGCCTCCAGGTCTTCCCAAACCCGCTCCAACAGGGGCTGTAAATCCGATGGCCCGCTCTCCAATTCCAAGCGCCCCGCATCGACCTGCGCCAACAAGAGCAGATCGTCCACCATCGTCGTTAGGCGGCGGGATTGCCGCCGCAGCACCTCGACCTCCGCCTGCACTTCCGGGACTTGGCCGCCCATTTTGCCTAGGGCATCAACCCCGGCCCGCATCACTGCCAGGGGAGTCTTGAGCTGATGGGAGGCGTCGGCCGAGAAACGCGCCGCGGCCTCATAGGCGCGCTGCAGGCGATCGAAGCTCCGGTTTAGAACTTCCGTTAGTCGAGCCACTTCATCGCCGGTTGGGGGTACCGGCAAGCGGTCCCCCGGCCGCTCGGTGCTGATGGTTTCCGCGGCGGCGGTGAGCGCGGCGATCGGCCGCACGGCGCGCCGCCCCAACAGCAAGCCCCCGCCAAAGGCCCCGAGCACCACTAGCGGCAGGACCGTCAACAAGCTCATCGCCAAGTCGCGCTGCGTTTTATCCAGCGTGCCCAGGCGGGTCCCCACGTGCAGCACCAACTCGCCCTGGCGCGCCGTGCGCAGGCGCGCTGCCTGCCCGGCAATGGTGGCGGGGTGCGCCCGCCCCACCTCTCCAGTTAGGTCTAGTCCCCGCAGGTTGCCGGAGCGGTGGAGCACCCGACCGTCAAGGGCTTCCACCTCCAGATAGCGCAGCCGCAAATTCGGGGGCAAAAGGCCCGCCACCACGCCGGGAGTCCCGGCGAGAATCTCCGCTTCCTTGGCAGCAAAAATGCCCTGCAGCACCGCGGCGTCCCGGGCGAGTTGTTCATCCAGGTCGTACAATTGGCGATGGCGCACCACCGGCAACAATACCGCCCCCGCCAAACCCAGCGCCAACACCGCCAGAACCGCCGAAAGCAGGGCAAATTGAAGCTTCAAGGAGCAAGCGCGCATCGTCCAATCTCGCCCCAGCCAGGCCCCCTTTCAAGGAAGTCGCGCCCCCCTCATCCCCTCAGCCGCCAGGGCCGCCGCAAGGCAGTTTCATGGTGTAGCCGCATCCCCGCACCGTCTCAATGGTCGGCGCCCCCGGCCCGTCGAGCTTCTTGCGCAGCCGCATAATATAGATTTCCACCGTCCGCGTATCGTAGTCGTGCGATCGCTCCCAAATCCGCTCACACAATTCATCCCGGCTGAAAACCCGCCCCGGAGCCTGCATGAAGATTGCTAACAAATCAAACTCGCGGGGGGAAAGAGCGATGCTTTGCCCGCCGAGGGTCACGCGCCTGCGCTGGGCGTCTAAGCGCAAGCTGCCGCCCGGAAGCACGCTCTCGGCGGCGCCGCCCTGACCTCTCCGGCCCATGCTGCTGACTCGCGCCAGCAGTTCCGCCATCGCAAATGGTTTAGTCAGGTAATCATCCGCCCCGGCATTGAGTCCGGCCACGCGGTCCCCCACCTCGGCCCGGGCCGTCAGCAGCAGCACAACCGGACGAGGGCGCAGCGCGTGGGCCACCTGCAAGACATCCAGGCCACTGCAGCCCGGCAGGTTGACATCGAGCACCAGGGCTTCAAAATGCTCCACCTTCAAAGCCGCTAGGGCGGCGGTCCCATCCCGGCGCAGCTCCACCACGTGCCCCGCCGCAGTCAAAGCCCGCGACACCTGAACGCCCAGATCAGGTTCATCCTCAACGAGCAAAACTTTCATGGGGGTGGTGGCGAAATCAGGGTCAAGCAACGGTTCCGCCGCGCCGGAGGCGGAGTGCTTCAGTCGTCCAAAACACTATTCCCTGCGGCCCGGGGAGGTTCAAGCGGGCGCGAAAGGACCCAAGGCTCGGCGAAGTGCCCCCGGCCAAAGCGTTCGCGGCGCTATTCCGAAACCAGCCATACCTTGACTCGGTAGAAGTTAGCGGCGGGACCCGCCGCCGCCGTAAACCGGACCTCTTGTCCTAGCCCGACGATATCCGCAAATCCATAACAGACCGACCACTGGCTGCCGCTTCCCAGGCTGGGAGAGCACTCTAACGCGTAATGCCGCGTGATTCCGACATAACCAGTCCCGCTGGCGGCCGCGGCGGCAAAACTCAGCGACAGGGGAGCCCCGGCGGACGCCACCCCCAAGACCAGCGGCGGGTTGGAGGATAGCGGCGCCGTGCCGTAGACAAACTCTTGTTCGTTGGTGCATCCGTCGGCGTCCGGGTCTCCCGCCGCGCCGGAAATGAGAGGGTCACCCAACTGCGCTCCCGTGAAGCGGCCCGCGGCCCAGCTCGCAAAAGTATCAAACCCTTTAACGACCGCCCCATTGGAGTGGACGGACCCAGCGGAGTTGCTGATCTTCACCCAATAACTGGCGGCAGCGCTGGTGGCGGTGGCCATCAACGAAGCTCCCGTGGCCCCCGCCACGGGATGAGCGGTATCGCCGGAGTCCCCGAGATACCACTGAAAAGCCAACCCCGTACCAGAGGCCGCCACACTGAGAGTGGCCGCGCTGCCCATCGCCACCCTCGTCCCCAACGGCTGGGAAAGAATCGCCGGGGGCACCCGCACCGTCACCACCGCCGTGCTCGAATTGACGCTTCCCGCGGCATTGCGCACCATGACCCAGAACCGCGCCGTCTCCGCGAGAACTGGCGTCGTCCAGGTCGCGCCTGTCGCGTTAGGCATGGGATTCGCGGTGTCCCCAGACTCCCCCGCATACCACTGAAACGAGGGCGCTGCGCCGGTGGCGGCCACGCTCAAGAGGGCCGATCCGCCCGGATCAATCGTCGCCGCCATGGGCTGACTTGTGAGGACGGGCGGGTCGATCACGGTGACCACCGCCGAGGACGAATTGACCGATCCTCCAGAGTTCGCAACCCGAACCCAATAGCTCGCCGAGGCGGTCAGCGGCGGTGTCGTATAGGTGGCCGCGGTGGCGCCCGCCACAGGGCTAGCAATATCTCCAGAGGCCCCCTTATACCATTGGAAAGAGGCCGCCCCGGTGGACCCGACGCTGAGCACGGCGGAAGCACCGGCGCTGATGGAAACCGGCAATGGCTGCACCGAAATCACCGGAGGCGTCACGCCACCGGAAACCATGATCGTAAAATTGGCCGACTTCGAACCACCGGAGTACCCCGCTTTTTCATAAGCCGTCAGGGTGACGGGAAAGTTGCCATTCTGTCGCGGGATGCCAGTGACGCTGTCAGTGTTGCTGTTGGTGGCATTGCTGTGGGTCAAACCAGTGGGGAGAGTGCCGGTCAATTTCCAACTTTTGGCGGTCGATGGGGCCCCGGTCACCTGCACAATAAAGCTCAGCGCATTTCCGTTAGGCGCCGTAACCGTGGCCGAACCTAGCGTGGGTGCGATTTGCATGACCACCGTAGCTCCGGAAACCGCGTCAAAAGCCCCCAGACCGGAAACCAAGGTCGCGCTCCATTTGGCAACCTGGGTAAAGCCAGAAACACCCAGACTCCTCGCTTCATGGGCGATCACCTGCCCCACGGGAGTGCGCTGGCAGATGAACATAAGGGGCCCAAAACGGCCGAAAAGACGACGGACATGGGGCGCAATCGGGAGCTGGCGTTTCATAGGATTTTGAGGATAGGGGGGAGCGAAAATGGGGTCAGTTGCAGCCGCAGCCGCCGCCGCCCACGCCGCCGCCGCCAAAGCCGGCTTCGCGCGAGAAATAGGCGTGTTCCGTCATCGCGGTCTGCAGGGGGTCCAGGCTATCTGCCATGATGTGCCGCGCCAGATTACCCCGGTCATAGGGCTTCACCCGGACCAGGGAATCCGCACAACTGCTCAGGGACAAGACGGCGCCGAGGGCCAATAGAGAGGGAAGTGGGTATTTCATAAAATGCGGGGCAAGGAAGTTCAGCGCGCTTCGCCAAGGAGGGTTTCGATTTCAGCCGTGTATTCTTTTTCGGTCTTGGCTCCCTTGAAGCCGCTGTGCACATAGCGGATCACCCCTTTGCGATCCACGAGGTAGCTGGTCGGCATCGTCGGAGGGTTAAACGCCCCAACCGCTTGATGGGCGGCGTCGTGCACCAGGAGGAATTTCGCTTGCATCGCGGCAGCAAATTTCTTGAAGTCGGCGGCATCGTCGTCGACCCCAATAGCAATGATAACCAGGCCCTTGGCGGCCTGCTCGGCTTGCAGCTTATTGAGCGCCGGAAAGGAAGCTTTGCAGGGTACGCACCAGGACGCCCAAAAGTCCACCAGGACCACCTTGCCGGAAGTGTCCGGCAGCTTCGCCCCCGCCAGCAAGGGAGCTAACTTGGGCAACGCCTGCCCAGCCTTTAGGCTGTCGGCCGCAGTTAAAACTGGGGTGGCGCCCGCGAGAACGAGCAGGAGGGAGAGGATTTGTTTCATAGAATGGAATGCGATAAAAGCGCTATGTTTTCGGGACTAGCTCGCCTTGACGAGCCAATCGCCGAAGTTGCGACTGCCGTCGATGCCCTGCTCGGATTGGGCACAGAGGGAAACGCCTGGGGCGCGCGAAGCTAGTTTGAGCCCCTTTTTGGTCCCCAGCACGAAAGCCGCGGTGCTGTAAATACCGGCTTCAAGGCAGGTCGGGGCCACCACCGTGACCGCCTTCATGCCGTTGGCCACCGGCCAGCCCGTGCGCGGATCGAGGATGTGACCATAGCTCACGCCGCCATGGGTAAATTGCCGGGCGTAATTGCCCGAGGAGGAAACCGCCCGCTCCGTGACCGCCAAGCCCGCCCAGCATTGCCCGGGATGGTGGCCATCCTCCACCCCCACGTGCCAAAACGCCTGCTTTCCATTCCCGCCCATCGCATAGACATCGCGCCCGAGGTCTACCAGGACATCCTTGAGTCCCGCGTTCCGCGCCAACTTGGCCAGGGCGTCCACTGCCAACTCCTTGCCAAATCCTCCAAAATCTAACCCCATTCCTGGCTCCGGCAGGAAAATCCCGCCAGGCCGCCGCTCGACCCGCCGCCAACCCACCAAGGAGAGCGCCTTTTGCACCCGGCTCCGCTCCGGCAAGGCCGCCGGGACCACTTTCCAATCCCACACCCCTAAAAGCGGCAACAGCGTCGGGTCCAAAATGCCGTCTGTCAGCCGAAACACCCCTTCCGCCACGTCCAACATCTGCTCGGTCTCCGCATCCGTCTCCACCCACTGCTTTCCGGCACTGGCATTGATCTGGGAAACCAGAGAGTCCGCGCGAAAGCGCGAAAACTTGGCTTCAAATTTTCCGATCCAGTCCAAAGCTTCGGCAGCATATTGCAGGGCCCGGCAGTCCTCCCGCTCGCGGAACTTGATCTGGCACGCGGTCCCCAAGGCGCGGAATTGGAGGTGGCGCATCCCTAGCGCATCTGCTGGTAAAACCGGCTCCGATTTCACAGAAATCTTAGTGAGTTAGAGTTGTATTTAAAACTTCAATTTCAGACCGACCGTCAACATGTTGGCGCTGGGGTACGAGCCACTGGGCGCAGTGTCCTCCCCTACCCCTTTCATGGTGTACCGTTCATAGGTCGCCGATAGGGTGAGGTTTTCGGAGACCTTCGCCAAAAGGCGCAGCCCGATGCTGTTGGTGTCAAAGGACGACAACCGATAGTCCGCCGAGTAATTTGGACCGCTGCCATTGGGATCGTCGGCCGGAGTGGCGACCGCGACTTGATTCAAGTCCCTGACAAAAAAGCTAGCAGCATTCTGGTGATAGTAGCGGACAAAGGGAGCGATCTCGAGGTGTTCGCCCAGTTCCTGCCTCCATTCGAGCTGGGCCATTTCGGAAGAAATGCCGTAGTCGTCGTGGGTGTAGCGGAGCGCGGCTTGGAGGGCGGCCTTTTCCGCGGCGAAATAGTGCCTTCCGCCCAATTGGAGGACCTGGCGAAAGCGGCTATCGGGGCGGTTTTCCCGGTAAATATTCGTTATCGGAATCGCCACCCCTGGAATTAGGATGGCCGTTCCGTCCCCGGCATCGATGGACATATCGGGAGTGCGGAACACCTCATCGCGCTGCACCACCTTGTAAGGATCATTCATATATCCTTGGCTGAAGCCCAGCGTAAGCGACCCGGTGAGCTCAGTATTCTTGTCGAGGAGTTGGCTGATTCCGCCGAAGAAATCATAGCTCTCCTTGCCCTTATCTCCTAAACCCGGCACGGTTACGGTGTCGTCGAGCACATTCACCCCTAAAGTGAGGGTGGTATTTTTCTGATTGAGCTCAATGGCGTCACTCAGCGCGTAGCCCTGGGAAAAATAATCGTTTTCATTGCTCTGGGAAATTTCCAGTTCTAGGCGGTGCCGCCCCAACTGCTGCGACAAGGCCCCCAGGATTCCGGTGCGGACGTCCTCCACGTTAGCCACATAGGGCTGGACCCCGCCCGGTAGCGCCCCGGTCGGAGAGGCCCCCGAAATGGCATCATTCAAATACTGCATCCGAAAACTTGTGCCCTCCAAAAGGCTCCACTGGCCGCGCACGTAGTGCGACTCCACCCGGATTCGGTCGTCGTCCTCTTGATAGACCTGGAAGCCGTAATCATACTCTTGTGGAATTCCTCCTGCGTGGGCGTGGGAAGCAGGAGCGAGCAGGCCGACAAAGAGGAGTGGGTGGCGGAGTTTCACGGCAGAGCAGTTTTGGATTCCATGGATAAGAGCTCCTCGCTAGCAGACCGCTGGGGAGCATCCCCTGTCGCCCGCAATGGCGACGGCCCACCTTTACCAAGTGTGGCGCGAAGCGTAAATCTTTGGAAAGTAACAGAACAGTAGGATTCGCCAGTCCCCCCGCGCGGCCCCGCCGGAGGGGCGCCAACGCGTTAGGGCAAAACCGGCGCGGCCACAGCCTGAGCTTGCAGGACCGCCTCCCTGCTGCTTGCGTGTCCCCCGATCTCCTCTCCGCCCGATGTCCCCTGCTTCCCTGCTCGAATCCCTCACCCAGCGCCAGGAACTCGATGCCGACGGCGTCGTGACCCTAGCGGATTTTCTACTCGACCCGCAAGCGGACCCCGCGCAAAAGGCCGACCTCCTGCGGGCGCTCAGCGCGAAGGGCGAAACGGCGCGTGAAATTGCGGATTTTGTGCGGGCCTTTCTCGGGCACGCCGAGCGGCCGCCCTTGGACCTCGCGGGGTTGGACCGGCCCGCGATCGACATTTGCGGCACTGGCGGGGACCAACTCCATCTCTTCAACGTGTCCACCACGGCCCTGTTTGTGTTGGCGGCCTGTGGGGCCGCGGTGGTAAAGCACGGGAACCGCGGCATCACCTCCAAGAGCGGCGGGGCCGATGTCCTGGAGGCACTGGGGGTGCGGATCGACTTGCCCCCGGATCGCTTCGCCGAAGGGGTGCGGCGCCACGGCGCGGCCTTCATGCTAGCGCCGCAGTACCATCCCGCCTTCGCCGCGGTAGGCCCGGTGCGCCGCGCCCTCGCCGCCAGCGGCACGCGCAGCATTTTCAACATCATCGGGCCGCTTCTCAATCCCCTGCAGCCCGCCTTCCAGCTGGCGGGGGTTTTCGATCCCGCCCTGCCCCCCACCTATGCGCGCATCCTGCAATCGCTGGGCCGCCGCCGTGCCTGGGTAGTGCACGGCCGCACCGCCGACGGCCGCGGCATGGACGAGGTCTCCACCCTCGGCCCCACCCAGATCGCCATCGCCGAGCCCACCCACCTCGGCGAGGCAACCTATCAGTGGCCGTCCCCTCCGGCTCTTCTAACTGAACTTCAGGGAGGCGATGCCACCGAAAACGCCACTATCCTCGGCGCCATTCTGGACGGTTCCGACCGCGGCCCGAAGCGCGATCTGGTCCTGGTCAATGTCGCCGCGGCGCTTCAGGTAGTGGGTCTGGCGGCCACCTGGGAGGATGGCTTGGCCCTGGCGGGGGAAGCGGTAGATGCAGGCCGGGCCCTCGCGGTGCTCAAAGCCCTCCAGTCGTTCTCCTGAGATTTGACCTGCCACCCGCTTTCGCGGGAAGCGCAAGAAGGCCCTCCGGCGCAGGCGGGGCCCCCATTTGGGGTGCCTCCTAGACTGCTCGGCGGGCATCCGACCCCGCGGGGCCCGCTGCTGGCTTAAGCCTGGCAGGGGGCCCCTGGGGGCACTTCAGGCCTCCAGCGACTTGGGAGCCTTGCTAGGCTTTTCTGGGGCTTCGCGCTCCATGCCGCTGAGGGCCTCGAGGTCGCGGGCATCGGCGTCCAGGATCTGCTTGCGCAGGTTGATCTGGCGGCGCTCCGCCCACCAGAGCACCACGGGGGAAGCGATAAAGATGGTAGAATACGTTCCCGAGATCATGCCGATGAGCATCGCAAAGGAGAAGTCCGCCAAGGACTTGCCCCCGAAGAGGAGCATCGCGATCACCGCTAGGGCGGTGACCCCACTGGTTATCACGGTGCGGCTCAACGTGGCGCTGATGGCGTAGTTGAGGACCTCGGAGAGGTCTCCCTTGCGGGTGCGCAGTTCTTCGCGCACCCGGTCAAAAATGACGATAGTGTCGTTGATCGAATAGCCCGCAATCGTCAGGAAGGCGCCCACCAGGATGAGCCCGACTTCCTTGCCGACCAGAGCGCAGGCGCCCACCGCGATGATCACGTCGTGGAGGACCGCGAAAATAGCACCCACCGCGAAGGGGGATTCGAAGCGGAAGGTGAGGTAGATAAAGATGCCCACCAGCCCGGCCACTAGGGCCCAGATGGAGTTGGTAAGCATTTTTCCGCCCACCGCCGAGCCCATGCTTTGGATGTCCGCGCCTTCGAAGAGCTTGGCCCGCTCGGCGTCGCCACCCGCGAGGTCCTGCTTTAGCTTCTCAATCAGGGCGCCCGCAGTGCCCGGAGCGCTCCGGATCGTGAAGTAGGCCTCGCCGCCCACCGGCTTGACTGCCTGCACATTGAAAGAGCCCGCGTCAAATTGTTGCCCCTTGGCCTCGAACTTGAAGTTGGCCAGGGAATCTGAAATTTGTTTTTCCGTCAGGCCGGGAATGCGGGCCAGGCTGATGGAGTCGCCGCCGCGCAGCTCATAGCCGAGGACGCGATCGCCCTTCAGCGCGACCACCGCGATGCAGGCGGCGATCAGCACCGCCGAAAGGGCGAAGGCCTTCTTGCGCATGCCCATGAAGTCGATCAGGCGGTTGGAGATCAGGTTGAGGAAGGAGAGGCGCTTGACCCCGAATTTCTCCACCCATAGGAAGCACACGCGGGTGATGAGGAGCGCGGAAAACATCGAAGCCAGCAGGCCGATGGTCAGCGCCAAGCCGAAGCCGCGGATGGCGCCGGTGGCCACCACCATCATGATTACCGAGGTGATGAGGGTCGTCAGGTTGGAGTCAAAAATGGCGCTGAAGGCCTTTTCATAGGAAGCCTTAATGGCCGCGGAGAACGACTTGCCGGCGGCAAATTCTTCGCGCATGCGCTCGTAAATCAGCACGTTGGCATCCACCGCCATCCCCAAGGTCAGGATGATCCCCGCGATCCCAGGCATGGTGAGGGTGAATCCAAAAACCTGCATCACCCCGAGCAGCAGCAGCAGGTTCATGCCCAGGCCGATCACCGCAATGATGCCGGAGAGGCGATAGTAGATCATCATGAAGACCAGGGTCGAAAGCAGGCCAAAGCCAGCGGACCAGAGGCCCTGCTTGATCACTTCGCTGCCGTAGGCGGCCGAGGTGGTGCTGGATTGCTCCACCACCAGGGGGTTTTCCAGGGGATTTTCCAGGGCGCTCGCCAGGTCGCGGGCTTCCTCGGCGGTGAAGTTGCCGGTGATTTGGAATTGGGCGCCAAAGCTGCTCTGGATCGTCGGGGCCGAGATGACCACGTTGTCGAGGACGATGGCCAAGGGTTTGCCGATGTTGTCCTTGGTGATTTGGCTCATTTTCTGCCCGTACTCGTCGTGCAAGGTCACGCTAATGTGGTAGTGCAGTTCTCCGGGATTGAGGGCCCCGAAGGCGGACTTGACGCTCTTGCCGCCCATTTCCGCCTTATTTTTCACGAAGACCGTGACTTTTTCGCTCTCTGGAGTTTCGATTTCCTTGCCGGTCTTGGGGTCCTTCCCCTTGGAGTCCTTGTAGGGCAGTGCCATGTAGCCGGGCTCAATGCCGGGATCGCCTGGGGGATTGGGGCGCATCCCGCCGCCCACGGTGTTGCGGTCCGCCAGCAATTTAAATTCCAATTTCGCGACCCGCTCGATCACGCCCTTGCTCTGGCGAATCTCTTCGTCGCTGAGTCCGGGCACCTCCACATACAGGCCGTCGGTGCCCTGGGGGGTCACGGTGACGTCGAGCGAACCGGTGGGATTAAGGCGGTTTTCAATGATCTCCTGAGCGCTGCGCAGCGACTCCACGTTGACGTCGCGGCCCGGGGCCGGTTGGACCCGCACCAGGAAGGAAGCGCCCCCTTGGAGGTCGATCCCCTTCTTGAGGCCCAGCCCCACGCAGTAAAAACTAAACAGCCCGAGCAGCACCGAGAGCACCGTCCCCGCGCTGCGCTTGCGCCGGTCCGTCTCCGCCGCAAAATACAAAATAAAGAGCACCGCGGAGGCGATCCCCACGAACATCACCATGTAGGGCAAATAGGGCTCGAACGGCTTGAGATAGGGCTTCAAATCCATAAAAAAGAAAAGTCAGGGAGGCAGAGGCGGCAGGAGAGAGCGTCGCTGGCAAAAAAACTCGCCTAAGAAGAAACCACCTCGGTGGCGGCGACTTCGGGCTCGTCCGACTTTTTGGTGACTGAGGAGACGCTGGACTTCTCGACCTTGATTTTCACGCCGTCGGCAATTTTGAGGGTGACGGTGCGCTCGGCGACGTTGGTGACGAGGCCGTGGATGCCGCCGGCCGCGATGACGTCGTCGCCGGTCTTGAGGGCGGCGAGGCGGGCGGCGTGTTCTTTTTGCTGGCGGCGCTGCGGGCGGATCAGCATGAAGTAGAACATCACGATGAGCAGCACTGGCATGAGCAGCTGCAAGCCGGGAGGTTGGGCGGCCGGAGCGGCCTGGGCGACAAGAGAGGAGAGGGCAAAGCTCATAGTGCAGGAAGGGCTGAAGGGCGGGCTGGGTAGCGGGACAAAAAAGCCGCGCGATAGGCGGCAAAGGTCCCCGCCTCTAGCGCCTCGCGGGCACCTCGGACGAGGGACTGGTAGAAATGCAGATTGTGCAGACAAATCAACCTCAATCCCAGGATTTCCCCCGCCCGGAAAAGATGCCGAATGTATGCCCGGCTAAAATCCGCCGTCAGCGGATGCGAGCATTCCGCATCCAGCGGCCCGTGGTCGAACTCAAACCGCTTCCCCTTGATGTGCACCGGCCCGTCCATGGTGAAGGCCGTGCCGTGCCGCGCCAGGCGCGTCGGCAACACGCAGTCAAACAGGTCAATCCCCCGCGCAATCATTTCCAGAATTTGCGGAGGAGTCCCCAAGCCCATGGCGTAGCGCGGCTTGTGCACGGGGAGGTGCGGCGTGCTCGACTCCACGGCCCGCATCATCTCCTCCTCGGGTTCGCCGACGCTGACTCCGCCCACCGCGTAGCCGTCGAAGTCCATCGCCGCCAGGGCCTGCGCGGCGCGCTCCCGCAGGTGGGCGTAGCCGCTCCCCTGCACGATCCCAAAATGGGATTGCCGGGCCCCGGTGTCGGTTTTGGGCTGGTGCTGGCCGATCCAGTCCTGGCAGCGCTGCGCCCAGCGCAGGGTCAAGCTCAGGCTGGCGTCGGCCTCCCGCTCCCCGCAGGGCCACGGCGGGCACTCGTCGAACAGCATCGCGATGTCCGAGCCCAACACCGCCTGAATTTCCATCGACGTCTCCGGTCCGATAAAGCATTTTGAGCCATCTAGGTGGCTCTGAAAATGGACCCCCTCCTCCTTGACCCGGCGCAACTTGGCCAGCGAAAAAACCTGGTAGCCCCCGCTGTCCGTCAAAATGGGCCGCTGCCAGCGGCTGAAGCGGTGCAGGCTGCCGAAAGACCGCAGCACCGCCAGCCCCGGCCGCAAGTTCAGGTGGTACGTGTTCCCCAAAATCATCTGGGCCCCCACCTGCTCCAGTTCCCCAGGCGATACCGCCTTCACGCTGCCCTGCGTCCCCACCGGCATAAAGGCGGGCGTCTCCACCGCCCCATGCGGGAGGGTGAGGCGACCCCGGCGGGCCGCCGAATGTGGATCCGTGGCGAGGAGCTCGAACATGCAGGTCCCCCCTCCCGGTCCTCGCCTACCTGCGCAAGCGGAAAGCCGGGGAACCCCCTGTGGAACAGGGAATTTTGCCCCCGTCAGCCCCCGCCCGCGGCGACTTGTTCGCGAGTTATTCACAAGCCATTCACCGCCCCTGCTCCGCCCCGCGGGGTTTTGCCGGGGAAAATCCCGGCGAAAAACTTATGGTAATTTAATCCCGATGTAATTCTTTGTTTATCAATGATTTGAAAACAAAATTCACGCCGGTAAACATTCTGAGGGCACCTGATTATCTTCCCCCATCGCCTGGGGAGGGGCCCTCCGCGCCGCGCTCGGCTCCCCAGGGGAGGCCTGCATTTGGCTCGGCCGCAACAATTGTTCACCGCCCCTGGCCCCCGCTGCGGCCCGGGCGCCCCGCGGCCCGCCGCCGCCCTCGCCAGCTCAGGCGAAATCGTAAATCGTGGCCCGCGCGCAGAGCGGCTTAAATACCTTATCGATGAACTCCAGGTGCCGCGGATGGACTTGGTAGGCGGCCTCGGCGGCCTTGTCGACGAACACCACATTGAGCCCCACCTGGTAGGTCTGATCGACGACCGCGCGGGGGCTGGAGACCATTTTCCCGGCGTGGAAGCTGAGGACCCCTGGCAGCTCGGTGAGGTATTGGTGGCAACCGGCCAGCAACTGGTCGGCGGCATCGGGGGCGGCATCCGGCTTGATCCAAAAAATGACGACGTGGCTGAACATAGGGATTCCAGCTTGTCCGCCCGACGGCCCAGCGCAAGCGCCCGCCCGCGGAAAATTCTCCCCCCCAAAAAATCCGCGAGGGGCCCACCGATTCTCTGGCGTGACATCCGGCCCCACCTCTGCCAAACTACCGCGCATGAAAATTCTCCCCTTCCTCCTCATCGCCGCCCTGCCCACCTGGTCCCTCGCCCAGGCTCCCGCCCCGGCGACCCCAGCGGCCCCCGCGGTGACGGACCAAGAAAACCAGAACAATTTCTGGGACTGCACCCTGCCCGGAGGCAGCTACACCGTGGCCCTGAGCAAAATTAGCGTGGTCAGTATCCACGAATTTAACCTGCCCGGCGGGCGCGTCACTGAAATGAACATCGTGACCGATGGCGACGCCCTGGCCCGCTTTTACTTCATGGAGGCGGCCCTGCCGGGCGGCGGACTGGCCGCCGGAGAGGTCGCCAAGGCCCGCGTCACCGAGCTGGCCAATCTGGCCGCCGACCGCACCGGCAGCGACAAAGTGTGGCAAAAAGTGCTCAAGGACTACCCCCTCGCCACCCACGCCCACACCATTGAATTCCGCCTCCAAAGCAAAGCCGACCTCCAGGCCCTCCACGGCAGCGCCAAGCGAGCCTGGATGACCGGCAAGGGCCGCACCGTTTCCGCGGGCTCCTGAGGCCTAGCGCGGCGCAACGGTGCTCGCCTTCTGATTGTTGGCGGGCTGCACGTCCACCGCGCCAGCCGGATTGATCAGCTGCGAGCGATAGGAAATGCCGTTGGCCGACCGGCTCAGCTCCAGCTGGTTGACCGGCACCGCCACCGTGCTCGTAGCCCCCGGGGCCAGCGGCGGGACCACGTAAGCGCTTTGCCCCAAGTTGTCCGTAATAGAGAGGTTCATCCCCGAAACCACCGACCCACTGCGGTTCTGAATCACAAACTCCATCTGGCCGGTCTGGTTATTGAAGTAGTGGCTGGAAACGGCGGTGTCGACCCGGGCGACCTCCCCGCGGTTCATGGCCCAGCCCAAGTTCAAAATCCCGGATCCGTAAGCGGCGTCGGCCCCAGGGGCTCCTCCGTCGCTGCTATACTGCTGCAGCACCTCCCAGGCCTGGCTGGCGCTCAGCCCGGGATTCTCGCTCATCATGGCGGCCACCGCCCCCGCCACGATGGGCGCGCTCCCCGAAGTGCCATCAAAGACCACCCGCTCCCCGTTGAGCCAGGCGGTGTTGATCCCATAGCCCGGCGCGGTTATTTTGAGATTGTCCCCCGAATTGGAAAAGCTGGCTTGCTGCTCCACCGCATCCACCGCGCCCACCGATATCACTCGCGGATCCGCGGCCGGCCAGGTCATCTGGGCCGCCTGGTCGTTGCCCGACGGAGCCACGATAACCGCCCCCCGCCCCACGGCATAGCCAATGGCCTCCGCCAGCACCGTGGAATTTTGATAGGCCCCCAAGCTGATGTTGATCACCTGGGCCCCGGCGTCGACCGCCGTCTGAATGCCCTTGGCCAGCGTGAAGAGGTCGCTGGTGCCGTCCGCGCCCGTCACCTTGATGCTCAGGGCCTGGGCTCCCGGGGCCACCCCCATGGCGTCGCCCGCCTCGCCGAGCGCCAGCGCCGCCACCGCGGTGCCGTGCCCATCCCCTTCCCCGCTCCCCAGAAAACCCTGGCCGATATCCAAATAGCGCAGGCGGCCGCTGCCAAACGTGGCGTCCGCCGCCACCCCGCTGTCCAAAATCGCGATGGTCACGCCCTGGCCCCAGCGGCTGTGGTCGCCCGTCACCCCCAGGAAGGGCAACATGCCGTCGCCAAAAGCGACCTCCTGCTGGGCCGCGCGCTCCTCCTTGGCCGGGGTGTCCGGCAGGTACGCATAGTAATTGGCCCCCACTTCCCCATAGCCCGAGGCGTGCCCCAGCAGGTCGCGCTGCAGCGCCCCCAAATCATCGTAGCTCACCCGAGCCAGGCGAAACCCGTCCAACTGGTCCACGACCCGCAAGCCCGCCGCGGCCGCCCGCGCCAAAAAATCCCGATAGGCCTCCTCCGTCTTGAAGCTGAGCAGGGCCTCGTGGTCCCGCGCCCCCTTGACCTCGAGCCGCTCCTTTAAGAGCGCCAAAATCCGGCTCGCCGCATCCGACCACTGCTGCGCCAAGGAAAAATCAAAGGCCCCGCTGGCCGCTTGCTCCCCGCCGCGCTGCGACGGTTTGGGCGGCTCCCCGGGGGGCGCCCCACCCCGCCGATCCGCCCAAAACCCCCAGCCCCGCCCCCAGTCCCGCGGCAACACCAGCAACAGCAAACCCGCCAGCATCCCCCCCAGGATCAGCGGCAACAATTGGGCGACTCGGGGTTTCATGGCAAAAAATTACGATCCTCCGCCTTTTTGAGTTTCCTGCGCCCCCATCAGTTCAAAATCGCCCCCGGTTTCCCAAGAATGAACTTGAATAAACGAGGCCAGCGGCCATGGCACACTTTCGCCATGCCCGACCTTCCCCGCCATGACATCCCCCGCCTAGCTGCGGAATTCCGCATGCCAGGCGACTACCTCAGCCACGCCCCCTGCGGACACGGACACATCAACGACACCTTCGAGGTCCGCGTCAACCAAGCCGGTACCTCCGTCCGCTACATCCTCCAGCGCATCAACCACGCCATCTTCACCCGACCCGATCTGGTGATGGAAAATATCCACCGCGTCACCACCCACATCGCGGACAAACTCCACGCCGCCCAGGCCCGCGACGTCTACCGCCGCGTCCTCACCCTCGTCCCCTGCCGCGACGGCCGCCACTGGCACCAGGACCCCTCCGGCAACCACTGGCGCGCCTACCTCTACGTCGAGGGCGCCGAGGCCCACAGCCACATCAACAGCACCACCCTCGCCGAAGAAGCCGCCAAAGCCTTCGGCCACTTCCAATCCCTCCTCGCCGACCTCCCCCTCCCCCGCTTAGCCGACACCATCCCCGCATTCCACCACACCCGCAGCCGCTACGACGCCCTGATGCGCGCCGCCGAGGAAGACCGCGTCGGCCGCCGCGCCTCCCTCGCCGCCGAACTCGACTGGTGCCGCGCCCACGAACCCCTCGTCGACCTCCTCCTCAACGCCCAGGCCAGCGGACTCCTCCCCGAGCGCATCACCCACAACGACACCAAGATCAACAACGTCATGATTGATCACCACACTGGCGAGGGCATCTGCGTGATGGACCTCGACACCGTGATGCCCGGCTTGGTGCTCTACGACTTCGGCGACCTCGTCCGCACCACCACCATCTCCACTGCCGAAGACGAACAGGACGTCAGTCTCGTGGAAATGCGCCTCCCCATGTTCCAAGCCCTCGTCCGCGGCTACCTCTCCAGCGCCCGCTCCTTCCTCAACGAGGCCGAAATCAACCACCTCGCCCTCTCCGGCAAGATCATCACCCTCGAAACCAGCCTCCGCTTCCTCGCCGACCACCTCAACGGCGACACCTACTTCAAAACCCGCCACCCCCTCCACAACCTCGAGCGCTTCCGCGTCCAGGCCAAACTCGTGGAGTCCATCGAAAGTCAGCAAAACGCCATGGAAGACGTCGTCGCCCGCGCCCGCGACGCCACCTGACAAAAAAGGCCCCACCCAAGGCGGGCCCGTGGCCTGGCCCATGGCGGCGCCCCCAGCGATCGCGCCGCTCCAGCGCGCGGCCTTTTGGGAGCTGCCGCGCTGGCACCCCTGCCGGGGTGCGGCCCCCCTTGCGAGGCGGATCCGGTGGTGTCGCTTCGCTCACCACCGGCTACCCGCTGGGATGCCTCCGGCATCATCCTGGGATGCCTCTGGCATCATTCTTTGGCTGCGTTCTGGCATCATCCTGATGCCTCTGGCATCGCCACCGGGCGTGTCTACCGGACCCGTTTGGGCCCGAGTCCCAGGGCGCTGCCCTGGGCTGGCTCAGGCCGCGCCATTGGCGCTCTGGACCTGCGCCCCAGCGGGGCACACCAGGCTTTTGGCCCTCCCCAGGGCGCGGGGCGGGAGAAGGGGCCCCTTTGGGAACTACTCGTGGCGCAGGGCCTCGATGGGGTTGAGCTTGGCGGCCTTGTGGGCGGGGAAAAACCCGAAGACGACCCCCACCGCAAAGCTGACCCCGAAGGCGATGGCCACCGAGGCCCCCGAAACCAGAGCCGGCCAGCCCGCGTAGTGCGTCAGGAGCTGCGCCGCCCCAATCCCCAGCCCGATCCCGATGGCTCCGCCCACGCTGCTCAGGACGATGGCTTCGACAATAAACTGGAGGCGAATGTCCCGCCCCTTGGCGCCCACGGCCCGGCGGATCCCAATCTCGCGCGTCCGCTCGGTCACGGAAACAAGCATGATATTCATAATCCCAATCCCCCCTACTAACAGCGATACCCCAGCGATGGAGCCCAGCAAAATGGTCATAATCCGGGTGGTCTGGGTGGCCATTTTGATAAATTCGTCCTGGGTGCGCACCGAAAAATCATCCTGGCTAGGATCGCCAATGTTGTGGCGATCCCGCAGCAGCAAATTCACCTGCTCCTGGGCGATCGGCATCTCGGGGGCGGAGGCGATTTTGACATTGATGCTGCGCACCCGGGTGGTCCCGATGATGCGCTTCATCGAGGTCGTGTAGGGGATGATCACGATGTCGTCTTGATCTTCGCCCCAGGGCGCGGCGCCCTTTTTGGCCAGCACGCCGATGACCTGAAAGGCCACCGTGCCCACCCGCAGGGTGCGCCCCACGGGGTCGCCCTCGGGGAACATGCGGTCAACCACGGTCTGCCCGAGCAGGGCCACCGTGGCCATGCTGCGCACGTCTTCCTCGGTAAAGATGGTCCCGCTGGCGAGCGGCCAATCCCGCACTTCAAAGTAGGCCGGGGCCGCTCCCCGGACGTTGCCAGACCAGTTTTTGCCCTCGGCAGTGTAGCGCTCGGTGCTGCGCAATTCCGGGCTCACCGCCACCACGCCTGGCACCTGCTGGCCGATCGCTTCAAAATCCTCGATCGTCAGGGTTCCGTCGCCCCCGTAGCCGCGGTACACCCCGCCGCTAAAGACTTGCCCCGAAAAAACCAGCAGCAAGTTGTCCCCCATGCTGCGGATTTGTTTTTCCACCATGGCGCTGGCCCCGCGGCCAATCGCCACCATGGCAATCACCGCCGCCACCCCAATAATGATCCCCAAAGCCGTCAGGACGGTGCGCAGTTTGTTGCGCAGCAGGGCCCGCCCCGAAGTCGACAAAATGTTCAAGGCCAAGTAAATCCCGCCCAAAAAATTCCCCTTGGGCGGTTCTGGTGCCGCCGGTGCCACCGCGGCCACCGGAAGGCGGCGCTCGTCACTGCGGATCAAGCCGTCTTTCATGACCACGATGCGCCGGGCGTGGGCCGCCACGTCGGGCTCGTGCGTCACCATAATAATAGTGATGCCGCTCTCGTTGAGCGACTTGAAGAGCCGCATGATTTCCTCGCTAGTGGCGCTGTCCAGGTTGCCGGTGGGTTCGTCCGCCAGGAGGAGGGCGGGACGGTTGACCAAGGAGCGGGCGATCGCGACGCGCTGTTGCTGGCCCCCGGAAAGTTCATTGGGGTGGTGGTCGAGGCGCTCGCCCAGGCCGACCCGCTCCAATTCCGCCACCGCGTCGTCGACCCGCTGGTCCGGGCTGAGGCGGCGCGAGGAATAGATCAGGGGCAACTCCACGTTTTCCATCGCCGTGGTGCGCGACAGCAAATTGAAGCCTTGAAAGACAAAGCCCAGCTTGCGGTTGCGCAGCTCCGCTAACTCATCGCTATCCAAGTGCGCGGTGTCGACTCCGTCGAGCAGAAAAGTCCCGCTGCTGGCCTGATCCAGGCAGCCTAGGATGTTCATCATGGTGCTCTTGCCGGAGCCGCTGCTGCCCATGATGGCCACAAAATCCCCCGCCATCACCTCGAGGTTCACGCCTTTGACGGCCTGCACCTCCCCGGCATCGGTGGCATAGGTCTTGCGCAGGTCGCGCAAAAGAATAACTGGGTGTTCGCTCATACCTGACAAGCCTCAGCGGCGGCCCATGCCTCCAAAAGGATTGGTAGTGGCCCCCGCTTCATCCTTCCTGGGCTTCTGCAGCAAAATGAGTTCGTCCCCCTCCTTGACCCCGCCCAAAATCTCCGTCTGCACCCCGTCGCTCAGGCCCACTTGCACCTTCACGGCCACCAGGGCATCGCCGGGTTGGGTCGGCTTCAAATAGACCTGCCGCTCGTTGCTCTGCTCCTTGGGCTTGAAGGTCGCCCCGCCGCCCAGGGCGGGCGGCGGCGGCGGGGGCCCCCCAGCGCCCGGCGCCCCCTTGGTCGGCGGCTTGAAGCGCAGCACCGCATTCGGTACCCGCAACACCCCGCTGCGCTCCCCCGTGATCACCTGCACCGTGGCCGTCATCCCCGGCTTCAACTTCTGGTCCGGATTGTTCACCGCAATAATGACGTCGTAGTTCACCACGCTCTCCTCCGTGATCGGCGAGTTGCGCACTTGCACCACTTCTCCTAAAAAAGACTCCGGATAGGCGTCCACTAAAAACCTAACTTTCTGACCGACCTTGATCTGGCCGATGTCGGCCTCCGAGACCTTGGCGTTGATCTGCATCTTGGTCAAATCCGCCGCCAAGACAAACAGCTTGGGCGCACTAAAACTAGCCGCGATGGTTTGACCGATCTCCGCGGTGCGGTCCACCACCACCCCGTTGATCGGCGAAAGAATCCGGCAGCGCTCCAAGTCCACCTTGGCCTTCTTGTGCCGCGCCTCCACCAACTCCAACTGCGCCTCGGCCCGCCGCAAGTCCGACTCCACCTTGTCGAACTCTGCCACCGACAACAACTGCCGCTCCATCAACTGCTTCTTGCGCTCCAAGTTGCGCCGCTGCAAATCCCGCTCCGCCTCCGCACTCGCCCGCTCCGCCTTGGTCTGCGCATAGTTGGCATCGTACGTCGCCGAGTCCAACTCGCACAGCACGTCCCCCTCCTTGACCACCGAATTGAAATCCACATACAATTTGGCAATCGTCCCCGAAATCTGGGACCCAATCTCCACCTTCACCAGCGGATTCAAGTCCCCAATCGCCGAAACCGCCTTCGTCAGGTCCCCACGCCCCAGTTTCACCGTGTCGTACTCCGGCGGCGCATCCGCTGGGTTCGCCTGCCCATAGTACCACCACCCGCCCGCCCCGGCGGCCATCAACAAAACCAAAATCCAAGGCCAGCGGCGTTTGCGTCGTCTCATGCAGAAAAATGGATAATCAGGGGGAAAAAGGCTCAGAAGCCCTCCTAGAACGCAGGCCCCCGGGGGAAACCTTACAGCCGACCCGCCATTTCCCTAGATTCCATCCCGCCGCCCCCCCGCCCGCCCTTTTTTCCCCCCGGCCCCGCAAAAGCACTGGAAGTTTTAGGAATACTGTAATATTTAGATGTCTTAATAGTCTTATCCCCTTCCCATGCTCCCGACGACTTCCCGCCCTCTCTCCCAGAGCCGTCCCGGCCCGCGCGAAGCCACCTTTCACCTCGACGATTTGGACGGGGAAGGTTTGGTCCTACCGTCCGACTCCCCGGGAGGCAGCGACCTCGCCGAGCGCGTCCAGACCACCCAGCACCGCCTGGCCCAGCTGCGCCAGGAGGCGGAGGCCCTGGAGCAGGAGAAGCACCGCTTTGAAGAACTCAGCCGCCAACAGCAGCAGTTCTTGTCCGGTCGAGCTGACTTGGGGGAAAAGCTCAGCCGGGCCCTCGGGCAACTGGACCGAGAAACCTACGAGGCCCAGCGCCGCGTCGAGCAGCTCCTCGCGGTCAAAGAGGGCTTCCGCCACCACCTCGAGGTCATCGATTCCCTGAACCCCGAGCAGTGGAACCCCCAAGACCTTCCCCGCGACTTGGGGCGGGCTCTGGGCCTGATTGAGGAAGCTCAGGCGGAGTTTTCCCGGGGCACCTCCTTTCTCGGCGGCGCGCCCGCGGCAGGCAGCCCCGCCGCGGCAGCCCCCGCGCCCAGCGCGGCCCGGAGGGGACCGACCGGCAGCCTCCCCTTGGCGCTGGACCGCGAAACCTTTCGCTTTTGGATATTTTGCGGCTGCGGCTTCACCGCGCCGCTGGCCGCCACCGCGCTGATCCTCTTTCTCGCCTGGCTGGCGCTCCGCTAGCCCCCTTCTCGCCCACCCTTCCAACCCCTCCCAGCCATGGCCCCCAAACGAGGAATCACCCGTGCCACCCGCGCCAAACAAGCGGAATTAGAAGAGCGCATTCGCCAAATGCGGCTCGAGGAAGACCAGATCAAAGCCAAAATCTACAAGCTGGAAGCCAGCATTGTGGCCGCCCCGGTCCACCTCGCGGGAGACCGCCTGCGCCGCCGCCACCTCATTGAAGCCGAAGAGGACGCCTTTCAGGGCCGCCCCTTCAACCGCACCCGCTGGCAGGCCGAGCGCCTCAACCGCGCCCGCTCCCGCCAAGCCATCTCGGCCCTCGTCCTGGTGGCTGTCTTCATCAGCTTCGTCTTTTGGTTTTACCTGCAACTGCGCAACCACGGCGTCCTCTAGGCGCGCTCACTTTCCGAGGCGGTATTTTTCCGCCAGGGCATTAAATTCCCGGGTGCGCTCGTTAAGGCGCCGCGCCAAGGCATCCCGCTCCTCCAAAGCTTGGCGCAATTGCGCCCCCTGCGCCGCCAGGGCCCCTGCTTGGCGCTGTGCCTCCTCTTGCGGCGCGCCTGCGCTTTGCTGAACCTGCTCGGCCAAGGCCGCCTCCAGCTGCGCCACTTTTTTGCCGCAGGCCTCCACCTCCGCCGCCTGGCGCCGGGCCCCCGCTTCCGCCCCGACCAGCTCCGCCCGCAGCCCCCGCTCCCGCCGCCCCGCCGCCGCCTCCCGCTGCCACTGCCATAGGCAAACCAAGCACAGCGCCGCCGTCAGAGCCATCAGGCAAACGTGGAGCGAACGCGTCAGCGAATACATGGGATAAAATCGGCTAAACACTCAGGGCGCGGCCGGAGCGCTGGGCGCTCGCACTTGAAAGGCCACTTTTTGAAATCCCGCCCGGCGCACGGCCTCCAACACCGCCACCATGGCCCCGTGCCGGGCCTCCTCGTCCCCGCTGATGTACACCGGCGCCGCGGGATCCGCCGCGTGCCGCGCCGCCAATTCCGCCGCCAATTCCCCCAGGCTCACCCCGCGCGTCCCCCAATGCACCCCCCCGGCCGCATCCACCGCCAAGTTGATCTGGTCCGGCACCACTTTCCCCGCCCCCGCCCCCGCCACCGGCAGCTGCACGGGGATCGCCTGCTGCCGACTCATCGTCAAACTCACAAGCATAAAGGAGGCCAGCAAAAAAAACATGATGTCGATCAGCGGGATGATCTCCAGCCGATTCCTCCGCGGCGGCAAAGGCGAGCGCAATTTCATGTCAGGCTTCCGGTGCCGCCTTTCCGTCGGTCAACAACTCCACTTGGGTGCCCGCCGCCTCCATCACAAACTGCAGGCGGGCCAGGCACCCGTGAAAATAGTTCAGCGGTATCAGGGTGAATATCGCAATCCCCAGCCCCGCCGCGGTGGCTATCAGGGCCTCCCCAATCCCTCCCGTCACCTTTTCCACCGCCAACTCGCCCTGCCCAATGCTCCCAAAGGCCCCCATGATCCCCGTCACCGTCCCCAGCAATCCCAACAGTGGCGCCAAGGTCACGATGGTGTCCAAGGCCCCCATAAACCGCCCCGCCTGCTGCAACACCAGCCCCGCAGAAACCTGCAGCGCCGCCTGCAGGGACGTCCGGCGATGCCGCAATCCCCCATAAACCATGGCGATCACCGGATCCCGCGAATCCGCCGCCAAGGCCTCCGCCTCGCCCCCGCGCCCCGCCCCCAAGGCCGCAAAAATGGCCTCCAGCCGCGCCGGATCCCGCCGCCCCCGCAGTCCCACCCACCACACCACCCGCTCCCCCACCATCGCCACCGCACAGAGCGCCGTCAGCCCCACCGGGACCATGATCAGCCCGCCCCGCTGCGCCAGGTCCACTGCCACATTCGCCGCTATTGCTGGATAAAGCATGAATTCAGAGTTTGGATTAATGAGATCTTGGAAAAAACGCGCCCCTCACTGCAGCACAAATCGAAAGGCCTGGGTAAACGTCTGCTCCGTCCCCCGCGCCCACCGCCAGCTCCGCTCCACGTGCCCCGCCGCATGCCGGTCCAGCCCCGCCGACCCACTGCTCCGGGCCACCACCACCTCCGCCACCGCCCCATCCCGCACCGCAATCCGCAACACCACCGTGCCCTGCAACCGCTGCCGCCGCGCAAAGGCCGGATATGGCGGCTGCGGATTGCTCCCCGCCCCTCCCCCACGGCCCACCGGCCCCACCGCACGCCCAGGCCCCGCCGCCACGGCCCCAACCGCCGCCTCCCGACCAGCCGCGGCCTGCGCCGGAGCCTCCCGGCCAGCCGCCTCCCGCGCCGAAACCTCCCGCGCGGGGGTCGCCCGCGCGGAAGTTGCCGTCGGTCGCGCCGTCAGCTCCCGCGGCGCCGCCGACGGCTCAATCAGCTCCACTGGCTCCACCAAGGCCTCCAGTTCTGGATAGGCCGCCGCGGCGCCGCTTGCCGCCTCTACCGCCTCCGCCGCAACGGGCCCCGGCGGCAAGTCCACCGCCACAAATACCTCCCCCGTCTCGGTCTCGCGCGGCAAGTCGGCCGCCCCCAGCCTTCCCTCCGCCTCCGGCAAAGCTGCCGCCAGCGCCATCAACAAAAACGCCAGCGCCACCGCATTCATCGCCCCCAGCCAGGAATCCCCATCCTGCGGCTCTCTCCCCAAGTGTCCCCGCCACTGCGGCGCCAGCGGGCCCCAGCGGGGCGGATCAGGGGCTGGATGGAGGCGCTTCATGGGCAGTGGCGGAAAATGCACGCCCCCCATCTAAATGCAAGAGAATCGCAATAATTCCCGCCCCCGCCCCCGCCACCGCCACCCCGGCCACCGCGCTTTTACTTAATCAGCATTGATTGTCTTCTCGAAATAGATAATTGTCGCAAAAAGGCGACTCAAGCGCGTTGCGGTGTCGCCTTTCCGACCAGCCAAACCACCCGTTCATGACCCTGAGCCCCCTTTTGCCCTCCCCCAGCCTGCGGCGCGCCCTGCTGGTGCAGCCGGATGCCGCGCTCCGCGAGGGGCTTGCGCTGGCGCTGCGGCAGCGCGGGCTGGAAGTGGTGGATTGCGCCGATTTCGCCCAAGCTCAGGCACTATACCGCGGCGAGGGGCTGGTGGTGGCCTCCCTGGGGGCGGGGTCGGCGGCCCTCCCGGCCTTCAGCGCTTGGCTGCGCGCCGCGGCCGGTCCCCGGCCGCTGTGGATCATCGCCCTGGGAGCTAACCCCCAACTTTCGCCTGGCGAAAGCGCGGCCCACTACGGGGTCGACGATCTCCTCTCCGACTCTGAGCAGCCCGCCGCCCTCCTGCAGTGCCTGGACGAGCGCCGCCACCCGGCGCGGCCAGCCGCCCCGCCCTCCTACCGCGCCCTGCCCGCCCCGGCCCCGCCTTGGGACCAAGCCGCGATTCAGCTCCTGGAACATTTCCCAGCCGCGGTCGCCATTCTCGACCGCTCCCTGCGCTACCTCGCCGTCAATTCCCGCTGGATCCGCGAATTCCAAATCCCTCCCACCCCCTTGATCGGCCGCAGCCACTGCGACATTTTCCCCGATCTCCACCCCGATTGGCGCCGCCTCTACGAGCGCTGCCTGGCCTCGGGCGAGCCCCACGCCCTCCGCGACGCCATGGTGCGCCCCGACGGCAGCCAAAGCCTGGTGCACTGGGAAATCCAGCCCTGGCGCGACACCAGCGGCGCGGTCGGCGGCCTCCTCTTGAGCTGTTCCGCGGCCCCTCCTTCTGCTGCCACCGAGCCCACCCCCAAGGGCGACGACTCTTTTCGCGAAATGGCCGAGGCCGCCCCCTTCGGCATGATCCTGCTCGACGATGAAGCCCACGTCCTCTACGCCAACCCTCAACACCGCGCCGTGCTGGGCTTTGCCGCCGAAGCCGACGAACCCATCCAAACTTGGCTCGAGCGCGCCTGCGTCGGCGACGACGTTTTCCAAAAACGCGCCCTCGACGAGTGGTGGGAAAGCGTCTGGCGCCGCCGCACCTCCCTGACTTGCTCCCTGCGCAACGCCGAGGGCCTCGTCAAGGACATCGAGTTCCGCCCCGCCACCCTCTCGGGCGACCGCCTCCTTCTCACTATTTTCGACGTCACCGACGCCCGCCTCGACGAGCAAGCCATCCGCACCAGCGAGGCCCGCTACCGCGGCCTCTTCCAGCAGGCCTCCGCCCCCCTGCTCATCATCAATCCCTCCGGCAACCTCACGGAAGTCAATCCGGCCTTCGAGGCGCTCACCGGCCTCGCCCGCCACGAAGCCCGCCGCGCCCCTCTCACCGATTTCCTCCCCCCCGAAACCGTCGACCGCCTGCGGGCCGCCTCCCTCGCCGCAGGCCCCACCCCGGCCTTCCCCTCCAGCTTGCGCCACCGCTCCGGCAGCCAAACCCCCGTCCACCTCAGCGCGGCCGTCATCCGGAACGACCAAGGCCAGCCAGCCTTCACCGCTTGCCTCCTCGCCCCCCTCTCCGACGCCCCTCCCGCCGCCCCCTGGGCCGACATCACCCCCGATTGGCTCTTCCTCCTCGACGCCGATGGCACCATCCTCGAACACACCACCTCCCGCGATTTCGCCCCCCCCAGCGACACTCCCGCCCCAGCCCTCCGCGGCCAATTCCTCGACGCCGCCCTCCCCCTCCTCGCCGCCCCCCTTCCCCTCGACGTCATGGTCGAGCGCCTCCTCGACCACCCCGGCCACGAAACCCGCTGCGAATACAAGGTCACCCCCAAAGGCGAAACCGAACCCCGCACCCTCGAAGCCCGCCTCGTCCTCCTTCCCGGCGGCCCCCCAAGCCGCTTTGGCCTCACCCTCCGCGACCTTTCTCGCGCCCGCGCCAACGCCCGCCCCGGCGGCATCGGCGTCGCCCTGCTGCAGCACCTCCTCACCCCAGCCATCCTCATCGACGAGCGCGGGCGCATTCTCCACCTCAACCCCGCCGCCGAAGCCCTCTCCGACTACACCACCGCCGAACTCGCCGACCGCCCCCTCTCCCGCCTCCTCCGCCCAGAAGCCCCCGAGGAATTCAGCGCCGAACTGGCCCGCCAACTCCAAACCCACCGCAGCTGGCACGCCCAGTCCCCTCTCATCAGCAAGGACGGCACCCCCACCCAGGGCCAACTCGACCTCACCCCCGTCTTTGACGAGGCCTCCAGCGCCCGCGGCTTTCTCCTCCTCTTCCGCCCCCTCCCGGCCGCCCCGCCTCCTCCAACTCCGTCGGCTCCGTCGGCTCCGGCCCCTTCGGTCAGCCTCCACCGCGCCCGCAACGATTTCCAGGTCCTCTCCAGCTTGCTCTCCCTCCAGGCGGAAGACGCCGACCTCCCCCCAGTCCGCGCCGCCCTCCTCGAAAGCCGCCAGCGCCTCGCCGCGGTAGCCCTCGTCTACCGCCTCATCCAACACGAAAACGACACCGTAGACTTCGCCCACTTCACCTCCGAAATTGGCCGCACCCTCCTCGACACCCAGGGCCGCCCCCCCGGAAATATCACCCTCCAACCCGAATTCTCCGGCCTCATCCTGCCCCAGCGCCTCGCCATCGGCCTCGGCCTGATCTTTGAGGAACTCATCGCCGCCGCCCTCGCCTACGCCTTCCCCGACCCCAGCGCCACCGGCCACCTCACCATCACGTTCTCTCAGCACGAAACCACCGGCACCCTGACCCTCCACGACACCGGGATCCCCCTCACCGCCTCCCTCCGCGCCCTCCGCGAAGCCTCCTTCTCCCAACGCCTCATCAAGCTCCTCGCCCACCAAATCGGCGGCAGCCTTACCCTTCTCGCCGACCCCCAAAACCAGGCCCGCCTCACCTTTCCCCTTCCCGCCCCCAGCGCTCCCAGCGCTTCCTGAGTTTTTCCGCCCGCCGACCGCGCCCCCCAGGGCGCGGCCGACGAGCTCTCCCCTCAGGCTCAGGCGCCCAGCCCGGCCACTTTCCAGCCGTCCCGGTACTTCGGCTGCACCCGCGCCGTCGCCGCCGCCTCGCCCGGAAAACTCAGCGAGGCCGCGTCCCAGAGCAACTTTTTGCCCGGCTCGCGCACCCCGATCGTCCCCAGCAAAGTGGCCTCCGCCAAGGGCCCCGCGTAGTCAAAGTGGTCGGTCGTCTTCCCTTCCCCCAGGCAGGCCTTGACGAAGCTCGTGTAGTGCTCCCCAGGCGACCCCGGGATGGCCGGAAAGCGCGTCTCCCGGTCTTTTTCCAAGGGCAGCAAATAAGGCCTCGCCCCAAAGTGCACGATCATCAGCGAGGACGTGCTCCCGATAAAGAGCGCCCCATTACTCGGCACTTGCCGGTCCTTAAAGGCCTCCAACACCGCCGCCCCAGGAGGCCGTCCCCCATCCGTCCAGTAAAGCGGCAGCGGCGCCCCGCCCGTCAAGGCGTTCCCCGGAAACTCATAGCGCAAGGTCTCCCACGCGGGCCACGAATCCTGGAACCGCCCCGGCGTCTGCACCCATTCCTCCTCGGCCCCGGTACACTCGATCGACAGCGGCGCCGTCAATCCCAGCGCCTTGAACGGCGTGTCCATGATGTGGCACCCAAAATCCCCAATCGCCCCGCCCCCAAAATCCTGCCAGCCGCGCCACTGAAACGGAT
Organism: Verrucomicrobiales bacterium; assembly: GCA_947460575.1. Lineage (GTDB taxonomy): Bacteria > Verrucomicrobiota > Verrucomicrobiia > Verrucomicrobiales > V1-33 > CAIZWU01. Next base: position 23,291 of record CANHIJ010000008.1, on the reverse strand, counting down.
GGTAAATCGACTCCTGATAGGGCCGGAACGGCGCCACCCCGATCCACTTGTCCCAGTCCAGTCCCGCCGGGACCGGCGCTTCCCCAGTCGGGCGCACTTTTTGTGGAAAATGTGCCCCCGTCCAGCAGTGCACCTCCTTCACTTTCCCGATCAATCCCTCCTGGACCATCCGCGCCGCGGTCCGGTACTCGCTGCTGCTGTGAATCTGATTGCCCATCTGGGTTACCACCCCAGCCTTTTGCGCCGCCAGCCGCAGCGCCCGCGCCTCGCCCACTGTCCGCGTCAACGGCTTCTGGCAATACACATGCTTCTTCAGCGAAAGCGCCGTCATCGCGATGGCCGCGTGCATGTGGTCCGGCACCGACACATTCACGCTGTCAATCCGGTCCCCCTCCTTGGCAAACAATTCCCGCCAATCTTGGTAAATCCGGGCGTTGGGAAATTTTGCCTTGGCCGCCGCGTGGTTGCGCAAGTCCACGTCCGCCACCGCCACCACTTCCAAGCGGTCTCCTACCATCAAGGCATCGATATCGCTCGCCGCCTGCCCATTACTTCCAATCGCCGCGTGGGCCAACTTCCGCGATGGCCCCTGGGCCCGCAGCCCCGACGGCAAAAAAAAGGGCACTGCCAAGGCAGAACTGGCGAGAAAGCGGCGGCGCGTCGTGGACATAGCAAAAAAGGTTAAAAAGGAGAGGCCGCGGAGGGGATCCCCGCCAGCCCTTTTGCCAAACGCGCCCCGCGCGCCCGCCTTTCGCCGATTCACTCCCGCCGTCCCCGCGGCCCCACTTTCTCCCCTTTGGGCTGGTAGGAAGGGCACATTTGCCGCGTTGCCTTGCAGATTCCCGTTGCAAGCCCTCCCCTCCGCTCTGTCCTCTTCCCCATCATGCGCCCCCGCCTTTTTCTCCCCAGCCTGATCTCCAGCAGCCTCGCCGCGGTCCTCCCCCTCTCCGCCGCCGATCCCGCTCCGGATTCCGACGCCTACTTCTCCCACTTCGTCCAGCCCATCCTCGAAAGCACCTGCGTCCACTGCCACAACGCCGATAAACAAAATGGCGAAGGCCGCCTCGATACCCTCGAAAATGCCCTCAAAGGCGGCGAAAGCGGCCCCTGGCTCGTCCCCGGCAAACCCGAGGACAGCAAGCTCTACACCAGCACCCTCCTCCCCGCCGACGACGACCTCGTCATGCCCCCCAGCAAGGAGCCCGCCCTCACCCCCACCCAGTCCGGCCACCTCAAGGCCTGGATCGCCGCCGGCGCCAAGTGGCCCTCCGCCACCCCCCTCGCCACCGTGCCCCGCATGCAGTTCGTCCGCGATATCCAACCCATCCTCGAACAAAACTGCGTCACCTGCCACAAGCCAGAAAAAATGAAGGGTGAGCTCGACCTCACTACCCTGGCCAGCTCCCTCAAAGGCGGCGAAGACGGCCCCTCTCTCGTCCCCTTCGACCCCGCCGCCAGCCCCCTCTACTCCCACACCACCCTCAAGGCCGACGACGACGACCTCATGCCCCCCGTCAAAAGCGGCGGCCCCCTCGCCGCCGTGATGCAGGAAAAACTCCGCCTCTGGGTCCTCCAAGGCGCCCCCTGGCCCGAAGGCGTGGTCCTCGTCCCCAAAACCAAAACCGAGGACCGCCCCCCTTCCCCAGATACCCTCGAACTCACCGCCAAAATCCGCGAAGCCATCCTCCTCGCCTCCAAGGAATCCGGCGACCCCCAGGCCTACAGCGAAACCATCCCCAAAACCAACAAGGCCTTCAAAATGGTCCCCATCCCCGGAGGAGATTTCTCCCAGGGCAGCCCCGAAACCGAAAAAGACCGCAAGCCAGACGAAGGCCCCCAGATCAAGCGCCACATCGAACCCTTCTGGATGGGCGCCACCGAAGTCACCTGGGATCTCTACATGCCCTTCATGGTCACCCCCGACGCCCGCTGGAAAGACGGCAGCAAAAAAACCGCCAACCCCCAGGACAAGCCCGTCGACGCCATCAGCAGCCCCACCGCCCCCTACACCGACATGACCTTCGGCATGGGCCAAGATGGCTTCCCCGCCATCTCCATGACCGAACACGCCGCCAACAAGTTCTGCCAGTGGCTCAGCGCCCAAACCGGCCACTTCTACCGCCTCCCCACCGAGGCCGAATGGGAATACGCCGCCCGCGCCGGCACCACCACCGCCTATTCCTTCGGCGACGACCCCGCCCAACTCGGCGACTACGCTTGGTATTTCGAAAACAGCGACGGCAAAACCCAGCCGGTCGGCCAGAAAAAACCCAATCCCTGGGGCCTCTTCGATATCCACGGCAACGTCGCCGAATGGACCCTCGACCAATACGACCCCGCCTACTACGCCTCCCTCCAGTCCCAAATCCAAGCCAACGCCGCCCTCGCCCCTTGGAATAAGCCCGTCACCCTCTACCCCCGCTCGGTCCGCGGCGGCACTTGGGACGACGACGCCAAGGAACTCCGCAGCGCCGCCCGCCGCGGCTCCAAGGACACCTGGAAGGTCATGGATCCCCAGCTCCCCAAGAGCATCTGGTACCACACCAGCGCCCAGTTCCTCGGCATGCGCCTCGTCCGCCCCCTCCAAGTCCCCTCCGCCGAAGAAATGCACGACGCCTGGAATCTAGGCACCAAAAACCAGCCCAAGTAAAACCTCGGAGGCCCGACCCTCCCTCACCACGCCGGAGCCTGCGCCACAAACGCCGGCTCCGGCCGCTCTGCCCCGTAGTACCGGTGAAACACCGGACAAATCGACCCCGAAAGCGGCGGCACCAGCCACGACCAATCCCCCGGCACCTCCCGCCCGCAGGCCTCCTCCTTGGCCACGTGCTCCATAAATTGCGCCGATCCCGTGTGGTGGTCCACGATCGTCACTCCCGCTTCCCGAAAAGAATGCAGCACCGCGGTGTTGATCTCCACGAGCGCGCGGTCCTTCCACAGCATCGCCCGCGATTTGCAGTCTAGTCCCATCCGCTCCGCAATCCGCGGCAGGACGTTGTAGCGCCCCTCATCCCCAAAATTGCGCGACCCAATCTCCGTCCCCATAAAGTACCCGCTAAACGGTGCCGCCGGAAACCGGTGCCCCCCGCCCACCAAGGCCATGTCGGAAACCGCCGGCACCGCGTGCCACTTCAGCCCCAACTCCCCAAACCAGGCAAACTCAGGGTGCACCATCGGCACTTCCAACACCGCCTCTTTCGGCAGGGTAAATAACCGCACCGACTCCCCCGGACACGCAATCGCCAGGGGCAACACATCAAAGGCGCTCCGCTCCCGCGGCGGCACCCATCCCAGCTCCCTAAGGCGCTCCGTAAAAGCCACTTGCTCAGGATCCCCCAATACCTTGCCATCCGCCGCCCGATACCCCGCGTAGCGGATCAACTGGCGATTCCAAATCCGCATCCCCACCTCATCCGCCTCTGCTTCCGCAAAAACCGTAATCGCCGCCCGGATTTTCCCCTGCCCCGTGGCATAGCGCAAATGCTCCACGCAGGCCTCAAATACCTCCGAGGCCCCCCGCGCCCCCCGCGCATCAAACAGGTGCAAGCTATTCCAAAAAAGCCGCCCAATGCAGCGCGCATTGTTGCGCCACGCCAGCCGCGCCATCTGCTGCAGGGATTCGCTCCCCAGCACCGCACCGCGCTCTCCCAGTGGGCGCCCCGGCAATTCCAAAAAACCATCTTCCATCGCGACCTTGGCTCCTTCTTTAGGCTAAACCTCGATTGCCCCCTGCCAGGGCCTTCCGCGCCCTGGCAGCGTAAAAAATTGCGGTTCTCAATGCCCCGCGCCCTGGTGCTCCTGAATGTACTCCTGCTTGAGCCCTAGCTTTTCCGGAGCATGCAACACCAACATCTTCATGCGGATGTCCCCCGGGACCGAAGCCCGCGTGGCCTTAGAAACCACCACCATCAGCCCAATCGCCAGCGGCACCGCCCACAAGGCAGGCTGCTCCGCGAGGATGCGCAAAAGGGGGTGCTGAATCCAAAAGTGATTCAAGGCATCCGGCTGCCAAGTGCCGCCAGAAACCGTGGCCGCCGCCTTGCCCGTCTTGGCGAGGATATCGCTAATGCTGGTCAACGTGACACAGCCCAGCGCCAAAATCCCACCGCTGAGCATCCCCGTGGCCGCCCCCGCCATGGTCATCCCGCGCCACCAAACACTCATGAAAAGCAGTGGAAAATAGCTCGCCGCCGCAATCGCAAAGGCCTGCCCCACCATGAAGTTGATGTCCAATTGCTCCACCTGCGAACCCAACAACACCGCCACCCCACCCACCAAAACCGCGCACCACTTGAACATCCGCATCCGCTCCTCAGCGGTCGACTGGGGGCGCAGCATCCGCCCATAGACATCGTGAGCCAACGCTCCCGTCATCGAAACCAGGAGCCCGGAAAACGTGCTCATAAAAGCCGCAAAGGCCCCCGCACAGGTGATGCCGCTCAAAATCGACCCCAGCACCCCATACTTGGCCCGAATCAAGGTCGGCAATTCCAACACCACCTTGTCCGGCCCCTTCGACCCCGTAGCCGCATACAGCTCCGGCAAAAAATTGCGCCCCAGCACCCCAAAAATCGGCGGGAAAACATAGAAAACCCCAATCAATATCATCACCCACATGGTGGTTTTCTTGGCCGCCACCCCATCGGGATTGGTATAAAAACGCACCAAAATGTGCGGCAGTCCCGCGGTGCCACACACCAAGGCCACAATGAGCGAAAACGTGTAAAGCAGCGAATACGGCTTTTGGTGCTCCGCCAGATACCCCGCCCGCTGCTCCGCCGGAAGCGCCTCGGAGGCCGACTTCACTGCCTTGGTCGTCAGCGGCCCAAACGGCGCCAACCAAATCCCATCGCGCGGCGCCTTCTCCGGCAGCGCCACCCGCTCCACCGACTCCACCAGCGCCCCAGGAGCCGCCGACACCTGGTTCAGCGACAAGTTCTTCCCATAACCCCCATACACCGACAGCAGCACAAACACCGGCACCGAAATGGCAAACATCTTAACCCAGTACTGCACCGCCTGCACCAAGGTGATCCCCTTCATGCCCCCCAGGGCCACATTCAGGGTGATCACCAAGCCCACCACTAACACCCCCACCCAATAGGGCAGACCCGGGAAAATATACATCAACGTCGTGCCCGCCCCCTTCATCTGCGGCATGGTATAAAAGAACCCAATAAACAGCACAAAACACACCGCAATCTTGCGGAACACCGGCGAATCATACCGCCCTTCCGCAAAGTCCGGGATGGTGTAAGCCCCAAAACGCCGCAGCGGCCCCGCAATGAAAAGCAGCAAGAAAAGATACCCACACGCATAGCACACCGGGTACCACAGCGCATCGTACCCCGAGAGCATCACCATCCCCGCCACCCCCATGAAACTCGCCGCGCTCAGGTACTCCCCAGAAATCGCCGAAGCATTCCACCCCACCGAAACCGACCGCCCGGCCACAAAAAAGTCCGAAGCCGACTTGGAAGACTTCGCCGACCGAAAACCCATCCAAATCGTCACCGCCACGGTGATGGCGGAAAAGGCCAGAATCCAAGGATCAAAAGATGCCAGTGTCATGCAAATAAATCAAAGTTGAAATTAGCCTTGGCGCTGCTCATTGCCGACCGCCGCCAAGGCGACCTCCGCCTCCTCCAAGGCCATGGATCGCGTGATAAACACCCGCGCAATGATCCACACAAAAGGAAACACCAGCACCCCCAGCAGCAGCCACGTCAGGGTGAACCCCCCCACTGGCTGACTCATGAATTCCGGCGCAAAATAATTCGCCAAGGGCAAGCCCACCAACACCAGCAAAAACGCCGAGGCACAGCCGATCGAAAGGCGCAGCTGGCGCCGCATCAAACCGTGGAGAAATTCCTCGCTGTGGATGAAGTCATTGGGGGCAGGTGACTGGTCGGGCATAGGGGGAAACCAATAGCAGACTCCGGGCAAAGCCAGCAATGGTTTTTCCGGGTTCCTCCCAGGACGCTCTGCGCCGCCTCCTCTGGTCAAAAAAAAACGGCCCCTGAAAGGAATTTTCCTTTCAGGGGCCGCCTCTGGCCACCTCAGATCACCGCCGTCACCCCCGGCCGGGGCATCGGGGTGGGCGTGAAGGAGGAATCCCATTTCAAATCGTCCTCCGGAGCCAGGTCGTCCTTGCTGTTGAGGATCTGCTCCCAGGTCACCCGCTTGCCCGTATAGGCCGCCATCCGCCCCATGATCCCCAGCATAGTGCTGTGGCACATGAAGGAGCCGTCATTCACCGGCTTACCGGCGCGGATCGACTGGAAGAATTCGACGTGCTCCTGGGTGTACATCTGGTTGTCTTCCTCCCGGAAGCGCCAGTTGGTCTCGCCCTTGATGAACGGAGCGGCGCCCTTCCCGATGATGCAAACCCCCTTGGTGCCGCGGATGTAGTCGGCGTTTTCCCCATCGCAGTTGGTCTGCTGGCGGCTCGCCACGTGGGCAAAAATGTTGTCCGGAAACTCGTAAATGGCGCTGAAGTGGTCGTAGATATTGCCGCCTTCGGCCGGATTTTGCCGCCCGCCCGTGGCGATGCAGCTGATCGGGTCCTTGTCCTGAAAGGCCCAACCCACCTTGTCCACGCTGTGCACCGCCTGCTCCACAAAGCTGTCCCCGCTCAGCCAGGAGAAATTCATCCAGTTGCGCAGCTGCCACTCCACGTCGCTCCACTCCGCCTTGCGCGCCGAAGCCGGCTGCATCGGCTTCACTGGGCCCGTGTAATAGGTGGCGTAATAGCTCGTGATGTCCCCAATCGCCCCCTTGGCAATCTGCTCAAAGGCCGCCCGCCGAGAGGCGCTCCGCCGCCAGCAAAATCCCCCCACAATGGCCTGCCCATTCGACTTGGCCTTCTCCGCCGCCGCCATAATCCGCCGCACCCCGGGAATGTCCACCCCCATGGGCTTCTCGCAAAAGATGTGCTTGCCCGCCGCCACCGCGGCCTCAAAATGCATCGGCCGGAAGCCGGGAGGCGTCGCCAGCAAGACCACGTCCACTCCGCTCGCCAACACCTTTTGGTAGGCGTCCAATCCCAAAAAGGTGCGGCTTTCATCCACCGTCACCCGGTCGCGGAACTGCTCCTTAAGACTGCGCAAACTGGTGGCGGCCGACTCCGCAAAGACGTCCCCCACGGCGTGCAATTCAATGTTGCTGTCCGCGTTCATGGCGTCCTGGGCCGCCCCCGTGCCGCGCCCCCCGCAGCCGATCAGCCCGATTTTCAGGCGCCGCGTGTCATCTCCCCCAAACGAAAGGCTGGGAAAGGCCACCGAGGCCGCCAATCCAGCGGCCCCAGCTTTGAGAATATCGCGACGGGCGGAAGTAAGCGCAGTGGTGTTCATAGAAAAATAAGTCGGCCGCAGCCTAAACCTACCTTCCTAAACGGGCCCGGCGACCCCGTTCTTGTGCGCTTTTCGCCAGAGTTCCTGTATTTTTCCCCGCCGTCCCCTGCACTCAGCGCCGCCGCGCCTCCAAAAATTCCGGACTGGTCCGGAACGAAACCACGTCCACCCGGCCGCCCGCCTGGTCGACCCGGACCAGCACCCGCAGCACCACCTGCTTTCCGCGCAGGTAGTCGAAGGAGTGGGTCCCGCTCCCGCCGCCAGCCACGCCCTCCAAAGGCAATACCACGACCTTTGGCGAAGCCCCCAGCCCCCCCCTCAGCCGGGCGATCTCCCCCGGCAAATCCGGGTCCATCGCCCCCATTTCCGCCGCCGTCCCCTTCCTCCACAGGTCCGCCGCGATCCCCTGCAAAGCCCCGGACATGGCCGCCTCCTGCTGCACGGACTCCTTGACCCCCGCCGCATAAACCCAAATCAGCCCCCCCGCCAATCCCGCGAGGAGCACGACCCCCAGCACCGGCCCCAGCCGCCGCCACCTCGGCTCCTCCTTCCAGCTCGGCAATTCGTTCAGATTCGGAATCATAACTCCCCTCCCCCGTACCCCCAACTCAGTCCCCTGGCAAGCCCCTCCTCCGCCCTCCCCCGCCGCATCCCCGCTAAGCCAAATCCCCTCCCCGCTCAGTCGATAAACGCCCGGTGCCACAACTCCAAAATCACCAGCGACATCACCTGCTTGAGGTAGATGAACTCCCGCGTCTCCATGCGCTCCAGCAGCGCCGCCACCCGCTTCGGCTCAAAATAACCCCGCGACCGCACTTGCGACTCGTTGAGCGTCTCCGCCACCAGGCGGCGGAATTGCGGATGTTGGAAAAAAAAGTCTAGCGGCAAGTAAAACGGAATCTTGGGCCGCCCGTTGGGCCGATTGCGCGGCATGCCCGCGAAATACTTGTCCGCCAGCTGGCGCTCAATCCACTTGTCGGTGCCCCCGCGCAATTTGCAGCTCTGCGGCATCCGCTGCGCCAATTCGATCAGCCGGTGGTCCAAAAAGGGCAGCCGGTATTCCAAACTGTGCGCCATCGTATTTTTGTCCTGGCGAATCAACGCCCAATCCTGCAGCCACTCGTCGTATTGCATCCGCAACAACCGATCCAAAAACGGCGCGTCCTCGACCCGCGAAACCGTCGAGGCCCCAGGCTGGAAAATCGCGCGCTCCCGCGGCATCCAGGCCTCCGTGGCCAGGTGCTGGAACGACTCCGTGTACAAATCGCGCCGTTCCTCCTCGGCCCACAGAGTGCGCAGGGCATAAAAATTGGCCATCGGATGGCGCCGCCGGTATTGCAAAAGAAAGTCCACCCCGCGCTTCTTTCCCTGGCTTCCCAGGTCCGCTGGAAAGTTGAAAAAGCGATTCAACAGCGCGTGCGGCATCGCCTGCACGGCCCGCCCCGCCCACGGCGCCAATGGCCCCAACTTCTCCGCTAAAAGCAGTTTTTTGTGAAAATCATAGCCCGCAAAACACTCGTCGGCCCCCTCCCCTCCGAGGACCACTTTCAAGTCCCGCGCCGCCCCCTCGGCCAGCTTGTGAAACGCAATGATCAAGGCGTCCCCCACCGGCCGATCCATGTGGTGCACAATCGCCGGTAAGCGGTCAAAATCCTGCGGCTCCACATGAATGGTGTGGTGCACTGTCCCCAAAAAGGCCGCGGTCTCGGCCGCGTCCCCGGTCTCGTCGATCGGGCTGTTGAAACCGATGCTATAGGTATTCACCGAGGGCGCGTGCTTCCGCATTGCCGCCACCACTAAACTGCTGTCCACCCCGCCCGATAGATAGGCTCCCACCGGGACATCGCTGCGCATCACGAGCCGAATCGAATCCTCAAACAACTCCTCGAACTCCTCCTGCCAGGCCCCCTCGGATTGCACCTCCCGACCGTCGTGCAGCGGGCACTCCCAATAGCGCTCAATCACAAAGCTCCCGTCTGGCCGGTGGTGCAAACACTGTGCCGCTGGCAGGGTGTAGATGCCCTCAAACATCGTAGTCGGCTCTGGCACATTGCGCAGCGTCAAATAGGCATCGATCGCCGCCACCCGGCAGCGCCGCGGCACCTCCTGGCTTTGCAGCAAGCTCTTGGCCTCGCTGGCAAACAGAAAGCGCCCCCCCGCCGCATAATAATACAGCGGCTTCTGCCCGGCGCGGTCCCGCCCCAACCAAAACTCGCCGCTGGCCGCGCTGTGGATGCAAAAGGCAAACATCCCATTCAAGCGCCCCAACACCCCTGGCAGGCCCCACTGCTCAAATCCGTGCAAAATGGTCTCGGTGTCGCTCGCGGTGCGAAACACGTGCCCCTTCTCCACCAACTCCGCGCGCAATTCCTGGTAGTTGTAGATCTCCCCATTCAACACAATCGCCAAGCTCCGGTCTTCATTGTAAATCGGCTGCCAGCCCCCCTCCAGATCAATGATGCTCAGCCGCCTCATCCCCATGTGAAAGCGCTGCTCCGGCCGGTCATAGCGCCCGCTTCCATCCGGCCCCCGATGCCCCTGCACCGCTCCCATCTTTTCGAGGAGTCCGTCTTCGCTGAAACCAGAAAAACCGTAGATGCCGCACATCGGAAATATAGATAGTTAAAGTGTTGCGCCCGAGCCCAGCGGCGGCACCTGAGCTCTACTCTGACCCCTGGAAACCCCGGCGTCGAACGCAGAATCGCCCCCCTCACCCGGCATCCAACACCACATCCACCAACCAACCCTGCAGCCTCACAAACAACTCATACTGAAACCAATACTCCAGGTGGCCCGACTCCATCAGCTTCGGGAGATCCGGTAGATGCTCCGAGTCAATCCCATAGCGCATCGAAAGCACTAAGCGGGCCTGGTTCATGGCCCGAAACCAGCTCTCCACGTGCTCCGCCGGAATCGTCAGCGCAAAGCGTGCTTCCTCCGCCGCATCCGCCTGATCTTCCTGATCCGCCTGATCTTCCTGATCCGCCTGATCCGCCTGATCCGCCTGATCCGCCGCCAAGCCCGCCAAATCGGCGAGAACCGTCGCCAGGTTGGAGGCAAAGCTCTCCCGCAACTCTGGGACCACATACTCCACCCAATCCATCGCCATTTCTGGGGTCATTTCGGCGGCGTCCGCCAAGCGCGGCAGCAGGCGCTGCTCGCTCATGGGGTCGGCTCCGTAGTCCGCCAAGCGGGGCAAACTGCGAAACGTGTGCACGTCCCAGGCATTGAGCTGCGTGAAGCGGACGGCGCCGTTGGGGAGTTTCTGCAATTGCATCGGCAATAATGAGGGGGGAGGAAACCAAAAGGGGCCGAAAAGCGGCAGCGGGTCGGCTCAGCCAGCCTTTTTCATCGAGCTGAGCAACTGGTGCTCCTGGAGTTGCTTGACGTAAAGTTCCGCCTGCTCCCGCGCCCCGGTCCACACGATGCACTGCCCCTTCTGGTGCACCTGCAACATCATCTCCGCCGCCTTCTCTTGGCTGTAGCCAAAAATCCGGCGGATCACCAGAGTGACGTAGGACATCAGGTTCACGGGATCGTTGGACACCACCACGTGCCACGGTTGGTCCAAGCCGCTTTCCTGCTCCACGGCAGGCCGCTCCTCCGTGCCCGGCATCACGGCCCAGACCCGGCGCAGCCCCCGGGCCAGGTTAGCGGCTGACCGCAGAGTCGCGAGAGGCAGCGGGAACATGGGCAGCAATCAAAGCAGCAAATTGACTCATCACCGGGCGGGAGCGCCGCAAAAATTCTTCCACCGAAAGCACGCTCCGCTCATCCGGGCGGGCCGCCCGCCACTCGCAATAGAGCGCCGCTTGCAACATCGGCAAAAAGGCCACGTGGAAAGTGTGGGCCTGCAGCGCCAACACGGTGTGGAATTCCCCCGCGCTCTGCCCCGCACCCACCGCCGCAGAAAGGTGCGGCAAAATATCCAAATGCTTTCCGCCCCGCTGCTTGCCCAACCAGGCCCGGCCTGCCGCCGTGCTGTGCTCGCCGCCCCCCAAGGCCTGGTCGGCCGCCAATACCGCGGCCACGTCCCCCGCTTCCGCCGCGGCCCGCACCGCCAACAGGTGCGGCGCGATCTTGCCCACAAAAACCCGGTTCGCCCAGGCATCAAACAACCCCATCTTCCACGTCAGCTTCGTCGGCACCTCGGTGCCCGTGAGACAAAGCCGCACCGCGCGGATCACTTCATCCGCATCGCCGGGGGACACTTCATAAACAGGGTTCGGGTCTGACATCATTTTACACTATGGCGCTCCCCCGAGAAATTTCAATGCCAGGGGTGCCCTCCCCCCAAAAGAACTTAGCGGACCCCTCCCCAAAAACCTCACTTCGGCCAAACCCCCTCCAAGATCTCCTCCTGCAAGCCCTGCATCCGCGCCAAGCCCGCCTCGCTCTCGTCCTCGTGCCCATTTAAATGCAACAGCCCGTGGATTAAATAGAGCGCCAACTCCCGCTCCGGCGCCTGTCCGTACTCCGCGGCCTGCCGCACCGCCGTCTCCGCGCTGATCAAGATCTCCCCATGGGCAAAGGTGATCACATCCGTCGGCGCGTCGTCCGCCAAAAATTCCCCGTGGACCCGCGCAATCGCCGCGTCGTCCAAAAACGAAACCTCCACTTCTTCCAGTTCCATCAAGTTCTGCGCCTGCGGCCCCGGCGCCGCCAGCACCGGCCCCAGCGCCGCCTGACCCACCGCCCGCAACCCCACCAGGTCCAGCGCCAGGCTCGCCTGGTGATCAAAAAGTTGCAACTCCACCGGCGGCTTCATGCTCCCCTCCTCGCGCCGCGCCCCCCCTTTGTCACCCGCCATTTAGGGCCCTCTCGAGGACAAATCCCCCCCGCCCCACCCGTACCTCCGCCGCCCCATGCACCCTGCCCTCCTCGCCGCCCTCTTTGCCCTGGCCCTCCTCCCCGCCGCCGCCGCCCCCCTCCGCCGCGCCGACCTCATCGTCTACGGCGGCACTTCCGGCGGCGTCACCGCCGCCCTCCAGGCTCGCCACCTCGGCCGCAGCGTCATCCTCATCGAACCCACCCAACACCTCGGCGGCCTCACCACCGGTGGCCTCGGCGCCACCGACATCGGCAACAAAGCCGCCATCGGCGGCCTCGCCCGCCAGTTCTACCGCCTCATCAAATCCCACTACCGCGACTCCTCCGCCTGGCCCCATTCCCCCCCGCCTCCCGCCACCCCCGAGGACACCCAATGGACCTTCGAACCCAAGGTCGCCTCCGCCATCTTTGACCGGCTCATCGCCCAAGCCGACGTCCCCGTCGTCTTCGGCGAACGCCTCGACCTCGCCCACGGCGTCCGCAAAGACGGCCCCCGCATCACCGAAATCATCATGGAAAGCGGCGCCCGCTTTGCCGCCCCCGTCTTCATCGACGCCACCTACGAAGGCGACCTCATGGCCAAGGCCGGGGTCTCCTACCACATCGGTCGCGAAGCCAACGAAACCTACGGCGAAACCCTCAACGGCATCCAAACCGCCCAGGCCCTCCACCACCAGTTCTCCCGCGAAGTCGATCCCTGGATCGTCCCCGGCGATCCCCACAGCGGCCTCCTCCCCGGCATCGAACCCTCTTCCAGCGCCCCCGACGGCCGCGGCGACCACCGCCTCCAAGCCTACAATTACCGCCTCTGCACCACCGACGTCCCCGCCAACCGCCTCCCCTGGCCCCGCCCCGCCAACTACGACCCCCAGCGCTACGAATTGCTCCTGCGCAACTTCGAAGTCGGCGACCACCGCGTCCCCTGGAATCCGATCTTTATGCCCAATCGCAAGACGGACACCAACAACAACTTCGCCATCAGCACCGACTACATCGGCATGAACTACCGCTACCCCGACGGCGACTACGCCACGCGCGCCGCCATCATCCAAGACCACCAAGCCTACACCCAAGGCCTCCTCTACACCCTCGCCAACCACCCCCGCGTCCCCCCCGCCATCCGCGCCGCATTCCAAACCTTAGGCCTCGCCGCCGACGAATTTCTCGACAACCACCACTGGCCCCGCCAACTCTATGTCCGCGAAGCCCGCCGCATGATCAGCGACTACGTCATGTCCGAAAAAAACTGCCTCCGCCGCGAGGTCGTCACCGATTCCATCGGCATGGGCGCCTACAATATGGATTCCCACCACGTGCGCCGCCACCTCACCGCCGAAGGTCGCTTGCGCAACGAAGGCGACGTCCAAGTCCCCAGCAAACCCTACCCCATCAGCTACCGCTCCATCCGCCCCCGCGCCGCCGAATGCACCAACCTCCTCGCGCCCCTCGTCCTCAGCGCCTCCCACATCGCCTTCGGCAGCATCCGCATGGAACCCGTCTTCATGGTCCTCGGGCAAAGCGCCGCCACCGCCGCCATCCACAGCCTCGCGCAAAATACCTCGGTGCAAAATATCGACTACCCGCGCCTCCAGGCCCAACTCCTCGCCGACCACCAAGTCCTCGACCTCATCCCGCCCTCCAGCTCCCCTCCCACCCCGCCCCGGGAAATCCCAAAATAGGGCTGGCGCTCCTCCTCCAAGCGGTGCATCCCCCAACCCGTCCCCCTGCTCCTTTTTCGCCCCCATGATTGTCACCCCCATCTTCTGGATCGTCTTCGCCGCCGTCGTCCTCGGCATGATCGCCCTCGATCTCGGCATCTTCACCCGCAAATCCCACACCATCAGCTTCCGCGAGGCCCTCACCTGGACCGGCATCTGGGCCGTCCTGGCCTCCCTCTTCGGCGGCTGGATCTGGCAGTCCCAAGGCCACCTCAAGGGCCTCGAGTTCTTTAACGGCTACCTCATCGAACTCTCCCTCAGCGCCGACAACGTCTTCATCTTCGCCCTCATCTTCAAAAACTTCGCCGTCCCCCCCGCCTATCAACACAAGGTCCTCATCTGGGGCGTCCTCAGCGCCCTCGTGATGCGCTTCGTGATGATCGCCATCGGCGTCCAACTCATCACCCAATTCCAGTGGATCCTCTACCTCTTCGGCGCCTTCCTCCTCTACACCGGCCTCAAAATGCTCCGCTCCGAAACCGAACTCGAAGCCGACCCCGCCAATAACCCCGTGGTCCGCTACGCCCGCCGCGTCCTCCCGCTCACCCCCAACTGGCGCGGCGACCGCTTCCTCGTCAAGGAAAACGGCCGCACCCTCTTCACGCCCCTCTTCATCGTCCTGATCTGCATCGAAATCAGCGACCTCGTCTTCGCCGTCGACAGCATCCCCGCCGTCTTTGGCATCACGCAGGACCAATTCATCATCTTCACCTCCAACGTCTTCGCCATCATGGGCCTCCGCTCCCTCTACTTCGTCCTCAGCGGCGTCATCGACAAATTCTACTACCTCAAGCCAGGCCTCGGCATCATCCTCGCCTTCGTCGGCCTCAAAATGCTCCTCGCCCACACCCCCTTCAAAATCGGCAACGGCCTCTCCCTCGGCGTCACTATCGGCGTCCTCCTCCTCTCCATCGCCGCCTCCATCGCCTTCCCCCGCGCCCCTCACCCCCAGCCTTGAACCGTTTTCGCGCATGACAGACCCCGGCCCCGCAGGCATATTGGTCCCCCCACGCTCCCCCTCCCCCGCCCGGTGCTCGAGTATCTCAAAATCGCCCGCCCTGACCATTGGCTGAAGAATATTTTCATCCTCTTCGGGCACGTCGTGGCCCTCGTCCTCCTCCCCGGCACCTGGCAGGGCCCCCACACCCTCGCCCTCGCCGCCTTCTCCCTCGTCCCCGCCTGCCTCATCGCCTCCGCCAACTACATCCTCAACGAAATCCTCGACGCCCCCTTCGACCGCCTCCACCCCACCAAGTGCCTCCGCGGCGTCCCCTCCGGCCGGGTCAAAATCCCCCCCCTCTGGGCCTTCTTTGCCGCCCTCATCGCGGTCGGCTTCACCCTCGCCCTGGCCTTCTTTAATCCCGGCTACACCCTCGCCCTCGCCCTCCTCCTCGCCAGTGGCCTCGTCTACAACGTTCCCCCGCTTCGCCTGAAAGACCGCCCCTGGGGCGACGTCATCGCCGAATCCTTCAACAACCCTATCCGCCTCTGGCTCGGTTGGTTCGCCCTCGCCCCCTGGCCGGGCTCCTGGCCCCCCCTCACCATCGTCCTCGCCTGGTGGTGCTTCGGCGGCCTCCTCATGACCGGCAAGCGCTACGCCGAGTTCCGCTTCATCGGCGGCCAAGAAAAAAGCGGCCTCTACCGCAAAAGCCTCGGCACCTACACCGAGCGCAGCCTGATCATCGCCATGATCACCTACGCCAACCTCTTCTGCTTCGGCGCCGGCCTCGCCATCGCCTCCCACCCCCCCCTTCACAACCTCGTCATCGTCTTCCCCATCATCCTCATCGCCATTGTGGCCTACTTCCACCACGCCATGAGCGAAATCGGCGCCCGCCTCGAACCCGAACAACTCCTCCGCAACCCCTGGATCATCCTCTGGACCGTCCTCTCCGCCGCCGCCACCCTCGCCCTCCTCCTGGCCCCCCGCCACCTGCTCCCATGGGCCAGCTAATCCAGCTCCCGCTCGCCCTCGCCCTCCTGGCCTTCCTGGCCCTCCCCTCCTGCCGCCTCGCCGCCCCCACCGCCCAAGCCCGCGACCTCCGCCAAGCCACCCAAAAAGCGGTCCGCGCCCACCTCTCCCCCGACGGCCACCTCCTCACTCTCCGCTTCCTCCTCCCCGGCCGCGACGCCTTCGCCACCGGCCCCCTCGACGGAGCCCCCACCGCCGCCCTCCGCTTCCAGCCCGACCCCCGCGCCGCCCCATCCAGCCAAGCCGCTCCCCGCAAAAAGGCCCGTCCCCTCCCCGTCTTCGGCCCCGACGTCTGGCGCCGCACTGCCGACGCCCTCGCCCTGCGTCTCGCCCCCCCCAACCCCGCCCACGGCACCCTCATCCTCGCCGGCGGCCGTCAACTCATCGCCCATCGCCTCGCCCAGCAGGGCCACCTCACGACCCTCGAACAGCGCCCCTCAGGCCTCACCATCACCCGCACCCTCCAGGCCCGCGAACTCGCCCAAGAGGTCTTCACCCTCCGCGGCGACGCCCTCGACCACCCCGGCGGACAAACCGGCCCCGCCCTCTTCCTCACCGGCACCTTCCCCGAACTCGCCTACCTCGACCACCAAGCCCGCCGCCTCGTCTTCCTCTCCGTCCCTCCCGAGCGCCAGGACCTCCTCCTCGCCTCCTGGACCAACGGCAACCACGCCGTCCGCCAAATCTCCAGCTTCCTTTGGCGCAGCAACGTCCTCGCGCTCCTCCGCAACCCCTTCTCCACCGCCGCCCGCCTCGCCGCCAGCGCCACCAGCATCTCCCGCGCCGGCCTCGACCACCTCTTCGACCACTTCCCCACCTCCCCTCCCCCCCCACTCGCCCAGGCCCCCCCCATGGACCTCCACGCCTGGCAACACGACCTCGCCAAACTCACCTCCTCACCCCCCAGCGCCGCCTCCCTCCAACTCCAACTCGGCGGCGACGCGTTCTTCCCCGCCTTCACCCAAGCCCTCCAGGAAGCCCAGCACTCCCTCGACCTCCAACTCTACATCTTCGACACCGACGACTACGCCATCACCCTCGCCGACCTCATGAAAAAACGCTCCCGCGAGGGCCTCCGCATCCGCGTCCTCTTCGACGAATCCGCCTCCCTCTCCGCCGCCGCCGCTCCCCCGGCCCACAGCCCCAGCCGCTCCGATTTCACCCCTCCCGATGACATCGCCGCCTACCTCCGCCTCCAGTCCCAGATCCAAGTCCGCACCATGCCCATGTCCGGACTCACCGCCTCCCACACCAAAATCATCGCCATCGACCACCAAGTCGCCTGGCTTGGCGGCATGAACATCGGCCGCGAATACCGCTACGACTGGCACGACCTCATGCTCCAGGTCCGCGGTCCCCTCGTCCAAGTCATCGAACACGACTTCGCCCGCGCCTGGGCCCGCCACAGCTGGGGCGGCGACCTCGCCGAAGCCTTCCACCGCGCTCGCCCTTCCCCGACCCCGCCCCCAGCCCCCCCAGGCGCCTTTCCCGTCCAACCGCTCTACACCAGCGCTTGGCACCACGAAATCGCCTCCGCTCAACTCACCGCCCTCGCCCGCTGCCGCCAGCGCGCCTGGCTCGAAAACGCCTACCTCAGCGACCACGCCTTCCTCGCCGCCCTGATCGCGGCCCGCCACCGCGGCGTCGACGTCCGCATCGTCTTCCCCGCCACCAACGACAACGCCGTCATGGCCGCCAACAACCGCGCCCTCATCCCCCTCCTCCGCCGCCACGGCATCCGCGTCTTCCTCCGCCCAGGCATGTCCCACATCAAAGCCGCCCTCTACGACGGCTGGGCCTGCGTCGGCTCCGCCAACTTCGACCGCCTCAGCCTCCGCGTGAACCACGAATTCAGCATCGGCTTCAGCGACCCCACCACCACCGCCGACCTCCAGCGCCGCCTCTTCGAAGACGGCTTCCGCTCCAGCCGCGAAATCAACGGCACCCCGGCGCCCTCCCCCTCCGACGCCCTCCTCACCCCCCTCATCCGCAGCCTCGCGGGCCAGCTCTAATCCTCAAAACGGGAGCTTCCTAGCTTATTATAAAATCGCGAGTTGACTATCGTATTCGATGGGCGCGGAGCCCTGGCGCGGGTGGCTTTCGATTCGCGGGTGGCCTTCGCTTTGTACGTAGCCTTTTTTGGGGCTGCCGCGCTGGCATCCCTGCCAAGACGTCCCCGCAAAAAGTCCAAAATCGTCTTATTTACGAGTATTTTGGAATTGATTTCCAGTGAGTTGCAAAATCAAAAAGGGTCTATAACAAATATAAAAATACTTTTTGCGGGCACGTCTACGAACCGCAGAGCGGTTCTCCACGACTAGCCGGGGGTTTTAACCCCCGGGACATCGAAGCCAAATGCCCCCAACCGCGAAGCGGTTGCCCCATGCTGGGTCGATCCTTGCGGCGGGGCCCGCCAAGCGCGTCGGCGCCCGCCAAGCTGCCCGCGGGTCGACCGAGCATTGGGCAGCCACGCTGTGGCTGGGGCAATAGCGCCTGACAAACCGGGGGTTGAAACCCCCGGCTAGTCATGGATAACCCCTCCGGGGTTGCCCTGGCGCGGCATAAGTCCTCTGGGGTTGCCTTGGCTCCGCATGAGTCCTCCGGGGTTGCCCTGGCGCGGCATAAGTCACAATCCTTTTCGCCCCAACGGGGCACCCCACAGTGCCCAAATGTCATGGCACGGCGTCCAAATGTCATGGAAAAGTGCGCGATGGGGCCCTCCGATTCGGTCGCCCCTGCAGGGCTCAGTTCGCTTTTTGGGTTAAATGCAGGTGCGGCGCAGTGGGCGCGGGGTTGCATTGGGTGGCGAGCGGGGGGAGTCTCGGGGGATGATTCCCGCTTCGCCTGTGACCCGCTTTGCCTTGCTCTCGGTGGGGGCCGCGGTGGCGACGTTTGTGCTGAAATTGGTGGCTTGGCACCTCACGGGGTCGGTGACTTTGCTTTCGGACGCCCTGGAGTCGGTGGCCAATCTGGCGGCGGCCTTGGTGGCGGTGGCGTCGGTGACGGTGTCGGCGCGCCCGGCCGACGACGAGCATCCCTACGGGCACACTAAGGTGGAGTATTTTGCTGGGGGGGTGGAGGGGGCGCTGATTTTAGTGGCGGCGGCGGGGATTGGGTGGAACGCGGTGGAGCGGTTTTTTCATCCGGCGGCGCTGACGGGGCTGACGGCGGGCCTGATGGTTTCGGTGGGGGCGTCGGCGATCAATTTGTGGGTGGCGCGGCTGCTCTTGCGGGCGGCGCGGCGCTACCACAGCGTGGCCTTGAAGGCGGATGGGCAGCACTTGATGTCCGATGTCTGGACGTCGGTGGCGGCGGTGGGGGGGCTGCTTTTAGTGAAGGCGACCGGTTGGGCGTGGCTGGACCCGGCGCTGGGGTTGATCCTGGCTTTCCACATTGTGTTTACTGGGGTGGGCCTGCTGCGGCAGTCGATGCTGGGTTTGATGGACACGGTGGTGCCCGCGGAGGAACTGGGGAAGATCAAGGCAGTGCTGGCGAGCTACGAGGCCCAAGGGCTACACTGGCACGCGTTGCGGACGAGGGAGGCTGGGGTGCGCCGTTTTATGTCGGTGCACTTGTTGGTGCCGGGGGAATGGACGGTGCAGCGCGGGCACGATTTGGCGGAGGAATTGGAGGAGGCCCTGCGGGCGGCGGTGCCGCGCTTGCAGGTGCTGACGCACTTGGAGCCGATTGAAGACCCGGCGTCGTTCCGCGATGCCGACCTGGTGGCGGTGCCGCACGGCTAGGGTTGATCCGGGGAGGGCGCGGCGGGGAGGAGGGGGACGGGAGGGTCTTGGCCAAGGAGGAGCGCGGGGTCGAGATCGGAAGGCTGGGAAGTTTCGCTGGCGGGGAGGGGGGGGAGCAGGCGACCCTTGGCGAGGGCCAGGGTAGCGCGGGCGCGCAGGAAGCCGACGGGGATGGCGGGGAGGTAGGCGGCGGCGCCGACTTCGTCCGCGACAGCGCGGTTGCGGATGCGATCGAGCGGCTCGCCGCGGCTGGGCGGGTCGGAGGGGTCGTAGCCGATGGCGTCTTCAGCGGCGGTGGTGGCGATGGCGTCGAGGAGGAGCTGGCGCGGGGAAGGAGAATCGGGGGGGGAGGAAACGCTGGGTGGGGAACCGGGAGGGGCGGTTGGGGTGGCAGGGGGGAGGAGGCTGAGGGCGGCGGGCCAATCGCCCAGGCGGGTGAGGAAATCGGCCAGTTCCTGGAGGAGCGGGGGGGCGAGCGCGACTTTGGGGGCGAGCTCGAGGGCTTCGGCGGCGAGGTCAGCGGCGGCTTTGATTTCGCCAGTGTTGAAGGCGTGGCGGAGGATGAGGATGAGGAGGGGGAGGCGCTGGTCGGGGGCCACCACGGTGCGGGCGGCGGCCGTGGCGTCGAGGAGGGCCTGTTTGGACTCAGCGAAGAGCAGGGCGTCGGGGAGGACTTCGGCCAACTGAGCCAGGAGGGAGGCGCGCTCGACGGGGTCGGCGAGGGATTGAACGGCCTGGAGGGCGGTGTGGAGGGGGATGGCGGCGGCCTCGGCGCCAGAAGTGCGGCGGTGGGCGTCGGCCAACTGGAGGAGGGCGTGGATTTGGTCGGCGCCGGGCGCGGCGGCTTGCCGTTCTTGTTGGAGTTCGGCCAGGATGGCGGAAGCCTCGCGCAGGGGGATGTTAGATTGGAGGGCTTCGAGTTCGATTTGGCGGCGCAAAGCGGGGTCGGTGACCTGGGCGGCCACCGCGGCGGAATCCGCGGCCGCGGAATCGCCCCGGCCGAAGCAGACGCGGAAGAGGTCGAGCCAGAGTTCCCCTTGAACGGGGGCGGGGAGGCGGCGGATGGCTTCAAAGGCTTGCTGGGGGCCGTCGGCGATGGCGAGGTGGACCCGGGTCCAAGCCAGTTCGGGAAGGAGGGCGGCGCCCTCGGCGGTGGGCAAGGTCGGCAAGGCCGCTTCCAGTTCGGCGAGCAGGGTGCGGGCGGCCTCTTGATCGTCGGTTTCCGCGAGGCGCCGGGCCAAGCGGGCGCGCAGCAAGGGGGTTTTGGCTTCGGGCATGACGACGTCGGCGAAGCCCAGCATGGCGATTTGGAGGAGGATTTCCTCCTTCATGCGGGCGCGCAGGGCGTGGTCGCCGATGCGGTCGCACATGGTCAAGGCCTCGCCGAGGTGTTTGGAGTCCTGATGGAGTTGAGCTTGGGCGAGTTGGCGAATGGCGCGGGCTTGGACGAGGGGGTCGGCGATGCGGGCGGCGGTTTCGAGGCTTTCGGGGATCATGGCCAGCCGGGCTTGGAGGATGGCGGTCTCCATGAGGTCGAAGTCGATCACGAGGCGTTGCGGGGGCAGATCGAGGCCCGGTTCGGCGAGGGCGCGGGCCACCAGTTGAGCCGTGCTGTGGGGCTGCCAGGTTTCGCGGGCGGGGCGGAACCACCAATAGAGAAAGCCGAGGCAGAGGAGCGCGGTCAGGGCCAATCCGAGCCAACCTTCGCGTTTTTTGGAGTGGAGGGGGTCGCTCACCGGACGAAGAGTTCAGGGGCGCTTTCGAGCGCGTAGATGTTTACCGGGTTTTCTTTGCCTTTGAGGGCGTGGGTGCCGAGGGAGCGCACGTGTTTCATGCCCTCGGGCCAGCCGTGGAGGAAGTCGGAGGAGACCAGGATATCGCTGCCGAGTTGGCGGGTGAGGGCTTGAACGCGGAAGGTGGTGTTGACGGCGTCTCCAAGCATGGTGAGGCCGCCTTGGCCGAGCTGGCCCCAGGAGACTTCGCCGAGGTGGAGGGCCACGCCGCTGCTGAATTCCACGTCGTAGCGCTCGAAGGTCCACTTCATTTCCTCTTGGATCAGGGAGCAGCTCTCCCGCAGGTAGCGGGCCGCCGAAAGGGCCCACTGCCGGGCATTCGGACTGACGTCCGTCCAATACGCCAGCACCGCGTCTCCAATGAATTTGTCGATCGCGGCGCCGTGCTCGGTCAGCACTTGATCGCAATACGAATACCACGAGCCAATCACTTGGGCCAGTTCGTCGGGCGGAAGGATTTCGGAGAGGCGGGTGAAGCCTTTGATATCGCTGACCAGGATGATCATCGGGACGACCTGCATGTCCTGGGCGTCGCTCCGGGGGCTGCGCTCCGCTTGGGGCAATTCGAAGCGGTATTCGAAGTCGCAGATGCGGATGACGTCGCCGGGCTCGAGCTGCCGGGTGGTGGTGACCCGTTCCTTGTTGATGTAGCTGCCGTTGAAGCTCCCCAGGTCGTAAAACCAGAAGGCGTCGTCCTCTTGGCGGCGGATCATGGAGTGGCGGCGCGAGACCCGGTTGTCGGCCAAGGCTAAGGTGCTGTCGGGCTTGCGGCCGATGATCGCAGTTTCGGGGAGGATCACTTCGGATCCATCCGCTAAGCTGATCAGCCTTGGGCGTAAATCGTTGTCAGTCATGTAGTTTTGCCCCTGGGAGGGCACTCGGCCGCGTTTCTCTGCAAACCTTAGGGGAAGGCGCGACAGAAGAGAAGACTGTCTTTGGGGAAATGCGGGAAAATAACAAGGGGAAGAATGGGAGGCAGTGGGAGAAAATGGAAGAAAATGGGGCGCGGCGGACTCTTTCAGCGCCTCGGCCCGGCAAAATTGTGTGGCGGGATGCCGCCGGGCAAGGAATTTTGCGCCTGGCCCCCGCCAGGCGGTCGGCTCGCCAACCTTCATTACCCTGCGGTGGCGGTGGCGCAACCGTTGCGCCACCCCAAACGCCGCCGCCGAGGGGAACCCGGGAGCTTTTTTAACCCCAAAGAACACAGAGTGCACAAAAATATGAAAGCTTTTAAGACTGACGGCGAGGTGAAGTCATTTTGCGACCGGGTGAGGCAGACAAGCTGGGACATTCACGCTTACCATGGACCGGGGCATTTGGAGAAGGTGTATGAGAATGCGTTGGCGCATCGACTGCGAAAGGCCGGGCTGGTGGTCGGC
Organism: Verrucomicrobiales bacterium; assembly: GCA_947460575.1. Classification (GTDB taxonomy): domain Bacteria; phylum Verrucomicrobiota; class Verrucomicrobiia; order Verrucomicrobiales; family V1-33; genus CAIZWU01. The sequence goes on along the minus strand of CANHIJ010000008.1, from coordinate 504 downwards.
CAGCAGGAACCAATCAGGGTCTATGACGAGGATGGGACGGCGATTGGCGATTACCATGCGGACATTCTTGTCGAGGGCTGGCTGATCCTAGAGCTGAAGGCGGTCAAGCTGCTGGCCCCTGAACACACCGCGCAAATCATGGGCTATTTGAAGTCCGCCCGCCTCCAGCACGGACTGCTCATCAACTTCGGTTCCTTCAAGTTCGAAATCAAAAAGTATGCGCTGTAGAACTAATCCAGCCCCGGAGAACACAAAGACACCATCTACAACCAACCCCCTCAGACCTTTGTGGCCTTTGTGGTTAATTACCGCGGAGAATACCTGCAGAGCCAAGGCGGGGCTGGGGCCGCTGAGGGGGGTAACCACAAAGAACACAAAGAGCACAAAAAGGGTTTCGCAATGTGGTGCTTTGAGGGCCGGTTCGGTCTCGTTGAGCCATTCAACGTCAGCGGTTTACCCGAAAAAGCGAGGTCCTTGCGGCGAACCTTTTGTGATCTTTGTGTT